>JAIPCJ010000233.1 GCA_021738245.1 Methylotenera sp. | reverse complement strand
CGCCGCCGCCCGCCTGCCTGACGGCTACAGCATCGAGCTGCGCTGGCCGCTGGCCACGCTGCGCTTCCCGCACCGCGATGGCGCCCCCTGGCAGGTGCTCGTTGCGCGCAACATCCCGCGAGAAGACCGCACGCTGGACGTGAGCGCGCCGCGCCTGACCAAGGACGCGCTGAGCTTCATCGCCGAGATGCAGCCGCTGGACGGCCTGGCCGACCTGGTTGAGCAGGTGCGCGAGCGCAGCTTCCTGAGCTTGCGCCCCGAGCTGACATTGCGCAGCACCCGCGAAAGCAGGGACGCCGAAGGCAGCCGCCGCGAGCGCCGCACATCGCTCGGCGCCGAGATCAAGTGGCGCCCCCGGGCCGATTGGGTGCTGGACGCCACCCTGAACCCCGACTTCTCGCAGGTCGAGCTCGACGCGCCCCAGCTTGCCGGCAACACCCGCTTCGCGTTGAGCGTGCCGGAAAAGCGCCCCTTCTTTCTTGAAAGCGCCGATGTGGTGGGCCCGACCCAGCCCGACGAGTCGGGCGAGAACCGCAGCCTCGCGGCCTTCTACACCCGCGCCATCACCGACCCCGACTGGGGCCTGCGCGCCACCTGGCGCGGCGCCGGCGCAGAGGCCACGGCCTTGCATCTGCGCGACGCGGGCGGCGGCACCTTGCTGCGGGCGGGCGCCTTCGCCACGCGCAGCGGCTTGCAGCCCCGTGACTCGCTCGCGAGCTTCGCGCGCGGCCGGGTGCAGCTCGGCAGCATTGGGCTGGCCGGCCTGCTGTCAACCCGAGATTTTGGGGATGGACTGTCCACGCATGTCGTCGGGAGCGACGGCGTCTGGCGCGCTGGCGACAACGACCAGTGGCGCGGCCACCTGCTGCTGTCGTCCACCACGCTCGCGCTGGGCGAAGACGGCGAAGTCCAGCGCGTCGGCCGACAGCAGGGCCATCGCGCCTGGGTGGGCTGGCGACACCGCGATGCGGACTGGGTGGCCCATGTGAATGTGGAGGAGATCAGTCCACGCTTCGCAAACGACAACGGCTTCGTCAGCCAGAGCGGCGTGCGCCGCGCCTCGGCCTTCGGCTATCTGCGGCTGGGCGAGCGGGCCTTTGCCGGACTGGACCTGCACGACCACGAGTTGCAGCTCAAGCTCCAGGAGACCCGCACCCTGGCCGACCCGGCGCTGGGCGTGGCGGCGGGTCAGGTGGTCGATCGGCTGGTGCAGCCGGGCTTCTGGTTCGCCACCGCTCGCAACACCGGCGTGTGGGGGCATGTCGGGCTGGACAGCCATCGCGCCCGCAGCGGCGGCGCACTGCATGCGACCCGCACGCTGCTGCTGGGTGTGGAGTCCAACCCCGGCGAGTGGCTGAACTACGTCAACGCCGAGGTGGAATGGGGCCGGCGCCTGGATGTCGACGCCGATCGGGTCGGTCTCGGCGCCCAGGGCCAGCTGCAGGCCCAATGGCGCCAGCCCCTGCCGGGCGGCAGCTGGCTGGAACTGGACCAGCGCTTCGGCCTGGGCTGGGTGAACGGGCCGGACGGCCGACGGGCCTTCACCGACCGCAGCGCGCAAACCCTTGTGGTGCTGCACCTGAGTGCCCGGGATTCCGTGCGACTGATCCGGCAGCAGACGCGGTTCACACGCCGGGCCGATGCCGGCGCCGGCCTGCCCGTGCTGGACGAGACCGGGCGCGTGCTGTCGCTGATGTTCCAGCACCGCGTGGGCATCGCCCGCGTGCTCAGCCTGGGGCTCAACCGCAGCCACGCGCAGCCTGGGCGGGTGCGGGCCAGCGAAGTCTTTGCCAAGGCCACGCTCAGCTATTGAGTGACGTCAACGGACGCGGCAACAGCGCTGGCCACGGCGCTGGCAGAACCACGCGCAAAAAGCGGGAACAAGGCAGGAACGAAGCGGGAACAAAAACAGGGACAAAACGGGCACAAAAACGTCAGGCAGAAACGAACAAAGCGCCCGAAGGCGCTTTGCTTTTGCATGCCGTGAGGCCGGGAGATCAGTAGCCGCCCGAACGGCCACCGCCGCCGTAGCCACCACCGCCACCGCCGTAGCCGCCGCCACCACCGGAGCGGCCACCGCCGCCACCGTAGCCGCCGCCGCCCGAGCGCCCACCGCCGCCGTAGCCACCGCCGCCACCACCGTAGCCGCCGCCACCGCCGCCGCCGTAGCCGCCGCCACCGGAGCGGCCACCGCCGCCACCGTAGCCGCCGCCACCGCCGTAGCCGCCACCCGAACGGCCACCGCCGCCGAAGCCGCCCGGACGCTCTTCACGAGGACGGGCTTCGTTGACCACGATCGCACGGCCTTCCAGGGCCTGACCGTTCATGCCGTTGATGGCAGCTTGAGCTTCCGCGTCGGAGCCCATTTCCACGAAACCGAAACCCTTGGAGCGGCCGGTTTCACGATCCATCATGACCTTGGCAGAGGTCACGCTGCCGAATTGACCGAACGCTTCCTGCAGCGATTCGTCACGCACGCTGTAGGCGAGGTTGCCCACGTAAAGCTTGTTTCCCATGGGGAAGCCCTTCTCTTCTCAAAACCAAAAAACCGTGTGGTGCTTCAACCCATCGTGAACCATTCAAGCGAAGGTGCGGCGTCCAGACACAGGCAATTCATTATGGTGGCGGGGTGCCCGGATTGCGGGACGGCACTCCGACAAGTGTTGTTTTTCCGAGCTAGCACAAACCCTGGCGATGGAAAGGCGTCACGGCGTCGTCATCGATACCATCCCGACCCCGAGCCTTTGCCATGACTCCAAGCCTCCTTCCCGCCCTGTCCCGCGTGATCGCCAGCATCGACGCGCCGCGCAATTTCCGGGCGCTCTATGCCCTGCTGGCGTCGCTGTGCATGGCCGGCCTGCTGCTGGCGTCGGCCCAGTCGGCGCTGGCACGCGACCAGGCCCTGGCCAGCGCCGTCTGGCTGGGTCTGGGGCTGGCTGTCGCCTTTTTTGGCGTCAATGCCACCGGCCTCATGCTGATGGACCAGGCCCGCGGCCTGCCGGTGCGCGACCCGCAGGACGCCTTCGCCGATGCGCTGCGCTGCGGGCACCGGGTGCTGGTGGTGGTGCTGGTCAGCCTAGCGCTGGCGATGCTGGCCGCGGTGCTGCTGGCCGGCCTGCTGTGGGCCACGCGCTGGCCGGTGGTGGGCGCACCGCTGCTGGCGGTGGTGCTGCCGCTGGCCGTGCTGGTGCTGGGAGGCATTGCCTTCACCCTGGTGGTGCTGGTAGGCCCGTTGACCGGGCCGGCCGTCTGGGCCGGCGCCAGCGTCGGCAGCGTGCTGGCCCTGCTGCGACAGCGCCTGCGCCACGGCCTGCCCGAAACGGCCCTGCTGATGGCCACCGTCTACCTGCTGACCGGCCTCGCCACGGCGGCGGTGAGCTTTGTCGTCGTCAGCGGGGGCCGGTTGATGACGGGCCTGGCCATCCTGGGCGCCGGCGTGGAGCTGCCGGCGGGCCAGCTGCTCGCGGGCCTGGTGGGCCTGGGGCCGCGGGGCCTGGGCGCGAGCGGCGTGCCGCTGCAGGGCGGCGCGCTCGGCACCGCGGCCCTGGTCGGCGGCGGTGTGGTGTTTGCGCTGGCCCTGGTGCTGCCCACCCTGGTGTGGCTGCGCGGCTGCTGCGCGGTCTACCTGGCTGCGACCGAGCGCGAGTGAACACGCCCCGCATCGCCAGCCTGGTGCCCAGCGCGACCGAGACGCTGGTCGCCCTTGGCCTGGGCCCCTGGCTGGTGGCCCGCACCGGCTTTTGCGTGCATCCGGCCGAGGTGGTGGCCGCCGTGCCCAAGGTGGGCGGCACCAAGGACGTGAATCTTTCCAAGCTGCGGCGGCTGGCGCCCACGCACGTCATCCTCAATGTGGATGAAAACCGGCGCGAGACGGCCGACGCGCTGCGCGAATTTGTGCCAGAGCTGATCGTCACCCACCCTTGCCGTCCGCAAGACAACCTGGTGCTGTTCGAGCAACTGCGCGCGGCCTTCGCCGCCGTGCCCGGCGTGAACGAACGGGCTGCCGCGCTGTCAGCCGAATTCCGGGCCGCCCTCACCCGCTGCCGCGCGCTGCCGCACGCCGCCGAGCGGGTGCTTTACCTGATCTGGCGCGACCCCTGGATGACGGTCGCCCGCGACACCTACATCGCCACCCTGCTCGCCGAAGCCGGCTGGCAGACCTGGCCCGACGTGGCCGGCGGCGACCATGGCGCCGGCCGCTACCCGGCGCTGACCGGTCAGGAGCCCTGGCTGGCCGGCATCGACCGGGTGCTGTTGAGCTCCGAGCCCTATCGCTTCGGCCCCGAACACCTTGTCGAGGTGCAGGCCTTGTGCCCGCAAGCGCGTGTGCAACTGGTGGATGGCGAGCTGCTGAGCTGGTGGGGCGTGCGCGGGGCCGCGGGCCTGGACTACCTGTGCCAACTTGCCGCCGACGGCGCGCCCTGAGCCGCCACAATCCGCGCCCATGGACATCTACAAGCCCCTCGTTGCGCTGCTGGCCATCGTCAATCCGGTCGGCGTGGTGCCCTTCTTCATCCACTTCACCGCCGCCTTCAGCCGCCAGCAGCGGCGCAGGACCATCCTGGTGAGCGCCTGCACGGCCGGCATCGTCATTGCACTGAGTGCCCTGTTCGGCCTGAAGATCATCGAGTTCTTCGGCATCTCCCTGGCGAGCTTCCAGGTGGGCGGCGGCTGCCTGCTGCTGATCAGCTCGCTGCAGATGCTCAACGCCCAGCCCGCCGAAGCCCGCAAGGAAGACGTGAGCGAGGGCAACAGCAAGGCCGACGCCGGAGCCAGCATCGCGGTCGTGCCGCTGGCCATTCCGCTGCTGACCGGCCCGGCCACCATCTCCACCATGGTCATCTACGCCGACAAGACCCGCGTCTGGTGGGAGCTGGCCGTGCTGTGCGGCTATGGCGTGGTAGTGGCGCTGGTGACCTTCGTGGTGTTCTCGGCCTCGGGCCGAATCGCCAAGGTGCTGGGCCAGACGGGCATCAACATCATGACGCGGCTGATGGGCCTGATCCTCGCGGCCCTGGCGGTGGAACTGCTGGCCGACGGCCTGATCAAGCTCTTTCCCGTGCTGGCCGCGCGCACGGTCGGATGAGCCTGTTCGGCCTGCCGCCCATCTGGATGGCGCCCATGGCCGGCGAGGCGGCCAGCGCCGCGCTGGTGGCGGCTGTCAGCGCGGGCGGCGGCTTCGGGCAGCTCGGCGCGGCCTACCTGGCGCCGTCGCGCATCACCGAGGTCGCGGCGGATATCCGTGCCCGCACCGACCGCCCCTTCGGCATCAATCTCTTCTGCCCGCAACCCTGGGCACGCGACGATGCCGCGCTGGACGCCTACCTCGAACGACTGGCGCCCTGGCACGCGGAGCTGGGCCTGCCCCCGCCCAGCCGGCCGGCGCAGTACGAAGAAGACTTCGAGGCGCAGCTCGCCGCTGCCGTGGCCGCCCGACCGGCCGTGCTGAGCTTCGTGATGGGCGACCCCGGTGCAGCGCGCGTCGCCGCCTTGAAAGCGCAAGGCCTGGTCGTGCTGGGCACGGCCACGCAAGTGAGTGAAGGCCTGGCGCTGCAGGCCAGCGGTGTGGACGGCGTGATCGCCCAGGGCTTCGAGGCCGGGGGCCATCGCGGCGGCTTCCTGGGCAGCGCCGAGGGCGCCGGCATCGGCACGATGGCCCTGGTGCCGCAGCTCGTGGACGCGCTCGACGTGCCGGTGATCGCAGCCGGCGGCATCGCGGATGCCCGTGGCGTGGCCGCGGCCCAGGCGCTGGGCGCGAGTGCGGTGAGGGTGGGCACGGCCTTCCTGCTGGTGGACGAATGCCCGCTGTCGCCGGCCTACCGGGCCGCGCTGCTGGGCGCTGGAGACAGCGACTCCACGCTGACCCGCGCCTTCTCCGGCCGGCTGGCTCGGGGCCTGGTCAACCGGGTCACGCGCGAGCTCGACGGCGCCGACCTGCCCGCCTTCCCGCAACCCAATGCGGCCAGCCGCCCGCTGCGGCAGGCGGCGGCCAAGGCCGGGCGAGCCGAGTTCATCAGCCTGTGGGCAGGCCAGGCCCTGCCGCTGCAGCGCAGCCCGGGCCCGGCCGCCGCGCTGGTGGCCGCCCTGGCCCGGGGCTGGCGCGCATGATCCTGCTGCTGGAAGACGACCCCGCCATCGCCGAC
>JAIPCJ010000036.1 GCA_021738245.1 Methylotenera sp. | reverse complement strand
CTACGCTGCCCGCCTGGCAGGCCACCAGCTGCCGGCCTGGAGCGAGCTGAGCCCGGCGCAGGCGCTGGCCGTGTTCGAGAAGCTGCCGCAGGCTCAACGCGACGCCGTCACGCTGCCCCTGCTGACCCAGCGCCTGGCGAGCCTGCCCGTCGACACGCGCCAGGCGCTGCAGGCGCGGCTGGCCACGCCAGCCGAGGCGCGGGCCCTGGGCGACTACGTGCGCAGCCTGCAGCTCGGCGCCGGCGCGGTCAGCGATGCCGATGCGCTTGCGGTGTTCGAAGGCCTGCCGCTGATGCAGCAGATCCCCTGGCTGAACCGTCGGCTCGTGCGTGAACTGCAAGCCGCCGGCAGCGCCGCCGCCGCACTGGCCGATGACGACCGCTGGCGCGCCTACGCACCCGGCTATGCGGCCATCCACATGCTGTTCCCGGTCGATGGCCTGGCCAGCCGGCCGAGTGGCGACGTGCGGCTGCCCACCAGCCAGATCAAGACCCTGCAGCAGGCGGACATCACGCTGATGGCCGCGGGCGGCGGCGCCAATGCGGGCGAAATCGTCGCCAGCGGCAGCCCCAAGTCGCCGACCGATCTCGGCTTGGTCACGGTCAATGGCGGGGCCATCGCCGCCGCCGTGCGCGACGACTTCGCGGTCAACCAGTCGCGGGTCTTCACGCTCGCCAAGGGCGACCTGCTGCTGTGGGCTTCGGCTGGCAACATCGATGCCGGCCGCGGCGCCAAGACGGTGACAGGTGCACCCGCGCCCGTGCTGCGCCTGGACGACCAGGGCAACCTGGTGTTTGACACCTCCGGCTCGTTCAGCGGCTCGGGCATCGCCGTGCTGAACGCCGACAGCAATCTCTTCCTGTTCGCACCGGCCGGCGAGATCAATGCCGGCGAGGCCGGCATCCGCTCCCGCGGCAATGCCACGCTGGCCGCTGAACGGGTGGTCAATGCCATCGACATCCAGGTCGGCGGCAAGACCACCGGCGGTGGCAAGGCCGAGCCGCCGCCCGCTGCCCTGTCGGCCCCCGCCAACGCGGTGCAGACCGCCACCCAGGCCGGGCCCGCCGGCGCCGACGACGAGGACGACGACAAGAAGAAGCGCCGCCGCCGCCGCAACCTGCTGCTGGAGTTCCTCGGCTTCGGCAGCGGCCAGTGATCCACGAAGGACCTTTCATGCGCAAAGCTCTCACCGCCCTCCTGCTCGCCGCTTTCATTCCCGTCTCAGCCCACGCGTGGTGGAACAGTGACTGGACCGAACGCACCAGGATCACCCTGAACACCTCGTCCCAAGGCCAGGAGACCAAGGAAGCCGTCAGCGGCGTGACCGTCGCGGTGCGGCTGCATTCCGGCAACTTCGACTTCACCGCCGCCAAGGAAGACGGCAGCGACCTGCGGGTGGTGGCGGGAGACGACAAGACGCCGCTAAAGTTCAGCGTCGAGCGCTTCGACGGCGTCAACGAACTGGCGGTGCTGTGGGTGCAGCTGCCGACGGTGCTGCCCGGCAGCGACAAGAACGTGTTCTACGTCTACGGCGGCAATCCCAAGGCTGCTGCCGAGGCGAACGACGCCACAGGCTTTGACGCCGCCACGGTCATCGCGCTGCATTTCAGCGACAAGCCCGCCGGTGCCGACCAGCTCGGCGCGGTCCGGCCGCAAGGCAGCCTGAGCATCGAGCCCAACGGGCTGCTGGCCGCCAGCGCCCGCCTGACCGGCGAGCCCATCGGCTATGCACTGTCGGACAAGCCGGTCGTGGACGCCGGCAATCAACTCACCGCCGGCCTGTGGATCAAGCTCGATGAGGTGCAGCGCGCCACGCTGCTGGGCTGGGGCGGCCTGACCTTGCGTGTCAGCGGCGGCAAGCTGATCGTGCGTGGCGAGCGCGGCGAAGTCAGCGGCGGTGAGATCACCGCGGGGCGCTGGACGCATGTGGCACTCCGGTTGGGCCTGGGCAAGGCGACGCTGTTCATCGACGGCGCCCAGGTCGCCCAGGGAGACCTGGCCACACCCGCACTGGGCAGCGACCTGCGCCTGGGCGAAGGCGCACGTGGCCTGATGGATGAAGTGCAGGTGGCTGCCGCCCTGCGCAGCGCCGACTGGTTGGCCGTGGCCGTCGGCACGCAGGGCGCGCAGGGCAAGCTCGTGAGCACCAGCCGCGAAGGCAAGGACAGCGCCGGTGGCGAGGGCGAGAGCCACGGCTACATGGGCATCCTGGTCAAGAACCTGACGGTGGATGCCTGGGTGGTCATCATCATCCTGGCCGTGATGTTTGCCATCGCGGCCTGGGTGATGGTCAGCAAGGGCCTGCTGGTCAACCGCGTGGCCAAGGCCAACCGCAGCTTCGTGCTGCGCTTTCGCGAGGCGAGCGACGACCTGCTGCACCTGGAGCAGCATGCGCCGCACCCGCAGTCGCCCATCTACCGGCTGTACCAGGCAGGCGTGCGCGAACTGGCCAAGCGCAAGGTGGGCGAGGCCGGTGCCAAGCCGCTGTCGGGCGCGTCGCTGGACGCGGTCAAGGCCTCGGTGGACGCCGACTATGTGCGTGAGAACGCCCAGCTCAACTCAGGCATGGTGCTGCTGACCATCGCGATCTCCGGCGGGCCCTTCCTGGGCCTGCTGGGCACGGTGGTGGGCGTGATGATCACCTTTGCCGCCATTGCCGCCGCGGGCGACGTCAACGTGAACGCCATCGCACCGGGCATCGCCGCAGCGCTGCTGGCCACGGTCGCAGGCCTGGGTGTCGCGATCCCGGCGCTGTTTGGCTACAACTATCTGGCCGCGCAGATCAAGAACGCGACCTCGGACATGCAGATCTTCATCGACGAGTTCATCACTCGCGTGGCCGAGCTCTACGGCTCGCATTGACGCCATGTCAGCCGACATCAAGGGCGACAACCAGCCCTATGACGACATCAACATCACGCCGATGCTGGACCTGGCCTACGTGCTGCTGGTGACCTTCATCATCCTCACGACAGCCTCGGTGCAGGGCGTGAAGGTCAATTCACCCACCACACAGGCCGCCAACAACCTCGCCAAGCCGCAGACGCGTGCCATCACCATCACTGCGGACGGCAGCCTCTACCTGGATGCCTACCCGGTCGACCTCGACCAGCTGCGCTCGACCCTGTCCCAGTACAAGGCCGCCAATCCGGCCCTGCCCGTGGTGCTGAAGGCCGACGCGGCCGCGCACTACGAGAAGGTCATGCAGGTGCTGGAAGTGGCCAAGCAGCTGGACATCACCGAGATCGGCCTGGTCACCAAGCGGTCCACGGGGGAATGAGGCATGCAAGTCAATACCGACGCCAAGCCCTACGACACCATCAACGTCACGCCGATGCTGGACCTGGCCTATGTGCTGCTCGTCGTCTTCATCCTGATGACGACCGCCTCGGTACAGGGCCTGAACATCAGCATGCCCAAGCCGAGCAACAAGCCAAGCACCGAGAAGCACGATCTGAAGATCGTGCAGGTCATGCCGGACGGCGCCGTGCTGCTGAACGGCGTGGGTGTCAGCCTGGCTGAACTGGAAACGCAACTCGGCGCCGCCAAGGCCCGGGATGCGCAGATGTCTGTGGCCATCAAGGGCGACGCCCGCACGCAGTACGCCAGCGTCGTGGCCGTCATCGACCTGTGCAACAAGGTGGGCGTCAACATGGGCTTGGTGACGAGCCGGATCGGCACCTGATGAAGGCCTCTCACGCCCAGGTCCTGGTTGCCGCTGCCTGCCTGCTGCTCGGGCTGGCGGTCTGGTGGGCTGTCAAGGGCATCAAGCCCGAGGGCCCCAAGCGCCAGGTGGCCAAGATCGCCATCCTGCCTGACACGCCGCCGCCGCCTCCGCCGCCCCCGAAGGACGAGAAGAAGCCCGAGCCGCCCAAGGACGAGCCCAAGCAGGTGATGCGCGAAGAGCAGATCAAGCCGGCCGAGGCGCCCAAGCCCGCGGAGAGCCTGAAGATGGAAGGCGCCGCCGGTGAAGGCCCCAGCGCCTTCTCGGCCGGCAGCGTCTCGCGCGACTACGCAGGCGGTGCGCCGACGACGGCGGGCAGCGGCACCGGCCCCGCGGGCACCGCCGCCGACCGGGCGCAGGAGCGCTTCTATGCCAACACGGCCCGCCAGCTGCTGCAAAGCGAGATCGAGAAGCATCTGAAGTCCGATGCGGACGCGCTGACGGCCACCTTTTCCGTCTGGCTGACAAGCGACGGTGGCATCCA
Organism: Methylotenera sp.; assembly: GCA_021738245.1. Lineage (GTDB taxonomy): Bacteria > Pseudomonadota > Gammaproteobacteria > Burkholderiales > Burkholderiaceae_C > Pelomonas. Next base: position 27,023 of record JAIPCJ010000036.1, on the reverse strand, counting down.
ACGCTTTGAACTGGCCGCCAGCGGCAACGACGCCCAGGACGCCGCGCTGCGCGCCGCCCTCGAAGAAACCCGCCGCCTCTTCAAGCTGCCGCCGCCCCCGGCGCTGGCTCTGTCCCAACCCATGCGCTTTCGACTCAGCGTGCGGCCCCAAGCCTGATTTCCACCTTGCATCACGCCATGAAACCCCTCATTGCCCTGCTGACCGCCGCCTTCGTGGCCGCACCTGCCGGTGCCCAGAGCACCGACAAGGAAGAGCTTGCGCGGCTGCGCGCCACCACCCAGGCGCTGATCGACGCCCTGGTGGCCCAAGGCCTGCTGACACGCGACAAGGCGGAGGCCATCCTGCGTCAGGCCCAGGCCGCAGCCGCTGCACCTGCGGCGGCCGCCACGGCCCAAGCGGAGCCGCCCAAGGTGCTGCGGATCCCGTACGTGCCCGAATCGATGCGCCAGCAGATGCGCGACGAGATCAAGACCGAAGTCCTGGCCCAGGCCAAGGGTGAACGCTGGGGGCAGCCTGATGCCCTGCCTGACTGGATCGGACGCATCCGCGTGAGCGGCGACATCCGCGCGCGCGCCCAGGCCGAGTTCTTCGACGAGCACAACGTGCCTGCCGAGATCTACCGCGCCCAGGCGGGCTCGCCCGCGTGGGCGCCCGACCTCAGCAACACCACCACCGACCGCCAACGCCTCACCCTGCGCGGCCGCGTGGAGGTCGACGCCAAACTCAGCGATCAGGTCCTCGCCGGCATGCGCATCGCCACCGGCAATACCGCCAACGGTGCCACCTCCACGTCGCAGACGCTGGGCAACAACTTCAACCGGTACACCCTCGGGCTGGACCGGGCCTACATCCGCTGGCAGCCACCCGTCTTCATGAACGGCCTGTCGGCCGACTTCGGCCGCATGGCCAACCCTTTCTACAGCACCGACCTCGCCTGGCCCGATGACCTTGCCTTCGACGGCGTGGCGGCCAAGCTCAGCCACGCTTTCACGCCGCAACGCTCGGCGTTCATCACGGCGGGCCTCTTTCCGCTCGAGGAGCTCAACCTCGCCACCCGCGACAAGTGGCTGCTCGGCGCCCAGCTCGGCGGCGGGCTGGAACTGGCGCGCGGCGTGCAACTCAAGATCGGCCTGGCGGGCTACCAGTTCCGCCACATCGAGGGCCGGCGTGAAGCCTCGCCGCCCCCCAGCGGCCCGCGCAATGGGGCCACCAACTACTTCGCTTCGCAGTACCCCGGCAGCCTGCGGCAGAAGGGCAACACGCTCATCAACATCAACGACCCGACCAGCACTGCCGCCCCCACCTGGGGCCTGGCCTCGCGCTTCAAGCCCATCGACCTGACGCTCGGCCTGCAGCTCACGGACCTGCTGCCCGTGCCGCTGAACATCACGGCCGACTTCATCAAGAACACCGGCTTCAACCTGCAGGACATCCAGGCGCGCGCTGGCATGCCCCTGCCGGACCTGAGCGACAAGACCAAGGCCGCCCAGCTCCGCGTGCAGGCCGGCGCAGCCAAGCTGGCCCGCCGGGGCGACTGGCAGGCCTTTGCCGCGCTGCGCCTGGTCGAACGCGACGCCTGGGTGGACGGCTTCACCGACACCACCTGGCACCTGGGGGGCACCAACTACAAGGGCTGGAGCCTGGGCGGCAACTACGGCCTGGATCGCAACTTCTGGCTCGGCGCGCGCTGGACCAGCACACGCAACCTTGACGACGGCGTTCGCTTCCTCGCGGTGCCTGGTGACCCCACCTCGCTCAGCGGCAACCTGAGCAGTGCGCCACTTCGCATCGACGTGTTCCAGCTCGACCTGAATGTGAGGTTCTGACCATGAGGCGCCTCGCCATGCTGCCGCTCTCGGCTCTGCTGCTCTCGGCCCTGCTGGTGTCGGGCGCGCACGCGCAGGACGGCAAGCCCTCCAGGGAACGTGAAGCCCTGCGCCGCGCCCAGGCAGCTCTGCGCAGCGCCCAGGAGCAGCAGACCAGTCTGAGCGCCGAAAAAGCCAAGGCCGAGGCCGCAGCAGCCAGCTCGCGCCAGGAAGCCGCCAGCGCCAGAGCCCAGATCGCCAGCACTGCGGCCCGGCTGAAGGCGCGCGACGCCGAGATCGAGGCCCTGCGGTCGCAGTTGCAGGCCGCACAAGGCGCACAGCGAGACGCCGACGCACGCGCCAGCGAACGGGAGCAGAACCTGCAACGCCAGCTGCTGGCCGCCCGACAGGACGGCAGCGCGCTGCAGCAGGCCAACCAGGCCCTGGTCCAGCTGCTGGAGCGCAGCACCCAGGCGCTGGCGGAGACGGAAGGCAAGAACCACCAGCTCTACGCCCTGGGGCAGCAACTGGTGCAACGTCTGAGTCAACGCAGCCCGCTCGAACAGGCACTGCAGCAAGACCCGGTTCTGGGCCTCACCGCCGTCCGCCTGGAAGACCAGGCCGAGGCCCTGCGTGCCGAGCTGGCCGCCAGGCGACTGGTTCGCCCCGGTACCGACGCGCGCTGAACCTCAATCCTGGGGCGGCCAGCGCTTGATCGTCTGCCGCGCCCGGCCGTAGTCCGCCCACGGGTCGGCCGGCACCAGGGAGAGGTACTCCCGCGCCGTGCGAACGGTCCACTGGGCAGCACGCTTCAGGTCCTCCAGCTGGGCCCAGTCGATGGGCATGGACACGCCCATGCCGGGCCGCGCGCGGGGTGAGAAGGCGCTGACCGTGGTCTGGCCTTCGCCGTTGCGCAGGTAGTCGATGAAGATGCGGCCCACCCGATGGGCCGGCCCGCTCCTGGCCACAAAACGCTGCGGCAGCGTGCGGGCCATGTGCCACGCCACGGCCTTGGCGAAGGCCTTGACCTCATCGTCTTCGCGGCGGGCCTGCAGCGGCACCACAACATGCAGGCCCTTGCCACCGCTGGTCTTGAGCCAGCTGCGCAGGCCCAGTTCTTCGAGCAGCGTGCGCACCAGCAGCGCAGCCTCCTTCATGTGCGACCAGGCGACGCCTTCGCCGGGGTCCAGATCGAACACCACCCGGTCGGGGCGCCGCAGCTGGCGTGCCGTGGCATTCCAGGTATGAAACTCGATCACGTTGAGCTGCGCCGCGGCCATCAGCCCTTCGGCCCGACTCACCACCAGCAGCGGTGCATGCCCAGGCCACAGCGCCGGGTCCAGCACCTTGACGCCCCGGATCGGCACCTCCGCATGCTTCTGGAAGAACTGCTGGCCCGCCACACCCTGCGGCGCCCGCACCAGCGACACCGGGCGCTGGCGCAGATGCGGCAGCATGCGCTCGGCGACGCTTTCCAGGTAACGCACCACATCGATCTTGCGCAGGCCGGTCGAAGCATCGATCACGCGATCGGGGTGCGTGATGACGACTGGCGCCGTCAACCGGCCCGCAGCGCTCGCCGGAGCCGCACGCACCGGCTGGGCAGCCTCCCGCTGCACCAGCGCTGACGCCTTGTCCGTGCGCACCCCGCGGAACACCGCGTGGCGGATACGCCCCTCTGGCGTCCAGCCGGCAAAGGCCACTTCCACCACCATCTCCGGCGTTACCCAGCGCTCACTGCCAGGCGCCCGCCGCGACCAGCGGCTGCCCTGCGTCGCTGCCGCAGCAGGTTGGGCGGTCTGCCGCCGGGCCAGTTGCCGATGCAGCGCCCGTCCCTGCTCCGCCGACCAGCCCGTGCCCACCGCGCCGGCCGACTTCAGTTCACCGGCTTCGTGGTAGCCCAGCAGCAGCGCACCGACTTCATCGGGCGCGTCTCGCCGATCGGTGAAGCCGATGACGATGAACTCCTGGCGCTGCTGGCATTTCAACTTGAGCCAGCTGTCGCTGCGACGACCGACATAAGGGCTGTCGCCCCGCTTGATCATCACGCCCTCCAGTCCGAGGCGGCAGGCTGCCGCCAGCGCGTCGGCGGGCGAGGCCGGCAGCGCCTCGCTGAAGCGAAGCGACGTCGTCGCGCGTCCTGCCAACAAGCCCTGGAGTCGCTCCCGACGCTCACGCAGCGGCCGCTCCCGCAAGTCGCGACCCGCCACAAACGGGAGGTCGAAAAGGAAGAGCACCAGGTCCCCGGTGCGGGCGTTGTCGATGGCGTTCTGCAGCCGGTTGAAGTTCGGCAGCCCCTGCTCGTCCAGCGCCACCACCTCGCCATCCAGCCACGCGGACGGCAGCGCCAAGGCCTCCAGCGCGTCGGCGAGGGGGCGCAGCCGGTCGGTCCAGTCATGCCCCGCGCGCGTGAAGAGCGCCACCCGGCCCCGCTGCACGCGGGCCGCGATGCGATAGCCATCCAGCTTGTGCTCGACCACCCAATCCCCACCGACCGGCGGCTCGGCGGCCAGCGTGGCCAGCTGCAGATCAAGCCGCGCCGGCAGCGGCGCACGTCGCGCGGGGCCCGGGTTGGCGGCCCGGGCTGGGCGGCCGGCCGACGGGGCCAGCACACGGTCGGGCATCGCCAGGATGACGTCGTACTCGGCGCTGGACCGCACCGCGGCATCGCCGCGGCGCTTGATCAGCAACCATGCCTCCTGCCTGGACGCGTCCGACCGCGCCGTGCGGATCAGCTCCCACGCACCGCGCAGCTTCTCGCCCTCCAGCTCGAAGACCAGCTTGCCGCGGGCGAGGCCCTCCCGGGGGTCGCCCAGGGGCCGCCAATGGCCATGGTCCCAGACGATGACGCGCCCGGCACCGTAGTGGCCCGCCGGAATCTCGCCCTCGAAGCCGCGGTAGCTCAGCGGGTGGTCCTCCACCCGCACCGCCATGCGCTTGTGCGCCGGATCGAGGCTCGGGCCCTTGGGCACCGCCCAGCTCAGCAGGACGCCGTCGAGCTCCAGCCGGAAGTCGTAGTGCAACCGTGACGCCCAGTGCTTCTGGATCACGAAGTGCAGCCGCGTCGGCGCGCGAGCTGGGGTGACGCGCCCCTCAGGCTCGGTCGTCACGCCGAAATCGCGTTTCGCGTTGTACCGGGCGAGCGGCGAATCCGCGCGCTTCGCACCGCGAGAAGAGGTCGTCATGTCTGCGACGATGGGGCAGCCGCCCGCAGTCGCGTGTCAGACAAGCGCCCGATCCGGGAGCGACACATGCCACTGGGCACAATGCAAGCGCCCTGACCCCTCCATCACTGCCCGTGCCTTTCGACGTCGTTCACCAGCAGGCTTCCCCGCGCCAGCGGCGCGCAGTCGCGGCGTTATGCATGGCGGTGTGCCTCTCGGCCGTGGCGGCCTTGCCGGTGGCGTCGGTCAAGCTGCCGGCCATGCCCCACATCGCCGGCATCTACGGCGGCGCTGCCGCGATGATCAATTTCGCGACCTTCTGGCTGCTGCTGTCGGCACCGCGCCCGTCCAGGCCCCTGCGCATCATCGCGTCGGCCTATCTGTTCGCGGGGCTGATGGCTGTGCTGCATGTGCTGACCTTCCCCGGCGCGCTGCTGCCGGCCGAGTCGGTGCTCGGCACGGGCAACTCCGTCAGCTGGCTGTTCATCGCCTGGCGTGCAGGCTTTCCGCTCTTTGTCGTCTGGGCCTTGATGAACGAGCCGGCGCCGCGTGCCAGCGGCCCGGAGCCCGGCGTCAGCCCCATCCTGGTCGCCTTGATCGCCGTAGCGCTGAGCACCGCGGTCGCGCTGGCGGCAGGCGATGTGCAGGCGCTGGTGCCCGGCCCGGCGGGGCTGCAGTTCGGCAGCATCAGCACCGTGGGCGCCAACATCGGCGGCGTGATCTGCGCGGTGGCCTTGGCGCTCATCCTGCATCGCCGGCTCGCCGGCCGGTCGCTGTACTTGTGGCTGGTGCTGGTGCTGCTGGCCGAGACGGTCGGCGTGTGGCTCAGCACCCGCAGTGGGGGCCGCTACACCGTCGCCTGGTACGGCGCGCGCGCAGAGGGGTTGATGGCCAGCGCCGCCATGCTGGCGTTGCTGGCCGCCCATTACCGCGAGGTGCAGGCCCGGCTGGACAGCCTGGTGGTGGAGCTCAGCCGGCGCACCGATGCCCTGCAGGCCGAGATGCAGCATCGCGAGCGGGCCGAGCGGATGATGGCGCAGTCACAAAAGCTGGAAGCCGTGGGCCAACTCGCGGCAGGCCTGGCCCACGATATCAACAACTACCTGCAGGTCATCGCGGTGCGGGCCGAGATCCTGAAGCGCCGTCTGGGCCAGCCGGCCGAGTCCGACGTCGAGGTCGTGCAGCGCAATGTGCGCAAGACCGAGCACCTGACCCGCCAACTGCTGGCCTTCGCCGGACGGCGCCAGCTGCAGCCCCAGCGGGTGCAGCTGTCTGCGCAGGTGCCGGAGTTCGTCACGTTCTTCCGCTCCGTGCTGGGCCCCGGCATCACGGTGGAGCTCGAAGTCGCTCCCGATACCTGGCCCGTGAAGCTCGACCCCAGCGAGCTGGAAACCGCGCTGGCCAACCTGCTCACCAATGCCCGCGATGCGATGCACGGCGAGGGCCGGCTGCAGGTGCGCACCTTCAACCTGCCCGGCGAGAGCGGCGCCTCCGACCGTGTCGTGCTTGAAATCCAGGACCACGGCACCGGCATTGCGCCGGCCGTGCAGGAACGGGTGTTCGAGCCCTTCTTCACCACCAAGCCGCCCGGCAAAGGCAGCGGCCTGGGCCTGTCGCAGGTCTATGCCTTTGCCAAGGCCAGTGGCGCTGAAGTGCAGCTGACGAGCGAAGTCGGTACCGGGACCACGGTGCGGCTGGCGATGCCCCGCCACGTCGACACGGCATCGCCAGCCCCTACGCCGCAGGAGGCCGGCCCGTCGCCCACGCTGGCCGGGCGCGTCGTGCTGCTGGTGGATGACAACCAGGATGTGCTGGAGTCCACCTCGGGCCTGCTGACGATGAACGGCATGGTGGTGAAGACGGCCAGCGGCGTCACTGAAGCCTGGGCGCTCATCGAAGGCGGGCTGCGGCCCGACGTGGTGCTGTCGGACATCGTCATGGCGGGCAACGCCGACGGTGTGGAGCTGGCCTTGCGCTTGCGCAAGACGCACCCCGGCATCCCGGTCGTGCTGGCCAGTGCCTACAGTGCCGCCGCCGCGGACGCGACGGCCCAGGGCTTGACGGTGCTGCGCAAACCCTATGACGCAGCGCAGCTGATGAACCTGCTGGCTGCGCCGCGGCGCTAGCGCTCAGCCAGGCTCAGCCAGGCTCAGCCAGGCTCGCCCAGGCTCAGCGGGCGCGCGCGGCGGCGTTGCGCTTGCGGGTCTCGGCCGCTTTGCGGGCCGACGCCGAACGCTCGGCCGGTGTGCGCCGGGCAGCCGCCTCGCCCCCCTTGCGCCCGCCCTCGCGCGAGGGCTCGTGGTTCACCGCATGGCCCCGGCCCGAGCCGGATTTCTTGCCGCCGCCGGTCTCCTTGTTGACTGTGGCCCAGGCCCGCCGCTCGGCCTCGTCGTGCGGCACGCCGCGATCCTCATAGCCGGCCTCGATGTGCGCAGCCTGACGCTTTTGCTTGTCCGTGTAGGACGACTTGTCGCCACGTGGCATGAGACGCTCCGATGCTGGGGAGCAGGATGCCGGCAATCCGCATGCCGAGGCGCGGGCACGGCAGCTGCCGCGCGGGCGCACCAGGCCGAGCCGGGTCAGCCCTCAGCCGGCATCGCCGCCCTTCAGCGGCAGGCGCAAGGTGAACGTGGCGCCGCGGCCCACGCCGTCGCTGTGCGCCTGAAGCTCCCCGCGGTGGCCGCGCACGATGTGCATCGCGATGGCCAGCCCGAGGCCCAGGCCTTCGCTGCGGCCGCTGTCACGCGAGCCTGCCTGCCAGAACTGGTCGAACACGCGCGGGAGCTGCGCGGGCTCGATGCCCACGCCGTGGTCTGTCACGTCCAGCCGGGCCCAGCCGTCTTCCGCCACGAGCGTCACCTGGACGAGGCCGCCGGCGCGCGAGAACTTCACCGCGTTGGTGAGCAGGTTCCACACAGCTTGCCGCAGGCGCAGCTCGTCAGCCATCACGGGCAGCGGCGCGTCGGTAAGGTCCTGCGCCAGCACGACCTGGGCCGACGTCGCGATGGGTGACACCGTTTCGATGGCCGCGCGCACGATGCGGCTCATGTCTTCCAGGGCGGGCGTCAAGGCCATCTTGCCGGCCGCGATGCGGGTCACGTCGAGGAGGTCGTCCACCAGCCGGCTCTGCACCAGCACATTGCGGGCGATCGCCGCGAGCCCACGTTCCAGCAGCTCGGGCCGGCTGCCGCGCTGCAGCGTCTCGGCCCACGCCAGGATGGCACTCAACGGCGTGCGCAGCTCGTGCGACACCGCCGCCAGGAACAGGTCGCGCTGCCGCTCTGCCTGCTTGAAGGGTGTCACGTCGTACCAGACGACCGTGCCTCCGACCACCGCACCCTGTTCATCGTGGATGGGGCCGGCACTGCAATTGACCGGGATCAGGCGGCCGTCCAATGCCTGCATCAGCCAGGCTTCGTCGCGGATGACCTGGCCCTGGCAGGCGCGCGCCAACGGCAGGTCCTGCGGCCGCGCCAGCACCTTGGTGTCCGGGCAGCGCAGCTGCCAGGCGCCCCAGGTGCGCGACTGCTCCAGCGTGGCGCCCACCATCTCGGCGCCGAACCGGCTCACATAGGCCAGCGTGTCCTCCCCATGCAGTGCAACCGCAATGCCCACGGGCGCATAGGCCATCACCGCCCGCATGATCTGCTCCTGGCGGGCACGCTCCAGGCGTTCAGCGTCCAGGCGCTGCTCGGCTTCGACGGTGTCCGTCACATCGAAGTTCACGCCGACAAGGCGGGTCAGCGGCTGGCCCGGTGCACGCTCCGTGCGCGAGCAGCTCATGATCCAGCGCTGGCTGCCATCGCCTGCCCGGATGCGGAACACGAAGGGGTCGATGCCGCCGCGCGCGGCCGCCGCGGCCACGGCCGCGTCGATGCGCGGTGCATCGTCGGGGTGAATCATGTGCAGGAAGCGCTCGCCGGGCTCCAGGCCCGAGCCTCGCGGCAGACGGAACACGTCATACATCTCCGGGCTCCACAGGCAGTCGCCTGTGGCCGGATGCCATTCCCACAAGCCCATACGGCCGGCGCGCACTGCAGCATGCAGGCTGAGCTTGATGAGGTTGTCGTCGAGGGGGTCGTCCAGGCTCTCCCTCACCAGGGTCACGAGCCAGCACGGTCGGCCGTCGCCATCACGCAGGACCGGCGACGCCCGGTAGCGCCAGCGGCCCAGCGCCTGGAAGGGGCGCAAGACCTCGGCAAAAGCGACACCGGCCTCGATGCCGCGCTGCCAGCCCATCAAGCCTTCCGGGCCGAGGCACTGCTGCCAGGCGGCATGTCGATTGCCGCCCATCTCCATCGACAGCAAACCCACGAAATCTTCGTTCACCGCGCAGACCTGGCCCTGCCCGTCTGCCGCGAAGGCAGGCTGCTCGATGCTGTCCAGCGCGGCTTGTACTGCTTCCATGATCACCCTTCCCGCCCACACCGCGCTCGCGATGCGGCACCGCGCATCATCGGTCAATCGGCACTGGCTGCCGGACGGATCGCGTCCCGTGCCGTCGCGACGGGTCACTGCCAACGGCGCTCGGCGTCGCAGCGCGTGAGGTGACCCGTGGACGACACTAACTCGTTGCTTCGCGCCCTGCTGGCCTATGCCTGGGCGCCTGCGCTCGCACTCGCCGGTGCGCTGGATTGGGCCTTGCACCGCCAGCAGCGCATCGAGCTCACCGCGGGCCTGAAGGAGTCGGTGCTGCACCTGATCATGATGGCCGCCGTCGGCAGCGGGCTGCTGGCTGCCCTGTTGCTGCAGACCACCGCCGGCGTGCTGTTGCTCATCGGGCTGCTCGCGCTGCTTCACGAAGGGTTGTACCTGGTCGACCTGAAAGTCGCCCTGGCATCCCGGCCCATTCCGCTGGCAGAACAGTGGGTCCATGGCTTCCAGCACCTGCTGCCCTGGGCCGGTCTGGCCGGCATGGTGGCGCTGGCACCCGGTCAGGCGGCAGCGCTGATTGGCCAGGGCATCGAGCCGGCGGACTGGTCCTGGCGCTGGGCGGCCTCCCCGCCGTCCACGCTCTACCTGAGCACGCTGCTGGCTGCCGCCCTGATGCTCAACATCGTGCCGTTCGCAGAGGAATGGTGGCGCTGCCTGCGCGCCTGGCAGCGGCGCTGACGGGGGGACCCGCCGCGCCTACTTGTGAGCCCGCGCACGGCCCGGCGGCGAACTTGCCGTGGCCTTGCGAGCCGGCTTGCGTGTCGGCAAGGCCGTGACCTTGGCCGAGGCCTTGCCTGCCGGCCTGGCCCGGGTCGACTTGGCCGCTGGCTTGCCGGCCAGGCTGGCACGCAAAGCCTCCATCAGATCGATGACCTGACCGCCACCGGCCGGGCCCGCCGTCTCCCGAGACGACGCCACGATCTGCTTGCCCTTGACCTTTTCGTCGATGGCGGCCAGCACACGGGCCTTTTCCTCGTCGTGGAACTGCTCGGGGTCGAAATGGTCGGCCGCGATCTGGTCCACCAACTGCAGGGCCAACTGCAGCTCCGGCTTGGAGACAGCGGCCTTGGGGATGTCCAGGTCCGCCAGTGACCGCACCTCGGCAGCGTAGCGAAGTTGCTGCAGGATCAGGCCATCGGCATTGGCGCGCACTTGCGTGACGTACTGCTTGGCCTTCCAGGGCCATTTGGCCAGAGCACAGCGACCCGACTGGCGCAGGGCTTCGGCCAGGAGGGCATACGGTTTCTCGCCGCGCTTGTCGGGCGCGAGCAGGTAGGCCTTGTCGTAGAAGAGCGGGTCGATGGAAGCCAGGGGCACGAAGCTCACGATCTGGATGACCGGGCTGCTGCCCTCCTCCAGCGCCTTCAGCTCATCCGCGGTGAAGAGCACGAACTGGTTGTCTTCCACCTCGTAGCCCTTGACCATGTCCTTGCGGTCGACCACCTTCTTCGTACGTTCGCTGACGTACTGCTGGCGCAGCCGCGAGCCGTCCTTGGCCAACAAGTTGAAGTGCAACTCGGCGCCGCGCTCGGTGGCGGAGAACAGCCGCACCGGCACATTCACCAGCCCGAAGCTCAGCGTCAACGAGGCGATGGAGCGGCTTGTCGCGGCCATGGTGACTTGTCCGTGAAGTCGGGGTCCTGCGCCGGCGGCACGAAGCGCTTCTCGAAGTCGTAGCCGTGCGGCGGGCGCGGCCCCAGCGGACGCCAGTCGCCATAGTTGCTGCCCGCGGTGCTGCGCTCACCGTCGCCGGTGGGCTCCACATGGGCTGGACTGCTGTCGACGGGTTTCATGAAGGCTCTCCGGCTCGGATACTCACCCTGGGAGCAACGCTCGTGCCCGCGCTCAGCCCTGCTCCGACAAGAAGATCTCGACCCGGCGATTGGCGGCACGGCCGCTGTCGGTGTCATTGCTGGCCACCGGCTCCCGAGAGCCGCGGCCCGCCACTGTCACGCGCGAGGCCGCCACGCCGCGGCTGGACAGGTAGTCGCGCACGGCCATCGCACGCTCGCGGGACAGCGGGTCGTTGATGGCATCGCTGCCGGTGCTGTCTGTGTGGCCGACGATCGTCAGGCGCACGGCCGGGTCGAGGTTGCGGCTGACTTCATCCAGCACCGGACGCATCTGGGGCTTGATGTCGGCCCGGCCGGTGTCGAAGGAAACGTCACTCGGGACGTTCAGCTTGAGCCGGTTGTCATCGGTGCGCGCGACCTGCACCCCGGTGCCCTCACTGGCGCGCTCGAGCGCGGCGCGCTTGTCTTCCATGCGCTTGGACCAGAGGTTGCCCGCCACCGCGCCGACGGCGCCACCGATGACGGCCCCCCGACCCGCGCTGCCGCCGGTGATCGAGCCGATCACCGCACCCGCCACCGCACCCGCGCCGGCGCCCTGCGCGGTGCCGCGCTCGCGTTCGCTCATGGAGGAACAGCCGGTCGTCAACAGAACGGCACTGGCCAGGGCGGCAAGGTAGAGGGACGGGCGGCGCAGGGAGGCGATGGTGTGCATGGCAGTTCTCACGATCGGGAAGTCAAAGATGCGGTGATGTGCGGTGCGAGATGCGGCGCGAAGGGGCCGCGCACCATGGCAGCGGCGGCACCCTGCTCACGCAGATCAGGCCTTGCGGTTGCCCGCGTCCTTCAGCGCTTCGCGGGCATTGCCCACGGCCTTTTGGAGCTTGCCTTCGGCCTGGGTCGCGGCACCCTTGACCTGCTGTTCGGTGCTGCCCACGGCCTCACCCAGCTTGCGCTGCGCCTTGCCGGCGATGTCCTTCACGGTGCCCTTGATCTGATCGCTGTTCATGGATGGCTCCTTTGCGGTTGCCCTCGCGGCGGAATTGCCGGAGGGACTGACGTCAGCGTAGGTGCCTGACCGTTCGCCCCGCGCCAGCCTGGACCGGTTCTCCGGGTGGGCCAAGTCCTACGCCGGGCCGCCACCGCCCTCGGACAAGGCGCCAGGGTGCACGCCGCTCTTCCTACGCCGGTGACGGGCGCTGTCCGCTGGCACCGCGTGCCGTGGGCGGCGAAGCTGATCTCACCTTCACACTCCACAGGAGACTCTCATGGGCAAATACCTTCTCGCCTGGCTGCTCGGCGTTCCCGGCATCGTGCTGGTGCTGGTCTACCTCTTCTTCCACTGATCCTCGGCCGGCACCCGCCTTGCCCCATGGCGGCCTCCACTCACGGAGCGCCGCCATGACCCGCATCGCCGACCTCATGTCCATCGACGTGAGCACCATCCAGCCCCAGGACAGCCTGCGCCATGCCGCCAAGTGCATGCGCCGGCATGACATCGGCGTGCTGCCCGTCTGGGACGGTGAGCGCCTGCTGGGCATGCTGACCGACCGCGACATCGTGGTGCGGGCGCTGGCCGACGGCCTGGACCCTGACACCTGCTGCGTGTCCGACGTGATGACGCCTGACGTTCGTGCCTGCTCCCCCGAGCAAGACGCGGAAGAGGTCAAGCGCCTGATGGGCGAACAGCAGCTGCACCGGCTGCCGGTGGTGGATGGCACGTCCAGGCTGGTCGGCATCGTCTCCCTCGGCGACCTCGTGGTGAGGGACGCCTCCACCGAGGCGGAGCCCATCGACCAGACGCTCCGCAACATCTGTCAACCCGACCTCCCCCACGCATGAAGATCCACCTGTTGCCTACCAGCCTGCTGCTGGCGGCCGGTCTGCTGGCCGGCTGCAGCGAAAGTGCACGCCTGCCCGCCGGTGCCGATACCGGCCCTCGCCCGACGCTGGTCGAGCCCGTCAAGCGGCTGGTCCCCACCGCCCACGTGGCCCAGGCCCGCCCCTGGCAGCCGGGTGAAGCGCCCGTCCCGGCACCGGGCCTGCAGGTCACCGCCCTGGCCACGGGACTGGAGCATCCCCGTTGGCTGCATGTGCTGCCCAACGGCGACGTGCTGGTGGCCGAAACGAATGCGCCCCCGCGGCCGCAGGAAGGCGGGGGCATCCGCGGCTGGGTCATGCGCAAGCTGATGCTGAAGGCCGGCTCGGTGGGCACGAGCGCCAACCGCATCACGCTGCTGCGCGATGCCGATGGCGACGGCCGTGCCGAAGTGCAGGAGGTGTTCCTGAAAGACCTGAACTCGCCCTTCGGCATGGCGCTGATCGGTGATCGGTTCTACGTGGCCAACACCGACGCGGTGTGGGCCTATCCGTACGCGGCAGGGCAGACACAGATCACGGCGGCGGGCCACAAGGTCACCGACCTCCCGGCCGGCCCGCGCAACCACCACTGGACCAAGAGCCTGATCGCCAGCCCCGATGGGCGCAAGCTCTACGCCACCGTCGGCTCCAACAGCAATGCGGCGGAGAACGGCATCGAGGCCGAGGAAGGCCGCGCGGCCATCTGGGAGATCGATGTGGCCACCGGCAGCAAACGACTCTTCGCCACCGGCCTGCGCAACCCCAACGGCATGGCCTGGCTGCCGGCGCCCGAGGGGGCCGCACCGGTGCTCTGGACGGTGGCCAACGAACGCGACGAACTCGGCAGCGATCTGGTGCCGGACTACCTCACCTCGGTGCGCGACGGCGGCTTCTACGGCTGGCCCTACAGCTGGTACGGCAGCCATGTCGACAGCCGGGTGAAACCCCAGCGCCCCGATCTCGTCGCGCGAGCCCTCGTGCCCGACTACGCGCTGGGCGCGCACGTCGCGGCGCTGGGCCTGGTGTCCGCCGCAGGCAGCGCGGTACCGGCCCGCCTGCCCGGGGCGCCCGGCGCGGGCGTGTTCATCGGCATGCACGGCTCCTGGAACCGCCAGCCCTTCGCGGGCTACAAGGTCGTGTTTGTGCCGTTTGCCCAGGGTGTGCCGCAAGGCTTACCGATCGACGTGCTGACCGGCTTCCTGAGCGCAGCGGGCGACGCCCGGGGCCGCCCCGTCGGGGTGGCCATCGACGGTCGCGGCGCCCTGCTGGTGGCCGATGACGTGGGCAACACCGTGTGGCGCGTGGCGCCGGCACCGCGCTGACTTCGCACGTTAGGAACATGCCTTGCCCGAGTCCTTTGCAGACCGGCCGGGCTCGCCCGGCCAAGCGTCTGTGGACAACGCACTTTGTTTGAAAGGATTTCCCATGTCTCGAAACGACGATCAGAGCCGCTACGGCAGTCAGCAAGGCCATCGCGGGGATGACGACCGCAGCCGACAGGGCGGCCAGGGCTACGAGAGCCAGGGCCAGTCTTACCAGGGCAGCAGCTTCGGGAGCGGCCAGGGGTCGCAAGGTGGCCAGGGCTACGGCTCACAGCACGGCGGCTATGGCGGCCAGGCGGGCGGCCAGAGCTACCAGGGCTCGCAAGGCGGGATGGGCCACGCTGGCGGCCAAGGCTGGGGCGGTCAGCACGGCGGCTACCAGGGCGGCCAAAGTGGCCAGGGCAGCTACAGCAGCGGCCAGAGCTACCAGGGCGGCGGCTACGGCGGCCAAGGCCACGGCGGTCAAAGCTACCAAGGTGGCGGCTACGGCGGTCAAGGCCAGGGTGGCCCGGGTTACCAAGGCGGCGGCTATGGCGGTCAAGGCTACGGCGGCCAGGGCTTCCAGGGTGGTGGCTATGGTGGCCAAGGCTATGGCGGCCAGAGCTACCAGGGCGGAGGCTATGGCGGTGGCTACGGCGGTGGCTACGGCGGTCAGGGCGATGGCGGCCAAGGCAGCTTCGGCGGCAGCTATGGTGGCCAGGGCGGCATGAGCGGCCAGGGCGGTCACTACGGCCAGATGGGCCAAAGCGGACAAAGCGGCCAGCACGGCGGCTACGGCGCCCAGGCCGGCAGCTACGGCACGCAATCCGGCTACGGCAGCAGCGGCGCCAGCCAGGGTCACGAGGGCTTCGAGCCCGACTACCACCAATGGCGCAGCGAACAGATGCGGGCCCTCGACGAGGACTACCGCAACTGGCGCCAGGACCGCTACAAGAAGTTCTCTGACGAGTTCTCCAACTGGCGCCAGGGTCGCCAGCAAGGCGGTGGCCAGGACCATGACCAGCAAATGCAGTCCACCAGCGGCAGCCAAGGCAGCAAGCAGCACGGCGAGTCCTCGACGACCGGCGGCTCGCACATCGGCAGCTCGGGAGCATCTGGCAGCAGCACCGGCGCCTCGGCCAGCTCAGCCGGCACGACGGGCAGCAAGAGCACCAAGTAAGGCGCAGATCGGGCGCCCCTGCGGGCGCCCGTGACGGTTTTGCCATGACCAGGAAAGAGCCAAGGGCCGCCTCGCGCGGCCCTTGGTGCACCCGGGCGGCGGATCAGGCCACGCGGCGACGACGCTCCACCGCGTCGATCTTCAGCATCTGCCGGTACTTGGTGACGGTGCGCCGGGCCACCACCAGGCCCTGCTGGGCCAACTGCCGCGTGATCTCGGCGTCAGACAGCGGTGCATCGGGGCTCTCAGCCTCGATGATGTCCTTGATGAGGCCCCGGATGGCCGTCCCCGAGCAGGCGCTGCCGTTCGCGCTGATCATCGCGCGACTGAAGAAGTACTTCAGCTCCAGCACGCCCACCGGCGTGGCCATGTATTTGTTGTTCGTCACCCGCGACACGGTGCTCTCGTGGATGCCGACTTCGTCCGCGATTTCTTTCAGGCCCAGCGGCTTCATCGCCATCGCGCCGTAGTCCAGGAAGTTGTGCTGGCGGCGCACGATGGCCTCGGCCACGTCGAGGATGGTGGAGAAGCGTTGCTCGACATTGCGCAGCGTCCAGCGTGCCTCCTGCAGATGGGCGCTCATCTCGGCGTTGCCCGACGTGCGGTGGCGCTGGAACAGGTTGGCATACACCTGGTTGAGCCTCACCTTGGGCACGATGGCGGGGTTGAGCTGCACCTTCCACTCGCCACGGATCTTCTTCACGATGACATCCGGCACCACATAGGCCACCTGTGACGCACCGAAGCGCCAACCGGGGCGTGGGTCCAGGCGCCGGATGCGGTCGCATACCGCCTCCACTCGGGCGGGGGGCTCACCGAGCTGCCGCGCCAGGCCTGACACATCCCGCGCGGCCAGGGCCGCCAGATGGTCCGCGATGATGCGCCGGGCCAGGTCGCGCATGTCGGGGCAGTCGATCGCGGGCAACTGCAGCAGCAGGCATTCGCCCACGCTGCGCGCTGCCACACCCGCCGGGTCCAGGGACTGCACGCGCTTCAAGGCGATGAGCATCTCCTGGCCTTCCACCGCCGGGTCGAGATCAGCCACCTCCTGCAGCTCCTCCAGCGGCGTGCGCAGATAGCCGTCGTCATCCAGCGACTCGACGATGGCGCGTGCCAGCGCCAGGTCGCGTGCGGACAGCGGCAGCACATTGAGCTGTCCATGCAGATGCGCCGTCAGCGAGGTCTCGACGGCCATCATGTCGAGCGCGCTCACCTCGCCTTCTTCGCCACGCCGCGATCCGCCGCTCTCGGCGTTCCACAAGTCACGGTCGCCGCCGTCGTCGGGCAATGCAGCGTTGTCGATCTCGGGCCCGGTCACCGGCTCGGCGTCGCCCGCTGCGGCTGCGGGCGCCACCTCGCCCGACGTAAGCGGGCTCGTGCCCGGCTCGGGCTCGCTGCCGTCCGCCTCGTCCACCTCCAGGAACGGGTTGCGACCGAGGGTGTCGCGCAGCATGGCCGCGAAGTCGAGGGAAGACATCTGCAGCAGCCGCACGGCATGCTGCAGTCGGGGCGACAAGGTCTGGGTTTGCCGATGGTCGGCACGTAGGTCCATGGAGGGCACGAGGGTTCCTCTTGCGCGCGATCGCGGCGGGTTCACAAGGGCGCCGCTCCCAGCAGCGCGGAGCGGCCCAAGCCCACTGATTGCAACCGCCGTGCCGGCCCGCCCCGCAGGACGCATCCCGTCACAAACCGGGCCAGCGCCCTGGGGCAGGCACCGCATTTGCACGCGGCGCCGCCGCGGGCCGCCCCGACACGCCCGTCAGCGAAGAACTGCAAAATTTACCGATCGCTGCTGCCGCCACCGGCGATTGCGGTAAAGACTGCCGATCTTTTGCCGCAAAAAGCCGGCCTCGCGGCGGTTGCGGGCACGGCGTTTGCCCTGGGCGCGGCCATGAACACCGCTCTCGCCTGATGGACACGCCCACCCTGGACTCACCACGCCCGGCCACGCCAGCCGCCGCGACATGGCCCTTGCCGCGCAGCACGCGGGCGTTGCAGGGCCTGTTCCTGATCGCCCTGGTGTTCGCCGTTCGCGAGGCCCGGCCCTTGCTGGCGCCCGTGCTGATTGCCGTGACCTTGACGCTGGCGCTGGCCCCGGCCGTGCGCGCCCTGCACCGTCGCGGCGTTCCGGCGTCGATCGGCGCGCTGCTGTTGGTGATGGCCCTGCTGCTTGGCACCCTGACGGTCGCCACCTCGCTGGCTCGCCCGGCGGCACGCTGGTGGGAAGCCGCACCCACCACGGTGGCTCAATTGCTGGAACAGCTGGAAAAGCTGCGTGAGGCCGTGCCCGGGCTCGGCCGCCCCACACCCAGCGGACGCAGTGGCCGCCTGCCCGCCACCGCGCCGGCGCCCGACCCGCTCAAGGAGAAGCTCGCCAGCGAAGGCGTCGCGCTGACAGGGCTGGTGCTGGCCCGCAGCTTTTCCTTCCTGCTGTCCGCCTCGGCCACGGTCATCCTGACCTACTTCCTGCTCGCCTCGGAGCACTGGTTGCTGCGGCGCACGGTCGAGGCCCTGCCTCGCCGACGCACCCGCGCCCTGCTGCTGGGTGGCGTGCGTGCCGCGCAGCGCGAGATCAGCCGCTACATCGGCGCGCTCGCCCTCATCAACAGCGCCGTGGGCCTGCTGACCACCCTGGCCTTGTGGACGCTCGGCCTGCCCAACCCCACCTTGTGGGGCTTTCTGGCGGCGCTGTTCTGCTTCATTCCTTACATCGGCCCGATGGCCATGATGGCGATGCTGCTGCTGGCGGGCATCAGCAGTTTCGACCCGGGCCCGCAGGTGTTCGGCCCGATGCTGGCCTTCATGGCCATCCATGCGGTGGAGAGCAACCTCGTCAGCCCCGTCATCGTGGGTCGGCGCCTGTCCTTGAGCGCGCTGTCGGTGTTCCTGTCGGTGCTGTTCTGGGGCTGGCTCTGGGGCATCGTCGGCGCACTCATCGCGGTGCCACTGCTGATCATCCTGCGCAGCCTCAGCCGGCGTCGCCGCAGCCTGCGCCTGTTGCGCTTCTACCTGGAAGGTGATCACTGCGCACCGCCGCCGTCGATGCGGGCCCTGCTCCGCAGCCCGCCCCGGCCCAAGGCGCGCCGCGCCACCTGAGCCACCCGGGCACGCCGTTTGCTGCACTCGACGATCCGAATCCCGATTCGCGGTCCGAGGCCGGATCGCAGCGTCCGCACGCACCGCAACACCATGGTGGCATCTCCCGACTCCGTTTCGCCTGCCGCGCCTCCCGCTGCCACACCGGTCCGCATCCGGTCCCGGCTGCTGCTGCTGGTCCTGTCGGTGGTGCTGCCGTGCATGCTCGGCGTGAGCTGGCTGATCTCCAGCACCTACGAAGCCGAGCGCGACGCCCACCAGCGCACCCTGCGCGACACGGCCCGGGCGCTGTCGCTGCTCGTGGACGGCGAACTGGCCCGGCGCGCCGCGATTGCCCATGTGTTGGCACAGTCCCCCGCGCTGGATGACCCGGCGGCGCTGAGCCCGGAGCGGCGCCTGGGCTTCGAGCGGCTGGCCCGGCGCGCCATGCAGGGCATGGACGGGTGGGTGGAACTGCGCGAGCCCGGCCGCGTACTCATCAGCACCCGCCTGCCCGAAGGTCGGTTCACGCTGGAAGCCGGCCCCGAAACGCTGGCCGACACGGCCCGCATGCTGCCCCTGCAACCGCTCTCCGGCTCACCCACCGGCGAGGGCTCGCTGCACGCCGCCTGGGTGGAGCCGGTCACACGGGATGGTCGCCTGCTCTACAACCTCGTGGTGACCGTGCGCCCGTCCGAGCTGCAACGCCTGGTGCAGGCCCAGGCGCATCACGCCGGCTGGATCGGCACCGTGATGGACAGCGCGGGCCGCATCGTGGCCCGCCTGCCCGGCGGCCACGCCTTCGTGGGCATGACCGGCACCACCGACCTGCGCCAGAAGATGGCCCAGGCCAGCGAAGGCGCCTTCCAGTCGGTCTCCCTGGATGGCGTTCAGACGGCGGGTTACTTCAGCACCTCTTCCCTGGGCTGGACCTTCATCAGCGCCATGCCACGGCAGGAGTTCGCCGGTCGCATGCCGCAGGCGGTGCGGCGCGTGGTGATCGGTGCGCTGGTGCTGCTGGCCCTGGCCATGGCCGGCGCGGTGTGGGTGGCCTGGCGCATCGAGCGCCCCATCCTCGCGCTCAAGCGGCTGGCGCAGGACCTGCAGGCCGGCCGCCCCGTTCAGGCACGCCCCACCGGCATGACCGAGACCGACGGCGTTGCCGAGGCACTGGCCGAGGCCGGCCACAGCATGGCCACCGCCCGCGCCGAGCTGGAGCGCAGCGTGGCCGAGGCGGTCGAGCGCACCCGGCAGGTCGAGCAGCGCGGCGCCCAGAGCCAGCGCGTCGTGGCCCTGGGGCGGTTGACGGGCGGCGTGGCTCATGAGTTCAACAACCTGCTCGGCGTCATCAGCAACAGCATGCACCTGATGCAGCGGCACCCCTGCGCCCCCGAGCTGCAGGGGCCGCTGGGTGCGATACAGCGCTCGGTCGACAAAGGCAGCCAGCTGACCCAGCACCTGCTGCGCTTTGCCGGCCGTCGGCCAGTGCGCGTGCAGACCCTGTCGCTCGCCACCTATCTGCCGGAAGTGCAGGCGCTGATGCGCAGCGTGCTGGGCCGGCGCATCGACATCCACGTCAAGGTGTCGCCCGACATCGGCCCCGTGCGGGTGGACACCAACGAGCTGGATCTGGCCCTGGTCAACCTCGCCCTGAATGCCCACGACGCCATGCCGTCCGGCGGCGAGCTGCGGCTGCGTGCCGGCAACGCGAGTGCCGCCGACACCGAGGGCCTGCCGCCAGGCGACTATGTGCTGCTGACGGTGGGCGACGACGGCATGGGACTGGACCCGAGCCTGGTCGAACACGCCTTCGAGCCCTTCTTCACCACCAAGGGCGTGGGCCAAGGCACGGGGCTGGGGCTCAGCCAGGTTTATGGCTTCGCCACCCAGGCTGGAGGCACGGCCCGCCTGGCCAGCACGCCGGGCCTGGGCACCACGGTGTCACTGCTGTTGCCGGTGGCCCGGCCCGAGCACGGCAGCGACGTTGCCGCCCAGCCCGGCGCACCCGGCCAGCCCAGCATTGCGGGCGCGACGGTGCTGTTGGTGGAGGATGACGAGTCCCTCGCCGAGGTGACCTCGGAGTTGCTGCGCAGCCATGGCGCCCGCGTGCTGCGCGCTGCCGATGCCCGTGCGGCCTTGCAGCAGCTGGAGGCTGGCAGCACGCCGGACGTGGTGCTCACCGACGTCGTCATGCCCGGCGCCATGAACGGCGTCGCGCTGGCGCGCCATCTGCGCGAGCAGCGCCCCGGACTGCCGGTCGTGCTCATCAGCGGCTACAGCACCGCTGACATCGCCGAAGGCGAGTTCGTGCAACTGCGCAAGCCCTGCTCGCTGGCAGACCTCATCAGCGCGCTGCACACGGCGCTGACCACGGCCCACGCCGAGCAACCCGCCTGACCCGCGCGCCTGCAGGCACGCCGCCTGCCCATGAGCGAACTGGACATGCCGGCATCGCCAGCTCCAGGCCTTGCGGCATCCCTCGACCCCAATCGAAAGGACCCCCTCATGAGCAATGACGACATCATCGACACCCTGAACGACCTCATCGAGACCTCCAAGGACGGCGAATACGGTTTCCGCGCCTCGGCCGAATACGTGACCGACCCGTCCCTGCGCCAGAGCTTCGAGCGGCGCGCCGAGGAATGCCGCATGGCGGCTGCGGAGCTGCAGACGATGGTGGTGCGCCTGGGTGGCAAGGCCGAGGACAGCGGCACCGCGGCCGGCGCCATGCACCGCGGCTGGGTTGCCGTGAAGGGCACACTGGCGGGCTACACCGACAAGGCCATCCTGGAAGAAACCGAGCGCGGCGAAGACAGCGCGCTGGAGAGCTACCGCAAGGCGCTGGACGAACCGCTGCCGGCAGACGTACGGCTGGTGGTGGAGCGCCAGTACGAGGGCGTCAAGCGCAACCACCAGCAGGTGCGCGCCCTGCGCGACCAGGCCCGCGCCGCGGCCGCCTGATCCGGATCGCAGCGGCGCGCCTGACGGGCGCCGCTGCCTCAGGGGCGACCGAGGGCTTCGTCCCCGTCATCGGTCGCCTCGTCGATCACGGCCTCGGCCATGGGGTCGTCCGTGGGATCGACGAGGTCCTGCAGATCCTGCGGCTCGCCGGGCGTGAACACACGGTCGACGCCGATGTCCGCGCCGTCGCGGACGCCGGTCGCCCCGTCACCGGCGGGCAGGGATTCGCCCAACGGCAGAGGCGCCGACTGATCGTCCCGCAAGGCCACGTCCACCGGCACGCCCGGATCGGCATCGTCCTCGTCCAGTCCGGCGACATCGCTGCCGCTGTCGGAGCTGTCGCTCGGCCCGAGCCGCGCTTTGTCGCGTCCGGGGGCTTCGGTGGGCGCCGTCTCGACGACAAGCAGGCTGCTGCGTGCCATGAGGAGAGTCCTTTCAAGGCGACCGACGGGTCGCGCACAGGCCCCTGCGGCAAGGGGCGTGCCGCGCGATGCACCGGGCCCGGCCGCAGGGCCTCAACCCCGCGAGCGGGCCTGTCGGCTCCGCCGGCCCAGCAGCCGCAGCAGCAACGGCACACCCAAGGTCAAGACGCTGGTGGCCATCGACGGGCTGACCCGGCGACGCCAGCGCGCCGGCAGCAGCGGCCACGCCAGGCCCACCCAGGGCGCCCAGGCAAAGGCTGCTGCCGCACTCGCAGGCGCCGACTCGGGCGCGAATCCGCGCCCGGGCGCCGATGTCGGCTCCGCCCCTGCGTGGCGCCGCCCGCGCAGCAAGGCCAGCACCGCGGCGCTGCCGAGCACCGCGCTCGCGGCCTGGACCAGCAGCCGACGCGGCCGCCACTGCCGCCGCACCTGGGTCGACAACTGGGTCGCCCCCGCTCGCAGCCGAAGTTCGCGTGCGATCAGGCGCTGCTCGACACGCGCGATCTCGGCGTCGAGGTCCGGGCTGGACGACTCAGTCAGGTTCATCAGGATCTCCCGGTGGCAACAGATGCCGCCGCGTGGCTGGCAGCGACAGTTCGGGCAACAGGCGACGCAGCCGCTGCAAGGCCACCCCGAGCGCAAGGCCGTTGACCGCCAGCGCAACGAGCAGCGCGCCGTCCATCGACAAGCCGGCCAGCATCAGCAGGCGGATGGCGCCCGCCCACAACAGCAACCATGCCGTCACCCCCAGGATGGCCGCGGCCACACCGAGCGCAACGATCTGAACCAAGGCCCGCGCCGCCCGCTGCAGTTCCAGCAGCAGCAGTTCGACCCGGTCGCCGACCAGGCCGGGCAAATCCTGCAGCAGGTCTTGCAACTGCCGCAGGAGCGAGGCGGCGCCGGGCGGCGCAGGCTCAGGCAACGGGGGCTCGCGCGGGATCAACGCGCCAGGCGCGCGAGCAGCACGCCCACGGCCAGCGCCGTCGTGATGGCCGCCAATGGATGGTCGCGCACGACGCTGCGCAGGCTGTCGGTCCATTCCTCACCCATGGCGCGCGCCTCTTCGGCTCGCTCGCTGAGGGATTCGCTGGCCGCCTGCACGCCGTCCTGCAGCCGCTGCACCGCGGGTGCGGCGGTATCGGCCATGCGGTCGATCGCGCTGTGCGCCCCTTGCACCACGCGGCCCAGCACGTCGCCGCTGTTGTCGGCAGACGGCTTGTCGGCCATCCCCGTGCCGGATGACGAAGACGGCGAAGATGTCGAGGATGTTGAGGACGTCGAAGACGTCGGAAAAGGCGTGTTGCCCGAAGTGGTGGTCATGGTGGGTCCTTAAGTGAACGAGGGTCGAGCCGGGCGTTCAGCGCATGGTGCCGCGGCGGATGAGGTTGACGATGGCCAGCAGCACCACCGCACCCAGCAGCGACACGCCCAGTGCGCCGACGCTCAGGCTGCCGTCATTGATGGTGGGCTGTCCCAGCATCGGGGAGATGAGCCAGCCGCCGATGGCCGCGCCGACGATGCCGACGAGCACGTTCAGCAACACACCCTGCTCGCCATCGGTGCGCATGAGCAGGCTGGCGACCCAGCCGATGAGGCCACCGGCAATCAGCCAGATGATCAGGTTCATGAAGTTCTCCTTGGGGGTTTCGTCCAACGCAGCGGCCGCTGCGGTGCCCCAGGTCGGCAATCCGGGTGCCGTGGGCAAGCGGCGCTCGCATGCCAGCGGCCCGGCACAAATTGCCGCAGGCCTTGCTCAGATGGCGCCCACGCTGCCCGTCACCGGCAGCACGATGCCGGTGATGTAGCCCGAGCACACCGGCGCGGCCAGGAACACATAGGCGGGCGACAGTTCCTCGGGCTGAGCGGCGCGCTTCATGTCCGTCTGCTGGCCGAAGCGGGCCACCCGGTCGGCCGATGCATCGGCCGGGTTCAGCGGCGTCCACACCGGCCCCGGCGCCACGGCATTGACGCGGATGCCGCGCTCGATCAGGTGGCTGGCAAGCGACTTGGTCAAGGCATGGATGGCGCCTTTGGTGGCGGCATAGTCGATGAGCGTGGCGCTGCCCTTGAGCCCCACCACCGAGCCGGTGTTGATGATGCTGGCCCCCGGCTTCAGATGGGGCAACGCCGCGCGGGCCATGCGCAGGTAGCCGCCGATGTTGGTGTCCAGCGTCTCCTGCAGGCGTTCGTCATCGATGGCTTCGAGCGCGTCGGCATGCTCCTGGAAGGCGGCGTTGTTGACGAGCACGTCGAGTCGCCCGAAGCGCTCGATGACGGCCGCCACAGCCGCGTCGCACCATGCGGCGTCCTTCACGTCACCCTGCAGCAGCAGGCATCGCCGGCCTTCGGCCTCCACATGGCGGCGGGTGTCCTCGGCATCGCCGGTGGATGTGTGAAAGGCCACCGCCACGTCGGCGCCCTCGCGGGGGAACAGGACCGCCACAGCGCGGCCGATGCCGGAGTCGGCGCCGGTGATCAGGGCCACGCGGCCCTGCAGCTTGCCGCTGCCCCGGTAATCCGGCGCCTGAAAGCGCGGCGCCAGCTCGAGGTCGGATTCACGGCCCGGCTTCTCCAGGTGCTGCGCGGGCAGAGCCTCAGGCTGCTTGCGCGCGCCCGCCTGCATGGCGCCGCCGCCCGCGTCCTGGGACGGGCGACGCGCCTGGTCACGTTCATCCTGCCGCTGCTGGATGCGGCGCTGGGTGTCTGGGGTGTCGTCGGGGGAAGTCACGGCGGGCCTTTCGGGTGCGGATGGGGCCGCCCCCCCGGCAGGCTCCGTGCCGGCCTCAAACGCCCCTCGGCCTGGGCCGGCTCACCGTCCGGCCTGGCGGAGTTCGCCCGCTTCATCCTCCCGGCCCGATGGCGTCTGCGCGTCCAGGCCCCGGTCGGGCGACTCGGCCACCTGCGCCAGGCCGCCAGGCCGATCGATCAGTTCCTCGATGATGAAGCGGCCGTAATGCTGGGCGCGCTCGGCCCCGCAGTCGCGCGCCACGGCGGCGATGCGAGCCGCCTGCTCGTCGTCTGCCGCGTAGACCAGCAGCCAGTGGTAGCCCTTCTCGGCGAGCACACGGTGGGCGCGCACCAGATTCATCTCCTGGCCCACCGAGGCGAGCGGGCTCGCGTGGGCGATGTCGTGATCGATCTGATTCAACATCTCGCGGTCGTTGTAATGCCGCACCGCGCCCGGGGCCAGATCGAGCCCGGCGAGCGCGTCGGCTGCGCGGTCGGCCTGGCTCTCCTGCGGGAATGAAATGAGGACATGGCCGACCGGCTTGAAGACGCCAAAGCTGCGCGGGGTTTCCGCGGGCGCCGGGGATGCATCGAGTTGACTCATGGGGGCGATCTCCGTGAAAGCCCCGACCGGCAAACGGCGTGCCTGCGCTGACTCAGCCCCGCGGCGCGTGGACGATGCGGTGCACCAGATGCAGCTTGCGCACCGCCAGACCCGACAGCACGAAGGGGTAGAAGTCATGCACCCCCATGCTGCGCGACAACTCGTTGAGCACGCCGGTCAGCTCCATCCAGCTGTTGATGAGATGCAGGAAGCCACCGGCATCGGGGTCGCCGCTGTCATGCAGCAGCGCCTCCGAGAAGCGCTCATAGCTCAGCTCGACCCGCTCGCCGTCTAGACCGAAGCTGCGCGCCGTGTCGAGCGTGTCCACGAGGTGCAGGTAATGCGCCCAGGTTTCGGCCCAGTCTTCCCACGGATGGGCGCTGGCATAGGCACTGACGAAGCGCTGCCCCCAGTCGGCCGGCGCGCCCTGGGCGTAGTGGCGTTGCAGCGCGGCGCCGTAGTCTTCACGCTCGTCGCCGAAGAGCGCACGGCAAGGCGCCAGCCAGGCCGTGTGTTCCACCAGGCGCTGCCAGTAGTAGTGACCGGTCTCGTGGCGCAAATGGCCGAGCAAGGTGCGGTAAGGCTCGCCGAGTTCGCCTCGGCGCTGCTCGCGCCGGGCATCGTCGGCCTCCGAGGCATCGAGGGTGATGACGCCGTTGGCATGCCCGGTGATGACCGGGGTGCCGTCGGCCGCGGGCATCAGCAGGTCGAAGCACAGGCCCTCGTCGGTGTCGGCCGTCTTGGGCACGACGGGCAACTTCAGCCCGACGAGGGAAGACACCAGCCGCCGCTTGGCCAGCTCGATGCGGCACCACCAGGTCGCCGCCTCGGGCTGGCTCAGGTCGGGCACGGTGCGGGTCAGCCGGCAGCACAGGCACAGGCTGTGGCCCGCCTGGTGGTCAGCGGCCGAGAGCAGCCAGTTGCATCCTGCCGCCGAGCTCAGGTTGGCACAGCGCGCATACCGGGCCGCACGCCGCGGCGGCACGCCCGCCTCGCGCCAGCCGCCACCGCGCACCGGGTCCAGCGCAAGCAGCGTGCCGCGCTGGGCGTCATAACCGAGCGCCCGGTGGCAGGCCAGGCATTCGCTGTTGCGGAAGAACACCGGCCGGCCACAGGCGCAGCTGTAGGCACGTGGCGTCAGGGGTGCCCGCAAGGAAGGCACGACGGCAAGGGTGGGTGGCGGCGGCGTCACAGCGCAAAGAGCATAAGGCTGCCGGTTCCCATGCCGATGAAAGCCCCCGCGAGCACATCGCTCGGGAAATGCAGGCCCAGCACCACGCGCGACAACCCCACGAGCAGCGCCAAGGCCCACAGCGCCGGGCCCCAGGCGGGGTGCAGGCCCGACAGCAGCGTGGCGAAGGCAAAGGCATGCAGCGTGTGACCGCTCGGGAAGCTGAACGCATCGGGCACCCTCAGGCAGGCGCGGATGTCGGCGCAGCGGTCAAACGGCCGTTGCCGGCGGGTGCCGCGCTTGAGGACGTAGTACAGCGCCAGATCCAACAGCCCGAGCGACAGCATGGCGCGCGCCTGCCGCCCCCCGTCATTCGCAAGCCAGGGCATCAGCAGGATCAGCGCCACGCACAACGGCCCGTCAGCCAGCCGGCTGCACACCGCCAGCCCATGCAGCACCCAGGGCCGCGCTGCGGCTCGGTGCAGGGCCTGGGCGCCGCGCAGGTCCAACGCCGCGCCGCGCAGCCGG
>JAIPCJ010000035.1 GCA_021738245.1 Methylotenera sp. | reverse complement strand
TGCCGGTGCCGATGCGCAGGTAGAGCACGGCCGGGATGACCACCGTGAAGTCCAGGCGCGCCGTCGCGGTGGAGCCCGTGGCGGCCGAGGTGGTGGAAGTGGACTCTGCCAGCGTCACCAGCGGCGTGAGCAGCAGGGCGCCGACCAGCAGGCTGGCAAGGGTGGTGGTGGCGAGGGTGGCTTTCATGCGGTGACTCCGGGGTGAGACAGAGGAGGGAGGAGAAGCGGGGGGAGGAGACGCGAGGGAGGGGGCGACCCTGGCGGGCATGACCGGTCAGAGCTGGGTCACGGTGTAGGTGACGCGGCCGTTGTTGGCTGCGGTGTTGCCGTAGGTGCCTGCGGGCACGGTGTTGGCGTTGAGGTAGGTGAAGGTCCAGCGGCCCTCCTGGCGGACCAACTTGCTCGCGGCCGTCAGCGTGGTGGCGGTGCCCGCGCCCGTGGTGGCAGAGAAGGTGGGATGGGTGATGGCGCCGTTGGTGTAGCCGGCGCTGCCGGTGGTGAGCGCCGCAGCGGCGACGCCGATCTGCGACCAGTTGATGGTGTCGCCGGCGGTCGTCTTGAGTTGGCCGGTCACGCTGGAGTTGAGGGTGACATTGCTCCCGACATTGCTGAACACCCGCACGGTCACGGCGCCGTTGGTCTGGTCGCCACTGGCGGCGGAGCCGGCGACCGTGGTGCCGTCGCCGATGTTGGTGGCTGGCACCGTGAAGGTGAGACCGTCGACCGTGGTGTTGTTGGCTGCCCCGACGCCACTGCCCGTGCCGATGCGCAGGAACAGCACGGCCGGCACGGTGATCGAGAAATCGACCCGCGCGGCCGTTGTGGACGCGGTGGCCGCGGTGGTGTTGGAGGTGGACTCTGCGTGGCCGAGGGCCGGCAGCAGGAGGGTGAGCAGCGTGGCGACGTGGGGTTTGCGCATGATGGTGGCGTTTGTGGGTTGTCAAAAGTTTGGGGTGCTGCCTTTGTCCTTGGGATGGTGAGCTGACGGAACTGCGTTTGCCGGGGGCAAAGGTTCCAAATCAGGGGCTGAGCGGTTGGTGCGGCCACGTAGTGCCAGCACTACAGGAAGTCGCGGCCCTGCTCGATTCCGGGCTGAGACGCCGACTCCTAGAGTGCGGTCACCCTCAGGAGCATCCCCATGACCCACGATCCCTACGACGCCGACCGGCCGCTGCTGATGCGCTGCAGCTGTGGCCGCCATGCCAGTGCCGCCGAGCACGCCGTGGCCGAGCTCAAGACCCGCAGCGAGCGCGCGGACGTGGAGGCGGAGTCGCGGCAATTCGTGGAGGCCGCGCTGGTGAAGGCCTTGTTCCCGCAGGACGCGGTGCGCCGCCGTTTCCTGAAGGCGGTCGGCCGGGGCACGGCCATGGCGGCCATCTCCAGCGTGCTGCCGGTGGCCAGCCTGCAGGCCATGGCGGCAGAGAAGGGGCCGCTGGAGAAGAAGGACCTGAAGATCGGCTTCATCCCCATCACCTGTGCCACGCCGCTGATCATGGCCCACCCGCTGGGCTTCTACAGCAAGCAGGGCCTGGACGTGCAGGTGGTGAAGACGGCCGGCTGGGCCCTCATCCGCGACAAGATGCTCAACAAGGAGTACGACGCGACGCACTTCCTGAGCCCGATGCCCGTGGCCATCAGCCTGGGCCTTGGGGCGCCGGCCACGCCGATGCATGTGGCCACCATCCAGAACACCAACGGCCAGGCCATCACGCTGGCCGTCAAGCACAAGGACAAGCGCGACCCGAAGGACTGGAAGGGCTTCAAGTTCGCGGTGCCCTTCGAGTATTCGATGCACAACTTCCTGCTGCGCTACTACGTGGCCGAAGCCGGGCTGGACCCGGACCGCGACATCCAGATCCGCGTGGTACCACCGCCGGAGATGGTGGCCAACCTGCGCGCGGGCAACATCGACGGCTTCCTTGGGCCCGATCCGTTCAACCAGCGCGCAGTGTTCGAGGAGGTGGGCTTCATCCACCTGCTGACCAAGGAACTGTGGAACGGCCATCCCTGCTGCGCCTTCGGCACGAGTGCGGAGTTCATCCAGAAGAACCCGAACACCTTCATCGCGCTGTACCGCGCGGTGCTCAATGCCGCCGCCATGGCCCGCGAGGCGCGCAACCGCGAGTTGATCGCCAAGGTGATCTCGCCGCAGGCCTACCTCAACCAGCCCGAGACGGTGGTGGCCCAGGTGCTCACCGGCAAGTTCGCCGATGGCCTGGGCAACGTCAAGGTCGTGCCTGACCGCGCCGACTTCGACCCCATGCCCTGGCAGAGCATGGCCGTGTGGATGCTCACGCAGATGAAGCGCTGGGGCTACCTGAAGGGCGACGTCGACTACAAGGCCGTGGCCGAGAAGGTCTTCCTGCTGACGGATGCGAAGAAGCAGATGAAGGCGCTGGACCTGGCCGTGCCCGAGGACAGGGCAGGCGGCTATCCGAAGTTCAGCGTCATGGGTAAGGCGTTCGACCCGGCCAAGCCGCAGGCTTACCTCGACAGCTTCGCCATCAAGCGCACCTGATCCCTGTCGGCACGGCTCAGGAAACACAGCCACAGAGACACAGAGGCACAGAGGCGCTCGTGCCGGTGCCTTCCACCCGATCTCTCTGTGTCTCTGGGCCTCTGTGGCTGTGTTCCGCGAACGCACGACAAACCGAACGTCTCAATGCCATGCACGCCTCCTTGAATCTCCGCGCCGCACTGCTCTCGCTGCTGCTGCTCGGCTGCCTGCTCGGCCTGTGGCATCTCGCCACGCTGGGCAGCCCGGCGAGTGCTGCGCCGGCCACAGCGATGACGCCTGAGCAGATCGAATACGCCAAGCTGATGGGCAAGCCGGTGGATGCCGCCCCGGCCACCACGAAGAGCGGCTTCCCAACCCCGGCGCAGATGGGCGCGACCATCGCCCGCCAGCTGGCCGACCCCTTCTACGACCGCGGCCCCAATGACAAGGGCCTGGGCCTGCAACTGGCGTATTCGCTGGGCCGCGTGGGCCTGGGCTATCTGCTGGCGGCGCTGGTGGCCATTCCGCTGGGCTTCGTCATCGGCATGAGCCCGCTCATCTACCGTGCGCTCGATCCCTTCATCCAGGTGCTCAAGCCCATCTCGCCTCTGGCGTGGATGCCGCTGGCGCTCTACACGATCAAGGATTCGGCCGCCAGCGGCATCTTCGTGATCTTCATCTGCAGCCTTTGGCCCATGCTCATCAACACGGCCTTCGGCGTGGCGGGCGTACGGCGCGAGTGGCTGAACGTGGCGCGGACGCTGGAGGTGGGGCCGCTGCGACGGGCCTTCGAGGTGATCCTGCCCGCGGCGGCCCCCACCATCCTCACGGGCATGCGCATCAGCATGGGCATCGCGTGGCTGGTCATCGTGGCTGCCGAGATGCTGGTGGGCGGCACGGGCATCGGCTACTTCGTGTGGAACGAGTGGAACAACCTGAGCCTGCCCAATGTGCTGATGGCCATCCTGGTGATCGGCGTGGTGGGCATGTTGTTGGACCTGGGCTTTGCGCGCTGCCAGAAGTGGGTGACTTATGCCGACTGACGTCCCACCCCCGAAGTGCCTGCGGCGCTCCCCCTCAAGGGGGCGCAGCCAGCGGCCCGGCAAAGCCGGTTCCGCGGCTGCCGCTGGAGGATCGACCGCCTTCAGCATGTCGAGTTCAACGCCCTTTCCCGTATGAGCAGCCCGACTTTGGTGACAGTGGAGGCCCTGGCCAAGCGCTATGGCGACGCGACCGTCTTCGACGGCGTGAACTTCACGCTCAGCGAGGGCGAGTTCGTTTGCATCATCGGCCACAGTGGCTGCGGCAAGACGACCATCCTCAACGTGCTCGCGGGCCTGGAGCAGGCGAGCAGCGGCCATGTCTTCATGGCGCAGCGGGAGGTCGCGGGGCCGGGGCTGGAGCGCGGCGTCGTGTTCCAGGGGCACGCGCTCATGCCCTGGCTCACGGTGCGCCAGAACATCGCGTTCGCGGTACGCAGCAAATGGCCGGACTGGACCCGCGCCCAGGTCGATGCGCAGGTGGTCAAGTACGTCGAGCTGGTCGGGCTGGCCGCGCACCTGGACAAGAAGCCCAGCCAGCTCTCCGGTGGCATGAAGCAGCGCGTGGGCATCGCCCGCGCCTTCGCCATCGAGCCGCGCATGCTGCTGCTGGACGAACCCTTCGGCGCCCTCGATGCCCTCACGCGCGGCACCATCCAGGACGAACTGCTGAAGATCTGTGCGGCCACGAAGCAGACGGTCTTCATGATCACGCACGACGTGGACGAGGCCATCCTGCTGGCCGACCGCATCCTGCTGATGGCCAACGGCCCGCAGGCGCGCATCGCGGAGATCGTCGTCAACACCATGTCGCGCGACCGCCAGCGCGCCACGCTGCATCACGACCCGCAGTACTACCCGATTCGCAACCACCTCGTCGACTTTCTCGTCGAGCGCAGCGCGACCCTCTCCCACGGCCGGGCGCCGGAGCACCCGCCGGAGGTCCGCCCCGGCCTGCCGCAACCGGCCGAGGTCATTTCCCTTGACACCCACCCCGCCATCCACAGGAGCACCGCATGAGCCGCCTCGACGTCACCGAAAAGATCATCGCCACCAAGGTGGCCAAGGGCCTGAAATGGGCCGATGTCGCCGCTGAGATCGGCCTGTCCAAGGAATGGGTCACGGCGGGCTGCCTGGGCCAGATGACCTTCAACGACGAGCAGGCCGCCAAGCTGGCCAAACTCTTCGACCTGACGGAGGCCGAGACCCAGTGGCTCAAGGTGGTGCCCTACAAGGGCAGCCTGCCGACCTCCGTGCCGACCGACCCGCTGATCTACCGCTTCTATGAGCTGGTCAGCGTCTACGGCACCACGTTCAAGGAGCTGATCCACGAGGAATTCGGCGACGGCATCATGAGCGCGATCGACTTCAAGATGGACCTGCAGCGCGAGGCCAATCCCGCCGGTGATCGGGTCAGCATCCTTATGAGCGGCAAGTTCCTCCCGTACAAGACGTACTGATCGAAACGCCGACTCAACACAGCCACAGAGGCACAGAGGCACAGAGAAGCCGCGTCAGGGGCCAGAGCCCGGTCTCTCTGTGCCTCTGTGACTCTGTGGCCCTTGTGCTTTGCAACACCCAGCCAGCCCATGACTTCGCAACGCCCACCCTTGCCGCCCTTCACGCACGATTCGGCGGTGCAGAAAGTGCGCCTGGCCGAAGACGCCTGGAACAGCCGCGACCCCGACCGCGTCGTCGGCGTCTACACCGACGACACCGTCTGGCGCAATCGCGCGGAGTTTCCGGTGGGGCGCGAGCAGGTGCGGGCCTTCCTGACGCGCAAGTGGGCGCGCGAACTGGACTACCGACTCATCAAGGAGCTGTGGGCCTTCGGCGAGCACCGCATCGCGGTGCGCTTTGCCTACGAATGGCACGACGACTCGGGCCAGTGGTTTCGCAGCTATGGCAACGAGAACTGGGAATTCACGGCCGAGGGGTTGATGCGGCGGCGGTTTGCGAGCATCAACGACCTGCCGATTGCGCCGTCAGCGCGCTTGTTCTTCTGGCCGCTGGGACGCCGGCCGGACGAGCATCCCGGCTTGAGCGAACTGGGCTTGTGAAGGCGGGCAGGTCCGGTCGAGACCCGACCTGCTCGTTCATTTGCGCATCAGCGTGCTCTTGCCGAACAGCGACTCGATCAGGTCCACCGCCACCAGCGCCGTCTGGTTCTTCACGTCCAGTGCCGGGTTCAGCTCCACCAGGTCCATGGAGGCCATGCGGCCCGTGTCGTGGATCATCTCCATGCACAGATGGGCTTCGCGGTAGGTCGGGCCGCCGTTGACGGTGGTGCCCACGCCGGGCGCCATCACGGGGTCGAGGAAGTCCACGTCGAAGCTCACGTGCAGGTGGGTGTTGTCGTCCAGCGTGGCCAGCGCGAGCTCCATGGTGTGGCGCATGCCCATCTCGTCGATGAAGCGCATGTCGAAGACCTCGAGGTCCTGCTCGTGCACGAAGCGGCGCTCGCCTTCGTCGACGCTGCGGATGCCGATCTGGCGCACCCATTTCGGGCTGATGGCCGGCACCTTGCCGCCAATCTCCACCAGTGCCTGCGGGCCGAAGCCGCACAGCGCCGCCACTGGCATGCCGTGGATGTTGCCGCTGGGCGTGAGGGCGCTGGTGTTGAAGTCGGCATGTGCATCCAGCCACAGCACGCGCAGCTTCTTGCCCACGTCGCGGCAGTGGCGGGCCACCGCGCTGATGGAGCCCAGGCCCAGGCAGTGGTCGCCGCCGAGCAGGATGGGCATGCGGCCGGTCTTGAGCTCGGCGTAGACGGCCTCGTGCACGGTGCGGTTCCAGGCCACCACTTCGTCGAGGTGTCGATAGCCGTCCACCGGCGGCTGCCAGGGGTTAGACGGGCCGCTGAGGTTGCCGCGGTCGATGACGTCCACCCCGCGGGCCTGCAGCGCCTCGGCGAGGCCGGCCACGCGCATGGCTTCGGGGCCCATGCTGGCGCCGCGGGCGCCGGCACCGACGTCGGTGGGCGCGCCGATGAGGGAGACGTGGCGGAGTTGGGTCATGTCGGGCTCGCGTTGCAGAGTTCGGGTTGGCCTTGGATGACGGCCCAGGCTTCCTCGGCCGTCTCCACGTAATGGAAGAGCTTCTCGTCGCCCGGGCTGATCATGCCGGTCTCGAGCAGCAGGTCGATGTTGATCAGCCGGGTCCAGAAATCACGCCCGAACAGCAGGATGGGGCGTGGCCGGCTCTTGCCGGTCTGGATCAGGGTCAGCGTCTCGAAGAGTTCGTCCAGCGTGCCGAAGCCGCCGGGGAAGCACACCAGCGCTATGGAGCGCATCAGGAAGTGCATCTTGCGCAGGCCGAAGTAGTGGAAGCGAAAGCACAGCTCCGGCGTGATGTAGGGGTTGGGGTACTGCTCGTGCGGCAGCACGATGTTCAGGCCGACGCTCTTGCCGCCGGCCTCGAAGGCGCCGCGGTTGCCGGCCTCCATGATGCCGGGGCCGCCACCCGTGGCGATGACGACCGGGCACCCACGCTCCGCGCAGGCCGCGGTGGCGATGTGGGCGAAGCGGCGGGCTTCTTCGTAGTAGCGGCTCATGGCCAGCTGGCGGCGGGCCTTGGCCGCACCGGCATCGTCACCGCGGTCTTCAGCCACCGTGAGGAGGGCCTGTGCGGCCTCGGCCGGCAGGATGCGCGCGCTGCCGAAGATGACGATGGTGGCGTGCACGCCTTGTTCGTCGAGCAGCAGCTCGGGCTTCATCAGCTCCAGCTGCATGCGCACCGCGCGCATGTCCTGGCGCAGCAGGAAGCTCTCGTCCTTGAAGGCCAGCTCATAGGCGCTGCCCGGCTTGTCGTAGTCGGGGTGGGGCTGGAGCGTGCGGCACTCTTCCTTGGCGGTGGGGAAGTTGCGTGTCGGGACGTCAGTGGGCTTCATCGGCGGGGATTGTCGGCAGGTCAGGGCTGGATTTTGTGCCGCGTTCAGGCGGCGCGACGGGATTTCATGCGGTGCCGCAGACCGAGCACGCGGGGTCGCGGTGCATGCTGATCTCGCTGAACTGCATGCGTCGTCCGTCCAGCATCAGCAGCCGGCCGGCAAGCGGCTCGCCCGTGCCGATCAGCAGCTTCAAGGCCTCGGCCGCCTGCAGGCTGCCGACGATGCCCACCAGCGGCGCGAAAACGCCCATCGTCGAGCAGGCAGCGTCTTCGAAGCCGGACTCCGGCGGGAAGAGGCAGGCGTAGCAGGGGCTGCTGCGGCCCCGGCTGTCGTAGACGCTGATCTGGCCATCGAAGCCGATGGCCGCGCCCGACACCAGCGGTCGGCCATGGCGCACGCAGCCTGCGTTCACGCGGTGGCGGGTGGCGAAGTTGTCGGTGCAGTCGATGACGACATCGGCGCCGGGCACCTCGAGGTCCAGCAGCGCCTCGTCGGCGCGCTGGGGCAGGGCGCGCACGCGAACGCCCGGGTTGAGCGCGGCCATGCGGGCGGCGGCAGACTCGACCTTGAGCCGGTCCAGGCTGGCCATGTCATGCGCGATCTGGCGCTGCAGGTTGGTGAGGGACACGGTGTCGTGGTCCACCAGCGTGATCAGCCCGACGCCGGCCGAAGCCAGGTACAGCGCGACCGGCGAGCCCAGGCCACCCGCGCCGATGACCAGCGCACGGGCGTCGAGCAGGCGCTGTTGACCCTCGATGCCAATCTCGTCGAGCAGCAGGTGGCGGGAGTAGCGCAGCAGGTCGTCATCCGTCATGCCGGCAGGATAGCGCCGGGACCTTGGCTGTCGTCTAGCTGCGGCAGTGGCAGCCTGGGCGCGGGTGGGGTCTTGGCCGCAGGCGGCACACTGTCGGCCCCATGCCTGCGCCCGCCACCCCTGCACGCCCCGCTCAGCTGAGCCCGGCCCTCACCCTGCTGCTCGCCACGGCCACCGGCCTGGCGGTGGCGAGCATCTACTACGTGCAACCTTTGCTCGGCCTGCTGTCCGCAGAGTTCGGTGTCGGCAGTGCCAGCATCGGGCTGCTGCCCACACTGACGCAATTGGGCTATGCCGCGGCCATCCTGCTGCTGTCGCCGCTGGGCGACCGCTTCGACCGGCGCCGCATCATCCTGCTGAAGGCTGCGGCCCTGGTCGCGGCGCTGGCCTGCGCCGCGGTGGCCCCCGGCTTCGGCGCGCTGTGTGCGGCCAGCGTGGCCATCGGGCTGATGGGCACCCTCGCGCAGGACCTGGTACCGGCCGCCGCCACGCTGGCGCCGGAGGCCGAGCGCGGCAAGCGGGTGGGGCAGGTCATGACGGGGCTGCTGCTGGGCATCCTGCTGTCGCGCGTGGCCGCGGGTTCGCTGGCCGCCGTGGCCGGGTGGCGTGCGGTGTATGGCAGTGCGGCCGTGGCGGTGGCGGCGCTGATGCCCTTGCTGTGGTGGCGGGTGGCGCGCTTTGTGCCGGCCACGCAGGCGGGCTATGGCGAGTTGCTGGCCTCCATGGGGCGGCTGTGGCTGCAATACCCGGCGCTGCGACGTGCGGCCATGGCGCAGGGCCTGCTGTCGGTCGCATTCAGTGCGTTCTGGTCGACGCTGGCCCTGGTGCTTGCCGGGCCGGAGTTCGGTCAGGGCAGCGCGGTGGCGGGCGCCTTCGGCCTGGCCGGGGCGGCGGGTGCGCTGGCCGCGCCGCTGGCCGGCGGCATGGCCGACCGGCGCGGGCCGCAGGCCGTCATCCGGGTGGCGGCGCTGCTGGTGTTCCTGTCGTTCGCGGTGCAGGCGGTGGCGCCGGCGTCGCTGTGGCTGCTGGTGGCGGTGGCCGTGGTGTTCGACCTGGGCGTGCAGGCCGCGCTGGTGTCTCACCAGAGCGTGGTCTACAGCCTGGACCCGGCTTCACGCAGCCGGCTCAATGCGGTGCTGGTCAGCGGCATGTTCGTCGGCATGGCCAGTGGTGCGGCCTTGGGCTCGTCGCTGCTGGCGGCCTTTGGCTGGCGGGCGGTGCCGGTACTCGGTGCGGGGGCCGCGCTGGGGGCCGTGGTCGTGCCGCGCCACGGCCGCCGGGCCTGACAAGCACGGCCCGTTCAGCCTCCCGAGCGCGGCTGCAAAGGCGTAAATGTGACGCCGGGCTCCGGGTGCAGCGACACGCTGCCGTCTTCTGCAATGCGATAAAGCGCGTTGGGTGTCGGGTTGGGCGCGTCGGTCGGGCCTTGACGCGGGAGCCAGTAGCGCACGTACAAGCCGTTGCCGCATCCGAGGCTGAACTCGCCCAGCGTCGGTGTCCGCGCCAGCGCCTGGCCCAGGGGTGTGTCGGTGATGTCGAATTGCCGTTGGGCGCTGCCATCGTGGATGGTCAACTGCGTGTGACGCTGATCCGGGGTGGCGGCAGACGCGCTGCGACTGAGCACGAAGGTGCGCTGGCCACAGGCCGCGTCCAGCGTCTGCGTGAAAGAGGCAGGTGCGCGTGTGTGCAGCGTGCTGATCTGCACGTGCACATGACCCTCCTGGGCGAGCCCTGCGGCCTGCCAGCCGAGTGCGGCCAGCGTGATGACGAGCGTTCTCATGTGTCCCCCATGGTGATGGCGATGGGTATGCTAACGCGAGCTCCAGGCTGACTCAGATTTGTCGCGGCAAAAAAAGCGGGCCTCTTGCGAGGCCCGTTGTGCTTGGGTTGTGGAGCTACGGCGTTATTGTGTTTTGGCTTCAGCCTTGCGTTCCACTGCCGTTTTCGACGCAATCACGGGCTGACCTTTGAGCTGATTCAATGCCTGGATCAGCGGGAAATCTTCCGCCGAGCCGAACTCCGGCAGCGGCTTCAGGGGCTCCCGCTTGGCCATTTCGGCCTCCAGCTTCTGGCGGGCTTCTTCCCGCGCCTTGGCGCGAGCTTCATTCTCTTCCGCCTCGGGGCCGTTGTTCAAGTGCTTCTCGAGGTCGGCCTCGCGGGTGCGCAGCGCGGCGAAGACGTTGCCCTCTGCGGTTTCGTCCAGCATGACGTCGGGCACGATGCCCTTGGCCTGGATGGAGCGGCCGCTGGGCGTGTAGTAGCGCGCGGTGGTGATCTTCAGGGCGCTTTCCGGGCCGAGCTGGCGCACGGTCTGCACCGAGCCCTTGCCGAAGGTCTGGGCGCCCATGATGGTGGCGCGCTTGTGATCCTGCAGGGCGCCGGCCACGATCTCGCTCGCGCTGGCCGAGCCTTCGTTCACCAGCACCACCAGCGGCACGTTCTTCAGAGCGGCAGGCAGGCGCTTGATGGGGTCGTCACCGCTGCGGCGGCGGTAGTCGTCCGGCGTGGCGCGGTAGGTGGCCTGCTGATCGGCCAGCTGGCCCTTGGTCGACACGACCTCGACATTCTTGGGCAGGAAGGCCGCCGAGATGGCAATCGCGCCGTCGAGCAGGCCGCCCGGGTCGTTGCGCAGGTCCAGCACCAGACCCTTGAGCTGCGGCTCCTGCTTGTAGAGCTCTTCGAGCTTCTTGGCGAAGTCGTCGACCGTGCGGTCCTGGAACTGGCTGACGCGGATCCAGGCATAGCCGGGCTCGATGACCTTGGCGCGCACGCTCTGCACCTTGATCTCCTCGCGCACGATGGTCACGGGGAAGGTGCGGTTCTCAGCCTTGCGGTAGATGCTCAGCGACACCTTGGTGGCCGGCTCGCCGCGCATTTTCTTGACGGCCTGGTCGAGGCTCAGGCCACGCACGGCGCTGTCGTCGATGCGGGTGATCAGGTCGCCGCTCTTCAGGCCGGCGCGAAAGGCGGGGGAACCTTCGATCGGGGAGACCACCTTGACCAGGCCGTC
Organism: Methylotenera sp.; assembly: GCA_021738245.1. Taxonomy (GTDB): domain Bacteria; phylum Pseudomonadota; class Gammaproteobacteria; order Burkholderiales; family Burkholderiaceae_C; genus Pelomonas. The sequence continues at coordinate 20,000 of JAIPCJ010000035.1, read as the reverse complement.
TTCCATGCCGATCTCGATGCCCACGCCGACGAATTTGCCGGTCGTGCCTTCCCGGAATTCCTTGAAGGTTTTCTTGTCGAAGAACTGGGAGTGCGGGTCCAGGCCGGAGACCATGCCGGCGATGGCGTCGTTGATGAGCTTTTTCTCGTCCACCGGCTCGACGTAGTCGCTCTTGATCAGGCCGAACACCGCAGCGAGCTGCTGCATTTCGTCCAGGGGCAGGGGCGACAGGCTGCTGCGCGCATTGGCCTGCAGTTGCATCGTGGTGAGGGCACCTGCGACGGCGCCGAGGGCAACCCAACCGGCGACTTTCAATTTGGAGCTCATGAGGCCGAGTCCTGTATCAACGAAACCCTGCAAAAACAGCTTGACAGGTGCTCCGAGTGTAGCCCTCGACCTTGCGCCAGCCTTGCCCATTTACCCTGCAGAAACCCTTCATATCGGGTAGGCGAGTGACGAAATGCGCGTGCGCTGGTATGCCGGAAGTCAGTGGTTACGCGGCGGTTTCAGCTGCAACGCAATTTCTGGCCCGCCAGGGTGCAGCGTGCGAGCGGCTGGCCCAGCGCGTCGTAGGCCTGCACATGCCAGCCCTGCGGCGTGGCCGACAGCAGCGTGAGACCGAACTCGGTGTGGCTGTGGAAGGTCTCGAGCCGGGCGCCAGGCACGGGCTCGGTCTTCAGGGCCGTGGCGGTGTTGATGCGGCCTGAGGCGGCCGAGCCGCCGTTGCCGATGACCAGCGAGGCCGGGTGGTTGCTCGCAAAGCCCAGTGCCTCGTGGATGTGCAGATGGCCCTGCAGCACGGCCTGCACGCCGGGCGGGTACAGGCGCGGGCCGAAGGCATCCTGCAGCAGCGGTGTGAGCCCCGAGCGCGGCAGGCCAGGCGAGCCCAGCACGCTGGGCGCAAAGGCCAGGCTGGGGTGGTGGCTCAGGAAGAGGCTCTGGGCCCGGTCGGCGGCCAGCGTGGCCACGACGTCCAGTTGCTGGCGCCAGCGCGCCCAGGCGGCGGAGTCGCGCGCCACCTTGCCGCCGCCGATCTCGGCGGAGTCGAACACGATCAGCTGGCTGCGCGGTGACAGCGGCACCGCAAAGGGGGGCGTGAAGTCGCCCGGGTTGGCCTGGCCTGCGGGCCCGGCGGTCTCGCAGCGGCGCGCGGGGCCGGGCTGGGCGTCCAGGTAGCGCAGCCAGCCCTGACCCGCGCGATTGCAGGCCTCGTGGTTGCCGCGTACGAACACCCAGGGGGCCGCGGCGAGCAGCGCCTTGGCAGGCTGGAAGAGGTCGGCCTGCCAGGTGTCGTCGCCATAGCCCCAGGGGCTGCCCGCGCAGCCCGGGATGTGGGCCGGGCACGGGCTTTCGCGGTAGTGGTAGTCGCCCACGTGCACGACCAGGTCGGGCTTGAGCTGCAGCGCCTGGGCCAGCACGCGGGGGAAGGGCCAGCCATAGGCGTCATTGCAGGGTTGGAAATCGTTCTCCGACGCCTTGAGCCGGCAGCCGGTGTCGCCGATGACGACGATGCGCAGCAATTCCTTGGCCGGCGCGTTCAGCGTGATGTCTCCCACCTTCAGCGCCGGCACGTCTTGCGGCCAGGGGGCCTCACAGGCGCGCAGGGTGAAGCGCGAGGGCTTGCGCTCCGGCTGGCTGTTGCCGGGGGGTGGTGGCTCCAGGCCCGGTGCGCTGCGGGGCTGCATGGCGGCGCTGCCACCGTCCCACTGCAGGGCGGGGCAGCTGTCATCGTCGGTCAGGGCGCGTACCGCCCAGCCCGGCCCGGCGACGGCCTGCACCCAAGCCTGCTGCAGCCCGGTGCGAGGGGGCGCGGGTTCGGCGGGCGGCGGCGGCGCGGCACAACCGGCCAGGGTCAGCAGCACCAGGGCCGGCAGCAGGAAACGCGCAAGAGGAATCATGAGTCGATCAACCATGTGAGCGGCAATAGAGTAGCAATGTGCCCGACGGGGAGGGCGGCTAGATTGCGGGGCTTGTCTACTGCCTGTCGAGTCATGCCCGCTGTCCGCCGCCTCGTTACGCTGCTCCCGTTGGTGTTCGCCTTGTCTTCGCCCGTCTTGGCGGCCCAGATTGGCACGATCCCGCCGGCCGAGTCACTGACCCCCGAGCGGGTGCAGGCCTTGCCGCCCGCGCAGCGCGAAGCCTGGGTGGCCTATCTGGCCCGCTCTGACGCCCAGCGTGCGGCCGACCGCGCGGCGCTGGCCGCTGAGCGTGAGGGCATGAGCCACTGGCCGGCACGCCCCGAGGGCGGCCACAGCGAGGGCAGCATGCCGCTGGACAAGCCCGGCAGCTGGTACGCCAGCGACGCCGCGCGCCTCGTGATCGCCAACATCCTGAGTTTTCAGACACCCGCCGGCGGCTGGGGCAAGAACCAGCCGCGCGACCGGCCGGCACGGCTCAAGGGCCAGGACTTCGTCGCCGACAACAGCAACAAGAAGGCCACGCCCGGCGACTTCGATGCCGCGCAGGACCCGCAGTGGAGCTATGTGGGCACCATCGACAACGACGCCACCATCACCGAGATCCGCTTCCTGGCCAAGGCCGCGCCGCACCAGGAGGCCGAGCTCGCCCAGGCCTGCCGCGCGGCGGCCGAGCGCGGGCTGCGCTATCTGCTCGCGGCGCAATTCCCCAACGGCGGCTGGCCGCAGGTGTGGCCGCTGCAGGGCGGCTACCACGACGCCATCACCATGAACGACAACGCGGTGGTGGAAGTGGCCGAGCTGATGGGCTGGGCCTCGCGCGGCGAGGCGGACCTCGGCTTCCTGCCCGCCGAGCTGAAGGCGGCCGCGGCGGCCTCGCATGATCGCGCGGTGCAGCTGCTGCTGGCCACGCAGATCCGCGTCGGCGGCCGCCTCACGCTGTGGGCGCAGCAGCACGATGCGCTCACGCTGGCACCCACCTCGGCGCGCAACTACGAGCCGCCCGCGCTGAGTGCCGGCGAGAGCGCGCGGACGCTGGAGTTCCTGATGCAGCTGCCCAAGCCCACGCCGGCCATCGTCGAATCGGTGCGCGCGGGTGCAGCCCTGCTGCGCGAGCTGGCCGTTCGCGACCGGGCCTTCGTCAAGGTGGACGGTGCCCGGCGCCTGGTGATGCAGCCTGGGGCCGGCCCGCTCTGGGCCCGCTTCTACGACCCGGTGACGCTCAAGCCCGTGTTCGGGGACCGCGACAAGAGCCTGCACGACGATGTCAACGACATCAGCGCCGAGCGTCGCAACGGCTACTCCTGGTGGGGCACCTGGCCGGCCAAGGCGCTGGCCCAGTACGACAGGTGGCCCGCTCGCTGAGCGGGCCCGTGCAGGGGCCGCGCGGCGCGCGGGGCCTCGCCGTCAGGCCTGGGTGTAGGCCGTCTTGACCGTCGTGTAGAACTCCGCCGCGTAGCGCCCCTGCTCACGCGGGCCGTAGCTGCTGCCCTTGCGGCCGCCGAAGGGCACGTGGTAGTCCACGCCGGCAGTGGGCAGGTTCACCATCACCATGCCGGCCTGCGAGTGGCGCTTGAAGTGGGTGGCGTGCTTGAGCGACGTCGTGGCGATGCCGGCGGCCAGCCCGAAGGGCGTGTCGTTGGCCAGGGCCAGCGCGTGCTCGTAGTCACGGGCGCGGATGACGCTCACCACCGGGCCGAAGACCTCCTCGCGGTTGATGCGCATCTCGGGCGTGGTGTCGGTGAGGAGGGCGGGCGTCAGGTAGAAGCCGGGGGCGCCGTCGGCGTTGTGTTCCAGGCGGGCGCCACCGTGCGCCAGCCGGCCGCCTTCGGCCTGGGCGATGCCGAGGTAGTCCAGGTCCTGGCCCAGCTGGCTGGCGTCGACCACGGGGCCGATGTCGGTGCCCGCCTTGCGGGCGTCGTCCACCTTGAGCGCTTTCATCTTCTCGACCATGGCGGCCACGAACCGGTCATGGATGCCCTCGGTCACGATGAGGCGGCTGGACGCGGTGCAGCGCTGGCCGGTCGAGAAGAAGCCGCTGTTGATGGCCGCGTTCACGGCCACGCCCAGGTCGGCATCGTCCAGCACCACCATCGGGTTCTTGCCGCCCATCTCCAGCTGGAACTTGGCCATGCGCGCGACACACGCCGCCGCCACCTTCTGCCCCGTGGCCACCGAGCCGGTGAAGCTGACGGCGGCGATGCGCGGGTCGTTCAGCAGCGTCTCGCCCACCACCGAGCCGCGTCCCATGACGAGGTTGAACACGCCGGCCGGCAGGCCGCTGCGTGACAGGATCTCGGCCAGCGCCCAGGCGGAGCCCGGCACCAGGTCGGCCGGCTTGAAGACCACGCAGTTGCCCCAGGCCAGCGCCGGCGCGATCTTCCACGCGGGGATGGTGATGGGGAAATTCCAGGGCGTGATCAGCCCCACGACGCCGACCGCCTCGCGCGTGATCTCCACCCCGACGCCCGGTCGCACCGAGGGCAGGCTCTCCCCGCCCGGGCGCAGGGCCTCGCCCGCGAAGAACTTGAAGATGTTGCCGGCGCGCACGACTTCGCCGATGGCTTCGGGCAGGGTCTTGCCCTCTTCACGCGCCAGCAGGTCGCCCAGCTCCGCCCGGCGGGCCAGGATCTCGGTGCCGACCGCATCCAGGATGTCGAAGCGCTGCTGCGGAGTGGACAGGCTCCAGGCCGGGAAGGCGGCCGTTGCGGCGGCGATGGCGAGGTCGGCCTGGGCGGCATCGGCCTGGGCGTACTCGCCGATCAGGTCGCGCGTGTCCGACGGGTTGATGTTGCGCGAGACGGCGGCGCCGTCGAGCCATTGGCCGTTGATGAGGTTCTGGTGCAGGGTCATGGGGCAGGTCTTTGGCGGTGATGATGGATTCAGCTACAGAGACACAGCAGCGCAGACACGCAAAACAGGCTTGGCTGAGGGCGCCGGGCCCGCTGTCTCTGTGTCTCTGTGTCTCTGTGTCTCTGTGGCTGTGTTTCTGGGCGATGGCACAAGGGCCGGGATGATCAGCGCACCAACGCCGGGAGTTTGGGGTTGAAGGTCCAGCCCGGCATCAGGTACTGCATCGCGATGGCATCATCGCGCGCGCCCAGGCCGTGGCGTTGGTAGAGCTGGTGGGCCTTCTCGACCTCGGCCATGTCCAGCGTCACACCCAGGCCGGGCTGCTGCGGCACCTGCACATGGCCGCCGACGATCTGCAGCGGTTCGGCCGTGAGGCGCTGGCCGTCCTGCCAGATCCAGTGGGTGTCGATGGCGGTGACCTGGCCGGGTGCTGCCGCGGCCACGTGGGTGAACATCGCCAGTGACACGTCGAAGTGGTTGTTGGAATGCGAGCCCCAGGTCAGCCCCCAGTCACGGCAGGTCTGGGCCACGCGCACGCTGCCGGCCATGGTCCAGAAGTGCGGGTCGGCCAGCGGGATGTCCACGCTTTGCAGCGACAGCGCGTGGGTGAGCTGCCGCCAGTCGGTGGCGACCATGTTGGTGGCCGTGGGCAGGCCGGTGGCGCGGCGGAATTCGGCCATCACCTCGCGGCCCGAGTAGCCGTCTTCGGCGCCGCAGGGGTCTTCGGCATAGGCCAGCACGCCGCGCAGGTCGTGCAGCAGGCGGATGGCGTCTTTCAGCAGCCAGCCGCCGTTGGGGTCGAGCGTGACCCGGGCCTCGGGGAAGCGCTCGTGCAGCGCGCGCACGGCTTCCACTTCGGCCTCGCCGCGCAACACGCCGCCCTTGAGCTTGAAATCGTTGAAGCCATACCGCTCGTGGGCCGCTTCGGCCAGCCGCACGATGGCTTCGGGCGTCAGGGCCACCTCATGGCGCAGGCGGAACCAGGCGTTGTCGGCGCCTTCGTCGCTGTCGTAGAGCAGGTCGGTGCGGCGGCGGTCGCCGATGTAGAAGAGGTAGCCGAGCATCTCCACCGACGTGCGCTGCTGGCCCTCGCCGAGCAGGGCCGCCACCGGCACGCCGAGGTGCTGGCCGAGCAGGTCGAGCAGGGCAGACTCGATCGCCGTCACCGCATGGATGGTGGTGCGCAGGTCAAAGGTCTGCAGGCCGCGGCCACCCTCGTCGCGGTCGGCAAAGGCCTGCTGCACGCGCTGCAACAGGCCGGCGTGGGCGCCGAGGGGCTGGCCCACCACCAGCGGCCGGGCGTCTTCCAGCGTACGGCGGATCTTCTCGCCGCCGGGCACCTCGCCCACGCCGGTGTTGCCGGCGCTGTCAGTCAGGATCAGCAGGTTGCGCGTGAAGAAGGGCGCGTGGGCGCCGCTCAGGTTGAGCAGCATGCTGTCGCGCCCCGCGACCGGGATGACGCGCAGCGACTGGATCGTGGGGGTGGAGCTCATGTTTGCCGGGACGTCGTGCCTGATCAAGGTAAGCCCGTGGCGCTGCCCCCTTGAGGGGGCCGGCGAAGCCGGTACGGGGAGGGGGAGTTCAGTCCGCGGTGATCTTGCGGTCGGTGATGACCTTCTTCCAGCGCTCGAACTCCGCGTGCTGGAAGGCGGTGAACTGCTCGGGCGTGTTCGCCACGATCTCGAAGCCTTGTTCCAGCAGTTTGGGCTTCACGTCGGGGGCGTTCAGCGCCGCCACGATGCCGGCGTGCAGCTTGGCCTTGATGTCGCCAGGCAGGCCCTTGGGCGCGGCCACGGCCTGCCAGGAGTAGACCTGCAGCCCCTTGATGCCAGCCTCCTCGGTCGTGGGCACGTCCGGCAGCACCGGCGAGCGCTTGGCGCTGGTGATGGTCAGCGCGCGCAGCTTGCCGGCCTTGATCTGCGGCAAGGCGGTGTTGATGTTCATGAAGCTGGCATCCACCTGGTTGCCCAGCAGGTCGCTCATGACCGGCCCGCCGCCCTTGTACGGAATATGCAGGCCGGAGGTGCCGGTCTGCTGCCAGAACAGTTCGGCCGTGATGTGGTCGCTGGAGCCATTGCCGCTGGAGGCGAAGCTCATCTTCTCGGGGTTGGCTTTCAGGAAGGCCAGCACCTCGGCCAGGGTCTTGTGGGGCGAGGCCGCCGGCACCACCAGCACGTTGGGCGCCTGCACCGCCACCGAGAGGTAGTCGAGGTCCTTGGTGGGGTCGTAGCCGATGTTCTTCAGCAGATGCGGGCCGATCACCAGCGGGCCGAGCGACGTGACGAGCACCGTGTAGCCATCCGGCGCGGCGCGCTTGACGGCGGCCGTGCCGATGGTGCCGCCGGCGCCGCCGCGGTTGTCCACCACGAAGCTGCCGCCCAGCCTCTCCTGCAACTTGTTGCCCAGCAGCCGGGCAATCGCATCGCTGGAGCCGCCGGGCGGGAAGGGCACCAGCAGGGTGACGGGCTTGGCCGGCCAGGCCTGGGCCAGGGCCGGGCTGGCCATGCCCAGGGCCGCGAGGCTCAGCAGCGCGGAGGTCAGCAGTCGCTTCATCGGTTGTCTCCTGTGTTGTCGTGACGACGGTTGTTATTGGGGGCCGAGCTTGGCGATGAGGGCGGCGAGTTGCTCGACCTCGGCCGGCAGCAGGTCGCTCAGCGGCGGGCGCACCGGGCCGGCGCTGTGGCCCACCAGCGTGGCGCCCGCCTTCACGATGGACACCGCATAGCCTTCGGCCTTGTTGCGGATGGCGATGTAGGGCAGGAAGAAGTCGCGGATCAGGCGGTCGGTGGTGGCGGTGTCGCCGGCAGCATGGGCGCGGTAGAAGTCCATCGCGGTCTTCGGGATGAAGTTGAAGACCGCCGACGAATACACCGGGCAGCCCATCGCCTTGTAGGCGCCTGCGAACACTTCGCCCGTGGGCAGGCCGCCCAGGTAGGCGAAGCGAGTGCCCAGGGTCTGGCGGATGGACACGAACTTCTCGATGTCGCCCAGGCCGTCCTTGAGGCCGATCAGGTTGGGGCAGCGGTCGGCCAGCACCTGCAGGCTCTGCGGCGTGAGCTTGCAGGCGCCGCGGTTGTAGACCACCACGCCGAACTTCACGCTCTTGCAGACCGCCTCGACGTGGGCGATGAGCCCGGCCTGGCTGGCTTCGGTCAGGTAGTGCGGCAGCAGCAGGATGCCCTGGGCGCCCAGGCGTTCGGCTTCCTGCGCGTACTGGATGGCCACCCGGGTGCCCCCGCCGGCCCCGGCCAGGATGGGCGTGCGGCCGCGGCAGGTGTCCAGCGCCACCTGGATGACGCGGCTGTACTCGCCCGGCTCCAGCGAGAAGAACTCACCCGTGCCGCCGGCAGCGAACAGCGCCGAGGCGCCGTAGGGCTGCAGCCATTCCAGCCGCTCGGCGTACGCCTTGGGCGCGAAGTCGAGCTGGGCGTCGAAATCCGTCAGCGGGAAGGAGAGGAGGCCGGCCTCGAGGACGGCCTTCAGTTCTTGGGGCGACATGGCATGGAGCTCCAGCGGTGATGTTGTAAGTCATCGTACAACTAGAGCCGCATCGCGGGAATTCTCGGGGAAACCCTGGTCAGCCTTGCCCGGCCTGCGCCTTGCGGCGGCGCTCGCGGCTGTTGCTCAGGTGGGTGCGCATGGCGGCACGGGCCGACTCGGCGTCCTGGCGGGCGATGGCGTCCAGGATGCTCTCGTGCTCCGCATTCACGCGGCGCATGTAGGCCTGGCGCTCCAGGCGCCGGGGCTCGTCCAGCTCGGCGGCCGGCTCCAGCCGGGCACGCGGAATGATCTGCGCGCCGAGCGTGGCCATGAGGTCGGCGAAATGGTCGTTCTGCGTAGCCCGGGCGATTTCCAGGTGGAACTGGAAATCCGCCGCGACCGAGTCCTGCCCGGCTTCCACGGCCGCGATCACGGCATCCAGCGCGCGCCGAAGCGCGTCGAGATTGGCCTCGGTGCGCCGTTGCGCGGCCAGGCCCGCCGCCTCGGTCTCCAGGCCGATGCGCAGCTCCAGCACCGCAATCACGTCTTGCAGTGTGCTGAACTGCTCCGCCGAGATCTTGAACGAGGGCCCATCGCCCGGCCCGATGACGAAGGTGCCGATGCCGTGGCGGGTCTCCACCAGCCCGGCCGCCTGCAGCTTGGACAGCGCCTCGCGCACCACCGTGCGGCTCACTTCGAACTCGCCCATGATGGCGGCCTCCGTCGGCAGCTTGGTGCCCGCGGCCAGCTCACCGCTGCGGATGCGGTCACTGAAGCGCTCGACCAGTTCGACGGCGAGATTGCGGGGACGGCGGCGGGTGGGGGCGTGCATTCGCGGGTTTTCCCGGGGTCTTGAGCGGGGTGAGGCGTCTACAGTGAGTCGAGTTGTACGACAACATAGTTTCGTGCCACGACCCGCACTGTAGCCACTCCCTTGTCGGACATGAATGCCGTTTCTCCCCGCCCCCCGCTGACGCTGCGCATGCGCGCCGAGGACAACGTCGCCATCGTGGCCAATGACGGCGGCTTGCCGGCAGGCACCGTGCTGCCGGCGGGACTGCCCGGCGCTGGGCTGGTGCTGCGCGACCAGGTGCCCCAGGGCCACAAGGTCGCCCTGCGCGACCTGGCCGCTGGCGAGGCCGTGCTGCGCTATGGCGTGCCCATCGGCTATGCGCTGCAGCCCATCGCGGCCGGCAGCTGGGTGCATGAGCGGCTGTTGCAGATGCCCTCGGCCCGCGCGCTGGAAGGCCTGCCACTGGCCACGGTGAAGCCGCCGGTCGCCGAGCCGCTCACCGGCTACACCTTCGAGGGCTACCGCAACGCCGACGGCTCGGTCGGCACGCGCAACATCCTGGCCATCACCACCACCGTGCAATGCGTGGCCGGCGTGGTGTCGCAGGCCGTGGCGCGCATCAAGGCGGAACTGTTGCCGCAGTACCCGAACGTGGATGACGTCATCGGCCTGGAGCACAGCTACGGCTGCGGCGTGGCCATCGACGCGCCGGATGCCGTCATCCCGATCCGCACGCTGCGCAACATTTCGCTGAACCCGAACTTCGGCGGCGAGGTGATGGTGGTGAGCCTGGGCTGCGAGAAGCTGCAGCCGGCGCGCCTGCTGCCGCCGGGGTCCTTCCCCATCGTTGACGAGCGCGACGGCGCCGCCGGGCCCGACACCATCTGCCTGCAGGATGTCGCGCACGTGGGCTTCATGTCCATGCTCGACGACATCGTGCAAAGCGCGCGCCCGCACCTGGAGCGCCTGAACGCCCGACGCCGCGAGACCGTGCCGGCCAGCGAGCTGGTGGTGGGCGTGCAGTGCGGCGGCAGCGACGCCTTCTCCGGCGTGACCGCCAACCCTGCCGTGGGCTGGTGCGCCGACCTGCTCGTGCGGGCCGGCGCCACCGTGATGTTCAGCGAGAACACCGAGGTGCGCGACGCCGTGGAGCAGCTCACCAGCCGCGCCGCCAGCGCGGAAGTGGCCGAGGCCATCGTGCGCGAGCTGGGCTGGTACGACCGCTACCTCGACCGCGGCCGCGTCGACCGCGCGGCCAACACCACGCCGGGCAACAAGGCGGGTGGCCTGTCCAACATCGCCGAGAAGGCCATGGGCTCCATCATCAAGAGCGGCAGCGCGGCCATCAGCCATGTGTTGTCGCCCGGTGACAAACTGCGAGCCGACCAGCGCGGCCTGGTGTACGCGGCCACGCCCGCCAGCGACTTCATCTGCGGCACGCTGCAGCTGGCCGCCGGCATGAATTTGCACATCTTCACCACCGGCCGAGGCACGCCCTACGGCCTGGCGCCATGCCCGGTGGTGAAGGTGGCGACCCGCACCGACCTGGCCCGCCGCTGGCACGACCTGATGGACGTCAATGCCGGCCGCATCGCCGATGGCGAAGCCAGCGTCGAAGACGTCGGCTGGGAGCTCTTCCACCTGTTGCTGGACGTGGCCAGCGGCCGGCGCAAGACCTGGGCCGAGCACTGGAAGCTGCACAACGCGCTGGTCCTGTTCAACCCGGCGCCAGTGACCTGAGCCGCCGCCTGACGCGTCACTGCGTGTGATACTGCCCCGCAGCATCCTGTGTTGGGTGCGACTCACAGGTTGACGATGCAAGACCATGACGCGCCTCGCGGCGCCAGCGCAGCGCCGCCCGATGCGAGCCATCTCTTTCCAGCGGCCACGCCCTCGGCCGCGCTGCTGAGCGGGCACGACTGGAGCCGGTCGTCCCTCGGGCCGCTGCCGCAGTGGTGCCCGGCTTTGCGGGCCGCCGCCTCCTGGCTCGCCTCTTCGCCGGTGCCCAAATGGCTGGCCTGGGGGGATGAACTGGCCCTGGTCTACAACGAGGCCTACGCCCGCATGCTGGGGCCGAAGCATCCGACCGCGCTGGGCGCTTCCCTGCGCACGGTGTGGGCCGAAGCCTGGCCGGTGCTGGAGGAGCCCGTCACCGCGGCGCTGCGCGGCGAGGGTGTCTACCGCGAAGACTTCCAGCTCCAGGTCCACCGCGGCGACTCCATCTCACCGGCCTGGTTCACGTTCTGGTACATGCCGCTGCATGACGAGCAGGGGGTGGTGCGCGGTCTGCTGGCCACCGTCTGGGAAACCACCGACAAGGTCAGGGCCCAGCAGACCGCAGCCGACAAGCAGGCCGCCCTGCAGGCGCTGGCCGCGGGCAACCTGAAGCTGGAGTCCGAGCGCCTGGCGCAGCAGCAGGAGATCGCCGAGCGCTACCGCCTCGCGGCCCTGGCCACCAATGACGCGATCTGGGACTGGCAACTCGCCGACGGGCAGGTGATCTGGAACCCGGCCTTGGCCCGCCTCTTCGGCCACGCACTCGAACACACCGACGCCGAGTGGTGGCTGTCTCACATCCACCCGGACGACCGCCGCCGCATCGAGAGCAGCATCCATGCCGTCATCGACGGCCACGAGACGGCGTGGACGGGCGAGTACCGGTTCCGCTGCGCCGACGGTCACTATGCGCATGTGTTCGACCGCGGCTCCGTGCTGCGCGACGCCCAGGGCCGGGCGATGCGCATGATCGGAGCCATGCTCGACCTGTCCTCGCGCAAGGCCGCAGAGGCGGCGCTGCGCCACAGCGAGCTGCAGTTCAAGGCGTTGTTCGAGCGCATCGACGAAGGCTTCTGCATCATCGAGTTCCTCGACGGCCCCCATGGCCCGCTGAGCGACTATGTGCACGTGCTGGCCAACCCGGCCTATGTCGCCAATGCCGGCATCGCCAATGTCGTCGGCCAGAAGGTGCGCGACATGGTGCCCGACGAGGCCGATGCCTGGGTCGACATCTATCGCCGTGTGCTCGTGACCGGCGAGCCGGTGCGCTTCGAGCGCGAGCTGGTGAAGACCGCGCGCTACCTGGAGCTGGCAGCCTTTCGCGTCGAGCCACCGGAGCTGCGCCAGGTGGCGGTGCTCTTCCAGGACGTGACCGCCCGCCACCGGGCCGAGATGGCGCTGCGGGAGCTCAACGACACCCTGGAGCGCCGCGTGGCCGCCGAGGTGGCCGAGCGCCTGCGCACCGAGGAGGCCCTGCGCCAGTCGCAGAAGATGGAGGCGGTGGGTCAGCTCACCGGCGGCATCGCGCACGACTTCAACAACATGCTGGCGGTGGTGCTCAGCTCGCTGGACCTGCTGGACCGCAAGTTCCTGGCAGACGACCCACGGGCGCGGCGCTTCGTCGATGCCGCGCGCAACGGCGCACGGCGCGCCGCCCAGCTCACGCAGCGTCTGCTCGCCTTCGCCCGGCAACAGCCACTCAAGCCCGAGCCGCTGGACGTGAACAAGCTCGTGGCCGGCATGTCGGACCTGCTGCGCCACTCCCTGGGCGGCGGCGTGCAGCTCGAGACCGTGCTGGCCGGAGGCCTGTGGCGCACCCATATCGACCCCAACCAGCTCGAAAGCGCCATCCTCAACCTGGCCGTGAATGCGCGGGACGCGATGCCGGAAGCGGGCGAAGGGCGCCTCACCATCGAGACCGCCAACTGTCACCTGAATGAGCGTTATGCCGCCAGTCACCCCGGTGTGCAGGCAGGCCAGTATGTGATGGTTGCCGTGACCGACACCGGCACCGGCATGCCGCCGGATGTGGTGGCCAAGGCCTTCGAGCCGTTCTTCACGACCAAGGAAGTCGGCCGCGGCACGGGCCTCGGCCTGAGCCAGGTGTACGGCTTCGTGCGCCAGTCGGGCGGGCACGCCAAGATCTACTCCGAGCCGGGGCATGGCACGACCGTCAAGCTCTACATGCCCCGCCTGATGGGCGAGGCGGTCATGGTCGAGGACGTCGAGCAGGCGCCGGCCGGCCTGCACGGCGATGGCCAGGAGCTCATCCTGGTCGTGGAAGACGAGCCCTCGATGCGCGCGCTGTCGGTCGAGTCGCTGCAGGAGCTGGGCTACCGCGTGCTGGAGGCCGACGGTGCGGCGACGGCCCTGCGGCTGCTGGAGGCGCATCCCGACATCGCCTTGCTCTTCACCGACGTCGTCATGCCCGGCATGAATGGCCGCAAGCTGGCCGACGAAGCCTGCCGGCGCCGGCCCGGGCTCAAGGTGCTGTTCACCACGGGCTACACGCGCAACGCGGTGGTGCACAACGGGGTGCTGGATGCCGGCGTCCACCTGATCGGCAAGCCCTTCACGCTGGACGAACTGGCCAGCCGCGTGCGCGAGGTGCTGGACGCGCTGTAGGCGCGGGCCTGCACGCCAGGCCGATGGCGTCTGACACGCGGGAGGCTGGCAGCTGGGCAGTATCGCCGCATGAGCGCTGCCCGACACCCGCTCGCCGGTGAGCCGGCGCCGCCCGACGCGCTGATCGACCCGGAAGCGCTGCGCGAGGCCTATTACTCGCGCCGCCCCGACCCGGCCTGCCCGGAGCAGGCGGTGGCCTTCGGCACCTCGGGCCACCGCGGGTCGTCGCTGGACGGGTCGTTCAACGAATGGCATGTGCTGGCCATCACCCAGGCCGTGTGCGAGCACCGGCGCCGGGCCGGCATCCGCGGCCCGCTCTTTCTTGGTGCCGACACGCATGCGCTGTCGGCACCGGCGCTGGCGAGCGCGCTGGAAGTGCTGGTGGCCCATGGAGTGGATGTGATGCTCGCGCCGGAAGGGCAGTACACGCCCACGCCTGCGGTCTCGCTGGCCATCCTGGCTTTCAACGAAGGCCGCGACGGCACCGATCGGGCCGATGGCATCGTGCTGACGCCTTCGCACAACCCGCCGCGTGACGGCGGCTACAAATACAACCCGCCCCATGGCGGCCCGGCCGAAACGGCCATCACGGCGGACATCCAGGCGGTCGCCAATGCCTATCTCGCCCGGTCGCTCAAAGGCGTGCTCAGGCGCGACCCGGAGCGGGCCCTGGCCACGTCGTCCTGCCACGTCTACGACTTCCAGGGGCGCTATGTGGAGGCGCTGGGGGATGTGGTTGATTTCGAGCTGGTGCGGTCGGCCGGGCTGCAACTCGGCGTCGACCCGCTGGGCGGTGCGGGCGTGGACTACTGGCCGGCCATCGCCGAGCGCTACCGGCTGCCGCTGACGGTGGTGAGCACCGAGGTGGACCCGCGCTTCGCCTTCATGACGCTGGATGCCGATGGCCAGATCCGCATGGACCCGTCGTCGCCCTGGGCGATGCGCCGCCTCACCGCGCTGCGGGACCGGTTCGATGTGGCCTTCGCCTGCGACACCGACCACGACCGCCACGGCATCGTCACCCGCAGCGGCGGCCTGATGCCGCCCAACCACTACCTCAGCGTGGCGGCCGACTACCTGCTGCGCCACCGCCCCGCCTGGGCACCGGAGACCGGCGTCGGCAAGTCGGTGGTCACGACCGCCCTCATCGACCGCATCGCCCGCCGCCTGGGTGGACCGCTGATGGACATGCCGGTGGGCTTCAAATGGTTCACCGAAGGGTTGTGTGCCGGCCGGCTGGGCTTTGCCTGCGAGGAGAGTGCCGGTGCCACGCTGCGGCGCCGCGACGGGCGGCTGTGGACGACCGACAAGGACGGCATTGCCGCCGCCTGCCTGGCCGCCGAGATCACCGCACGCACCGGCGCGGATCCTGCCGCCTACTACACCGGCCTGACGGCCGCGCTGGGCGAGCCCCTGGCCGACCGCATCGAAGGGCCTGCCACCCGGGCGCAAAAGGCCCAACTGGCCGCCCTCACCGCGGCCGACCTGCCGGCGCGGTCCCTGGCCGGTGAGGCGGTCACGGCGGTGCTGGATCGGGCGCCCGGCAACGGTCAGCCCCTGGGAGGCATCAAAGTGTGTACCGCCAATGGCTGGTTTGCCGCGAGGCCTTCAGGTACCGAAGACCTGTACAAGGTCTACGCCGAGAGCTTTCGGGATGAAGCCCACCTGCGTCAGCTGATGCGCGAGGCGCGCCATCTGGTGGATGCAGCCCTCGCTTAGGCCGCCAGTGCGGCCAGCCCTTCGCTGACGAAGACGCAGTCGCCGTCCTGGAACACGCGCACCTCGCCCGGGGCGAACGCTTGCCAGGCCTCGCCGTGGGTCAGCGGCTCGGTGGACACCAGCGCCATGCGGTCGGCCGGGTTGTTGACGGTGGCCAGGTCCACGCTCAGGTCACCATCGCGCAGCGACACATGGCCGAACGGCGGGCGGCGTTGCAGCCAGTGCAGCCGCGTGGAGGCATGGGCCAGCATCGCCCGGCCATCGGTCAGCAGCAGGTTGAAGCGGCCATGCTCGGCAATCTCATGGAGCCAGGGCGTGAGCGTGGCGGCCAGCTCGGGCCAGTCGGGCAGGCGGCTGCCGAAATGCTGCTGCAGGCGCTGCATGAGCCAGCAGAAGGCGCGCTCGCTGTCGGTCTGGCCGGCGGGCGTGAAGCTGCCGTCCAGGGCGGGGTGGAAGTCCTTCAGGCACCCGTTGTGGGCGAAGACCCAGGTGCGGCCGGCCCAGTCGCGGCGAAAAGGGTGGCAGTTCTCCAGGGTGCGGGCGCCCTGGGTGGCCTTGCGGATGTGGGCCAGGATGTTGCGGGCCCGCACGGGGTGCTGAGCCAGATGACGCGCCAGGGCCGACTCGGCCGCGGGCGTGTCTTCCACCGTCACGGTGCAGCGCTCGCCTTCGTGGAAGGCCACGCCCCAGCCGTCCACGTGGTCGGCGGTGCGGCCGCCGCGGGCGGCGAAGCCGCTCAGGGAGAAGGTGGCGGCGGCCGGCTGGCAGCTGTTGAGGGCGAAAAGCTCACACATCGGACGGGGGCGGAAGCAGTCGGTGCTGTGGCAACGCCGCCAGTCTGACGGCGGATGACAGAAATCCCAACAAAGCTTTCGTCATCTGCTTATGCCTGTGCGGGTTGTCACGCGCCGCGGGCCCCGGGAGCCGGGGGTAGGCTCGGCGTACGCCCCGCCAGGAGACACCATGCACAAGATCCTCGCCGCCAGCCTGCTGGCCCTCGCCAGTGCCGCGCCCCAGGCCCAGGAGGCCGGCTGGCCGTCCAAGCCACTGCATTTCATCGTGCCCTTCGGGCCGGGCGGCGCCAATGACATCGTGGCCCGCACCGTGGCCGAGGCCACGGCCAAGCAACTCGGCCAGCCCATCATCATCGAGAACAAGCCCGGGGCCGGCTCCATGATCGGTGCCACCTATGTGGCCAAGGCGGCGCCGGACGGCTACACCTTCCTCACCCCGGCTGCCGGCGTGATCACCAACGCGCTGATCAAGTCGCGCATGCCTTATGCCGCGGACGACCTCGTGCCGGTCGTCATGATGGCTGTCAGCCCTTCGGTCATCGTCGTGCCGGCCGACGCGCCGGTGAAGGACCTCAAGGGCCTGATCGCCGCCTCGCGCAAGGGCCCGGGCCTGAACTTCGCGACCGCCGGCACCGGCAGCACGCCGCACTTCGTGGCCGAGATGCTGAAGCTGAAGGCGGGCGCCAAGCTGCAGATCGTGCCCTTCAAGAGCGGCTCGGAAGGCATGGCAGCGGTGGTGGGCAACCAGGTGGACGCCACCTCGGAGGCCAGCCCGGTGGTGCTGTCCATGGTCAAGGCGGGCAAGCTGCGGGCCGTGGCGTCGACCTGGAACCGCCGCATCGCCGCGCTGCCCGACCTGCCCACGGCCCAGGAGCAAGGATTTGCGGATGTCTTCATCGGCCACTGGTCCGGCGTGTTCGCGCCCAAAGGCACGCCTGAGCCCATCCTCGACAAGCTCAACGCCGCGGTGAACGCGGCGCTCAAGTCCAGCGAGTTGCGCGCCAAGCTCATCCCGCTCGCGATTGATCCGACGGGCGGCAGCCGCGAGGACTTCCGCAAGTTCCTGGCCGCCGAGAAGGCGCGCCTCGCGCCGGTGGCCAAGGCGGCGCAGATGAAGGAAGACTAGGAAGCTGCGCGGCAGAGCATGGCGCCCGCGTTCAGGGCTTGTTCAGGAAGGGCGCCAGCCACCGCATCTGCGGCTTGTCTGCTCCATCGCGGGCGGGTTCGAGCGACAGGAAGTAGTCACCCCAGGTCGGACCACCGGCCCACCAGAGCCAGCCGGTCCAGACGTCGGCATTGGCCTGCAGGTGCTTCAGCGCGCCCGCCACGGCCTGTTCGCACACGGCGTTGGCGCCGCCGCCCAGTTCACCGAGCAGGGCACGGCGCTTGTGCTCCCGCAGCCAGGCCGTGAAGCGTTTCAGTCGCTCGGCGCCGATCTCGGGGCTGACGCAGTCGGTGCTGGTGCCCGAGCCGTCCTTGTCGAAATACTGGTGCACTTCGTAGACCATGTGGTCCAGCGGGTCGCGCACCCGGCCCATGACCTGCGCATTGGGCGTGCCATACCAGGTGCTCTCGAACCAGCTCCAGGCGCCGGTGTAGCCGTTGCCCGGCACGGTGATCAGGTTGGTGGCGCCGCTGGCGCGGATGGCGTCGATGGCCGCCTGCGCGGCCTGGGCCCAGGTTTCGGTGGGCATGTTGCGCGGCTCGTTGACCAGGCCGAACTGCACGCGCGGGTTGTCCTTGAAGACGAGTGCCAGGCGGCGCCAGAAGTCGGCGAAGGCCGCGAACGGCACCTCCGGCTTGCCGATGTGCACGTCCTGGTAGGCGGCGTAGTTGTGCGGGTCCAGCAGCACATGCAGGCCGCGGGCGGTGGTGCCGTCGACGAACTCGCGCAGCCGGCCCAGCTCCGTCGGGTCGAGCTCGTCGCCGAGCACCGGCTGCAGCCGCTCCCAGCGGAAGGCGATGCGCATCAGGTTCATGCCCCGGGCCTGGTAGTAGGCGGTGCTGGCCACGCTGGGGTAGACGTAGTCCTTGCCGTAGACGCCCGGGAAGGGCAGCTTCTCGCCCCATTCGGCGCCGGACAGGCTGATGCCGCGCCAGGGCAGGGGCTCGGCGGCGTGCGCCGCCGGGGTGGACCAGGCCAGCAGCGTGGCGATGAGCGTCAGGGTGAGCTTCATGAGGCGGTGGCCTTGGCGGGCGGGGGCACGCCGAGGGCGGCCAGCACATCCTGGCAGGCGCCGAGGGTGTGGTAGTCCGTCTTGCCGGCGGGGCTCTTCTCGTCGGTGAGCTTCTGGTTGGCCGGGCCGAGGATGCGGTACCAGGCGCCGTGCTGGTGGTCGACGAAATGCTGCCAGGCATAGGCCCAGAGCCGGTCATACCACTGCCAGTAGGCGGCGTCACCGGTGCGCACCGCCAGCCAGGCGGCGGCGGCCAGGCTCTCGGCCTGCACCCAGAAGTACTTGTCGGCATCGCACACGCCGCCGCCTTCATGGGCCGGGGCGAAGCCGTAGACCAGGCCGCCGTGCATGTCGTCCCAGCCCTCGCGCATGGCGGTGTCGAAGAAGTGGCGCGCCGTGGGCAGCAGCCAGGGCGGTGCCGCGGGGCCCAGGCGCCGCTCCAGCATCAGCAGCAGCTTGGCCCACTCGGTCAGGTGACCGGTCTGGAAGCCCCAGGGGCGGAAGATGTTGGTCTTGTCGTCGCGGTTGTAGTGCCAGTCCGGCGTCCAGTCGGGGTGGTAGTGCTCCCAGACCAGGCCACCGGCGAGCGCTGCCTGGCGTTGCGCGATGCCGGTGGCCAGCGTCAGGGCGCGGTCCAGGTAGCGCGCCTCGCCGGTGGCGGCGTGGGCGGCCAGCATGGCCTCGCAGGCATGCATGTTGGCGTTCTGGCCGCGGTAGGGGCTGAGCTGCCCCTCGGGCGTGGCCTCGTCGGCATACAGGCCGTGAGAGGGTTCCCAGAAGCGCTGCTCCATCAGCTCGAAGGTGGCGGGCACGCCTTCGCGGGCGCCGGGCACGCCGACGTCGGCCGCATGGGCGTGGGCCAGCAGCACGAAGGCCAGGCCGTAGCAGTGGTGGGTGCCATCCAGCACCGTGGCGCGCTGCTCGTGCCAGTCCAGCACCCAGGCGTAGCCACCCTGGGGCTGGGCATGCGCATGCCGCACGAAGGCCAGGGCGTGGGCCACGTCGTCCACTGGGGCGCCGAACCAGCGCCAGGCCAGCGCATGGTTGAACACGAAGCGGGTGCTGCTGACGAGGTGCCGCGTGCGGCGGTCGTAGACCTGGCCGTCGTCCTTGAAGAACTGGAAGCAGCCGCCGCTCGGGTCCATCACCCGCGGCGCATAGAAGGCCAGGGTGTGGCGCATGTGGGCCCACAGGGCCGCCGGCTGGCGGAAGTCGGGCAGGGCCGGTGCGGTCATGGCAGGACGTCCTCCTTCAGGAAGCGGCTGAGTTCATCCGCCATCTGCGTGTGCACGTCCAGCCGCGGGTGGGCCCAGGCAAAGGCGTTGAAGCGATAGGTCCACACCCGGCGGTCGCCCTCGCTGCGCAGTGTGGCCACGGCTTGCTGCAGCGCGGGCAGCAGGGTGGGCTCGTTCTTCCAGGCCGTCATGCCGCCGATCAGCAGCACCAGTCGGGCGTCAGGGTAGCGCGCGCGCAGCGTGCGCACGAAGGCGAGGTAGCGCGGCCCGAAGTCGGGCGACATGCGCTGCCCCTTGGACGCAGGAAAGCCGTGATCGTTCTGGCCCAGGTTGACGAGCACCACGTCGGGTGCGCGGTCTTCCACCGCCACGACAGGCGCATCCACGCGTGGGGCCAGGCGGTTCCAGACCTGTGGCATCAGCGTGTCGCCCCAGGTGGCGGTGATGCCGATGCCGCTGACCGCGATGCCGACGTAGTCCGCCCCGAGCCGCGCAGCGGTCTGGGCGCCGTAAGCGCGCGTGCCGTCGTGGAAGAAGAGGTCGTCGTACTGGTCTTCGCCGGGGTCGCCCAGGCAAGCGCCGGCCGTGATGGAGTCGCCGTAGAACATCAGCCGCAGCGGCCGTGCTGGCGG
>JAIPCJ010000034.1 GCA_021738245.1 Methylotenera sp. | reverse complement strand
CAGGGGCTGGGCGCCGCGCAGGTCCAACGCCGCGCCGCGCAGCCGGCCCGAGTCAAGCCAGGGCGGCATGGACGGGCTGCACGGGTGCCGGCACCAGCGCGAGCAACTGTTGTTCGAAGCGGCGCTGCACCCGCCCCCAGTCGGCCTGCAGCGCCGCCTCGCGTGCCGGCTGTCGCATGGCGCCACCGGCGCGGGCGGCCTGCAACGCACGGCTGGCGGCCGCCAGGAAGGCATCTGCCGCCTCAAGGCCCTCGCAGGGCGGCGCCAGGCAGCCGCTGTGGCCATCGCGCACGTGCAGCCCGGCGGCACCGGTGTCGAAGGCCACCACCGCGAGGCCGCTGGCGAGGGCCTCCAGCGTGACGTTGCCGAAGGTCTCGGTCAGGCTCGGGAACAGAAACACGTCAGCGCTGGCGTAGTACCGCGCCAGGGCATCGCCGGTCTGCATGCCGACGAAGCTCACTTGCGGGTGGGCGCGGGCCAGTGACTCGCGCAGCGGCCCGTCGCCCACCACCACCATGCGCAGCCCCGGTTGGCGGGCCGCCAGGCGCTCGAAGGTGTGCAGGGCCAGGGGCAGGTTCTTCTCTGCGGCCAGGCGGCCGACATAGAGCAGCACCCGATCGTCCTCGCCGGCTCGCCATTGCGCCCGCAATGACGGGTCGCGGCGGTCCGGCGTGAAGCGATGGGCGTCCACCCCACGGCCGAGCACCTGCAGCCGCTCGAAGCCGCTGCGGGCGAGCTGGTCGCGCAGCTCAGGCGTGGGCACGAAGTTGGCGTCGGCCATGGCATGCAGGCGCCGCAGGTAGCCCAGCGCCACGGGTGCGAGCCAGCGCAGGCCGTAATGGCGGCAGTAGGCATGAAAGTTGGTGCGGAAGTCGGCACTCGTCGGCACGCCCAGGGCACGCGCGGCGCGCAGGGCGGCCCAGGCGAGCGGCCCAGGCGTGGCGACATGCACGAGGTCGGGCCGCGCCGGCCCGGGCTGCCACAGCGCCCGCAAGGCGCCGGGTGTGCACCAGCCGTAGCGCAGCGCCGGGTACATGGGGATGGGGCCGCCACGGCTGTGCCATTCCTGGGCATCGCGCCTCAGCGGCTCGCCCGGCAGGTGGGGTCGCACGAGCTGCAAGGCATGCCCGGCGGCACGCAGGGCGTGGACCGTCCGGGCGGCCGTCAGGGCCACCCCGTTGATCTCGGGCGGGTAGGTCTCGCAGACGTAGGCGATGCGCACGCAGGCCCTCCGGGCAAAAGCAGAAGAAGCCGCCGGCAGGCAAGGCCGGTGCCTGGCCCCAGGGCACGCCCGTCAGCCGCCACGGCGGCGAAGCAGCGCGAGCAGCTGCCGCTCGGCCTGGGTCAGGCCGGCACCGCCTTCGGGCACCCGGGTCCAGGCCTGGGTGCGCACCGCGGCACGCGCGACTTCGTCACCCAGGGCCTCGCTCAACCCCAGGACGCGCGGGTGGATGTAAGCCTTGCGGCAAACCGCGGGTGTGTTGCCCAAACGGCGGGCCACCTGTTGCAGCACCTGCGGAGGCCGGCACGGCTCGGCACCCTCGGCACAAGCCTGCAACGTGAGCTGCAGCGCCAGCACACTGCCGTGCCAGGTACGGAAGTCCTTCGCTGTCACGCGCTGGCCGGCAGCCGCCAGGAGCCAGGCATTCACATCGGCGGAGCCGACCGCCCGGCTTTCGCCGGCCTCGTCCAGGTAGCGGAACAGTTCCTGACCTGGCAGCTCGCGGCAGCGGCGCACGATGCGGGCCACCCGGCGGTCCGTCACGCGCACCTGGTGGCGAACGCCACTTTTGCCCACGAAGGAAAGCTCGATGGCCTGCCCCTTCACATCGGCATGCCGATTGCGCAGGGTCGACAGGCCATAGGAGCCGTTCTCGCGCGCATAGGCCGTGTTGCCGATGCGCAGCCAGGTGGTGTCCAGCAACCACACGAGGGTCGCCAGCACGCGCTCGCGTGTGGGCACCGCAGGCCCGGCCAGCACCCGCTGCACACGCCGACGCAGGCGCGGCAGCACGGCCCCGAAGCGGCGCAGCCCGTCGAACTTCGTCTGGCCCCGCCCCGCCATCCAGTCCGGGTGATAGCGGTACTGCTTGCGGCCACGGGCATCACGGCCGGCCGCCTGGAGGTGCCCGTCCGGGTCGGGGCTGATCCAGACGTCGTCCCAGGCCGGCGGAATGGCCAACCGGCGGATGCGCTCGAGCGTGTCGGCATCACGCAAGACGCGCCCGTCTGCATCGCGGTAGCGAAAGCCGCCGCGTGCGGCTTCCCGCCGCAGGCCGGGCTGGCAGTCGTCGATCCACCGCAGGCCGGCCTGGCGGGCCTGCGCTTGAGGGCTGAGGGCTTGGGGCATGGCCGGACCAAGCAACCACCGGGCCAGCGAACCGCACGACTGCAGGCACGCGGATTGCCCGTGCGTGCAGATGCAGATGCAGATGCAAAAGCCCCACCCATCGCCCGAGCAGCCGGTGCACAACGTCGCCACGGCGGCCAGCCCGCATCTGCTGGATGTCTCGATGTTCTGGGGCGCCACGGGCGGCGTTCGCCGCGTGCTGACCAGCCGCCATGAGCGCCTGCGCCACCTGGGCTGGCGCCACACCATCATTGCGCCCGGGGCACAGGGCCCGGGCATCCTGGATTGCGGCGGCTGGCTGCTGCCGGGCACCGGGGGCTACCGAGCCGTCCTCGGCCGAGGGCGAGCCCTGCGGCAGATGGCCTTCGTCGCACCCGACATCATCGAGTCGGCCGACCCCTACACCCTGGGCTGGGCATCGGTCGCGGCCGCGGAGCAGCTGCGGGTGCCCGCGGTGGCGTTCTGCCACAGCGACCTGCCGCGGCTGATGGCGCGTCTCATCGGGGGGCCTGCAGCCGGCGCGCGTTGGGGTGGCGCCACTGCCGAGCGGTGGGCGCGGCGTTACCTGGTCAATCTGTACCGCCATTTCGACGCCGTGCTAGCCCCGAGCCGCGGCCTGGCGCAGCGGTTGCGCAGCTGGGGCGTGCCGCGCGTGAGCGTGCAACCCCTCGGCGTGGACTGTTCGGTCTTTACCCCCTGCGCCCAGGACGCCGACTGGCGCGCCCGCTTCTGCGCCGCGCAGGGTCTGCCGCGCGACGTGCGACTGCTGGTCTACACCGGTCGATTTGCCCCCGAGAAGAACCTGCAGCGGGTGGCCGATGCTATTGAGCTGCTGGGCCCGCGGTATCGCCTCGTGGCCGTGGGCAACGGGCCGGCGCCGCCGGCGGGCCCGCAGGTGCTGTGCCTGCCGCCCGAACCCGATGGCGCACGGCTCGCACGTCTGGTGGCGAGCAGTGATGCCTATGTGCATGCCGGCGACCAGGAGACCTTCGGCTTGGGCGTGCTGGAGGCGATGGCTTGTGGCACGCCGGTGGTGGTGGCCGGCTGTGCGGGCCTGGCCGAGCTGGCGCAGGATGCGGGCATGGTCGTGGACGAGCCGCGCATCGGGCACTGGGCCGATGCCATCGAGGCCTGCCTGGAAGCACCCAGCCCCGCGCAGCGGCGCACGGCCCTGGCCCGCGCCCAGGCGCTCGACTGGCCGCGCGTGCTGATGCAGATGACACAACGCTACGCCTCGCTCATCGGCCGCCCGAGCCCGGCGGCCCCGGCCGTCTCGCCTTTCTCCCACGCGGCGAGCCGCCCATGGTCGCAGCTGGCCCGTCAGCGTTGAACACCCCACTGCGTGCCGGGGCCGCCGATGCGCGGGCCACGGGTGCTGTCTGCGTGGTGCTGCACGATGTGTGCCCCGCGCACTGGGCGGCATGCCGACGGGTGCTGGCCGCGGTGGAGGCGTGCGCCCGGGGTGCCGGGGTCAGGCTGCCGGTCACGCTGCTGGTGGTGCCGCATCTGCATGGCGACCCGGCCCTGCCGCGCGAGTACCTGCAGTGGCTGCGGCAGCTGGCGGCGCAAGGGCATGAGCTGGTGCTGCACGGCCTCACCCACCGGGACGATGGGCCGCCGCCGCGCCGCGTGGGGGCCTGGCTGCTGCGCCGTCACTACACCGCGGGTGAGGGGGAGTTCGCCGCCCTGCTGCCCAGCCAGGCCCTGCAACGCATGCAGGCCGGGCGCCACTGGGCGCGGGCGCACCGGCTGCCGATGCGGGGCTTCGTGCCGCCCGCCTGGCTGATGGGGCCCGGCACCCTGGGCGCTGCTTGTGAAGCGGGCTTCCGCCATACCTGCACCCTGAACCGCATCATCGCCCTGCCCCAGGGGCGCAGCCTTCACGCGCCGAGCTTCGTGTTCAGCACGCGCAGCGCCTGGCGCCGCGTGCTGTCGGTGGTCTGGAACCGCCTGCTGGCCTGGCGCCTTGGCGTGCTGCCGCTGCAGCGGCTGGAACTCCACCCCCACGACGCCGACCACACGGCCGTGCGCCGGTGCTGGGAGAGCCTGCTGCGACAGGCCTTGCGCTACCGCACGCCACTCCGCCTGGGCGAAGCCGCCGAACTGGCGCGCCGGCACGGCCAGGACCCCGTCGGTGCGGCCGGCCAAACCGGGTGGCGCGCTAGGGGCGCCGTGCGCTGAGCAGGTGCCAGAGCGCAAATACCAAGGTGCCCACCGCAGCTGCCGCAATGGCAGTGCGCACCGGCTCGTCTCGCGCATCACGCAGCGCCTGGCCGGAGATGCGCACCACGCGGGAGCGGGCGTCGTCCAGCGCCGGGGCCAGGGCGTCGGACGCTTCGTGCACCAGATCTGCATGAGCCATCGTCTGTCCTCCGGAGTTGAAGTGAAGCCCCGCCGTGGCAAGCCTCGCGCCCGGTTTCGCAGACAACAGCTCAGTCTTGCGCGGCCGTACCGTGCTCAGGCGGCGCCGCGCCCTCGGCGGCATATTCCTTGAGCCGGTTGTAAAGCGTCTTCAGGCTGATCCCCAGCACGGCCGCGGTGCGCTCCTTGTGGTGGTTGTAGTGGCGCAGCGTGGCCAGCATCAGCGCCCGTTCGGCTTGCGCCACGCTGGTGCCGATGGGCAGGGTGATGGAAGGCGCGTCACTGTCTGGCACCGGGTCGGCGAGCCGGGCCGGCGCGGGCGCTGCCGGCAGCTCCGGCCCACCCAGGCCGCCCCAGGCCGAAGCCGCGGCAGCCTCATGTCCGCCCGGCAGCCAGGTCTCGTCGATGGCCTCGCCCTGGGCCATCACGAAAGCACGCTGGACCACATTGCGCAGCTCGCGCACATTGCCCGGCCAGGGGTAGGCCAGCAGGCTGGCCATGGCCTCCGGCGTGAAGTGGCGCACGGCGCCTTCCTGCTCGCAGATGGCCGCCAGAAAGTGGCTGGCGAGCAGCGGAATATCGGCCGCGCGGTCGCGCAAGGGCGGCAGCGCGATGGGGAAGATGTTGAGCCGGTACAGCAGGTCTTCGCGCAGCTTGCCTGACGACACCGCCTGGTAGGGCAGCCGGTTGGTGGCGGCCACGATGCGCACGTCGGTCTCGATGGCGGTGGTGCTGCCCACACGCATGAAGCGGCCCGTTTCAAGCACCCGCAGCAGCTTGACCTGCAGCTCCAGCGGCATCTCGGTGATTTCGTCCAGGAACAGCGTGCCGCCGCTGGCCCGCTCGAAGAAGCCCTGGTGCTGACGCTCGGCGCCGGTGAAGCTGCCCTTCTCGTGGCCGAAGATTTCGCTCTCGATCAGGTTGGGGCTGATGGCGCCGCAATTGACCGCCAGGAAGGGCCGTTTGCGGCGGCGGCTCAAGTCGTGCACGGTCTGCGCCACGACCTCCTTGCCGGTGCCCGACTCGCCGGTGATGAAGACCGACACGCTGGTGCCGGCCACCCGCGAGATCTGCTCGTAGATGCGCTTCATCGGCGGGCTTCGCCCCCACAGGTGGCCGAAATGCCCGGTCTCGTCGAGGTTGGCCGCGAGGCCCTGCACCTCAGCCTGCAGCGCCGCAGGCTTCATGATGCGCGAGAGCACGCCCTGCAGCTGAGTCAGGTTGACGGGCTTGACGAGGTAATCGGCCGCACCCAGGCGCAGCGCCTGGATGGAGGTCTCGAGGTTGGCGTGGCCGGTGCACAGCACCACCTCGGAGTTGGCCACCAGCTTGGGGTCGGCCAGAAGATCCATGCCGTTGCCATCGGGCAGGCGCAGGTCGAGCAGGAGGATGTCGGGCTGCTGCAGCGCAATCTGGCGGCGCGCATCGCGCAGGTTGTGCGCGACGGCCACCGTGAACTGTTCGCCTGCGATCAAGTCCCGCAGCGAGGCTGCGGAGTCATGGTCGTCGTCCACCACCAATGCATGGGGCATGCGCGTGATTACCTTCGGGCCAGAGACGGATGCCGAGACATCGGGGCCGCCATTGTGAACAGATTCGCTCCAAGCGGGAAAAATTTTCCGGTCGTCGGCAACACCTTCATCAAGGGGGAGGCGGCGGGCACGCCGCTTGCCTACGCGGGCCTCCATATGACCCCGACCCGCTTCACCGCCCTCCCCGCCTTCGCCTGGCTGCTGGCCCTGCTGCTGGTGACCGGCACGGCGTCCTGCGTGAGCCTGCCCGGGCCGGATCGCACGCTGAAACCACTGCCCCCGCAGCAGGTGGCAGAGCGCGTGACGGTGCAAGGCCGCGCTGGCCCGGTGCCCGAGGCCGTGCAGGCGCGCGACCTGGCCCGCGTGCGCGCCGAGGGCAATGCAGCGCTGTTCGAGCGTCATCTCGGCGTGCTGGCCGCTGCGGGCGAGGCGCAGCTGCTGCGCGGCAACACTGCCAAGCTGCTGGTAGACGGCCCCGCCACCTTCGCGGCGATGAAGGCCGCCATTGCCACGGCGCGGCAGCGGGTGCTGGTGGAGTTCTACATCGTCGAGGACGAGGGCGTGGCCGCGGAGGTGGGCGAGCTGCTGCTGCGCAAGGCCGCCGAAGGCGTGCGCGTGGCCCTGATGTACGACAGCCTGGGCTCGGTCGGCACCGACAGTGCCTTCTTCGACCGCCTGCGCCAGGGCGGCATCGCGGTCTGTGCGTTCAATCCGCTGAATCCGCTGGAGCGCCCGGGGCACTGGGGCGTGCTGCAGCGCAATCACCGCAAGATGCTGGCGGTGGACAGCGACGTGGCCTTCACCGGCGGCATCAACCTGAGCAATGTCTACGCGGAGGGCTCCTTCGGCAGCGCACGCCGCAAGAAGCCGCCCGCCGATGCCGACCGCCAGGGCTGGCGCGATACCCAGATCGAACTGCACGGTCCGGTGGTGAACGCGCTGTCGGGAGTGTTTCGCCAGTCGTGGGCCAGCCAGGGCTGCCAAGGCGAGCTGCCCGCGGCCCCACCGCCGCGCGTTGCATTGCCCGGGCAGCGGGTCGTGAAACTGGTGGCCGGCAACCCCGACCAGGGCGTGAACCCCAGCTACACCGCGCTGCTGCACGCCATCGAGGCCTCAGAGCGCAGCGTGCAGCTGACCATGGCCTATTTCGCCCCCGGCGACGAGCTGATCCGCAGTCTGTGCGATGCCGCGCGGCGCGGCGTGGCGGTGTCGCTGGTGCTGCCGGGGCGCAGTGATGTGTCGATGGTGCTGCACGCCGCGCGTTCACGCTACGCGCAATTGCTGGATGCCGGCGTGGAGATCCACGAGATGACGCAGTCGGTCATGCACGCCAAGACCGCGGTCGTGGACGGGGTGTACGCCAGCGTGGGGTCGAGCAACCTCGACTGGCGCAGCATCGTGGGCAATCACGAGCTCGACGTCATCGTGCTCGGAGACGACTTCGGCCAGGAGATGCAGGCTCTTTTTGCACGCGACCTGACCGTCAGCCAGCGCATCGACGCCGACCAGTGGGCCCGCCGGGGCCTGGGGCAACGCCTGCTGCAGGGTTTCGCGCGGCTGGTGGAGCCCCTACTTTGAAGTGCCGACGCGGGTACGGCGGGAACGCGGATTGCCGTCAAGCCATGGGTTCATCTGCATCACTGGAGTCTGACCATGACGATTGAAACCATGGACACCGAGGCCATGGCCGGCGCTGCCAACTCGGCGGCTGCCGAACGCTTCCTGAATGAACTGCGCCTGGAGCGCCCGCGCCGCCCCGGCGGCAGCTCGATGGGCCGGCTGATGCGACGCAGCCGCACACGCACCGCCGGCATCCGGTTCGAATGGGTGCTGCGCACCGTGGGGCCGGTCCTGCGCGTGGTGGCCACCTGGACCGACCGCCTCGGCCAGCCGCACCACACCTCGTTCTCGGTGCAGTGCAACGGCCTGGAGGGCGCGCTGGACCGGGCCATCGCGGCGCGCATTTCCTGCGGCGCACCGATGCCCGATCGACAAGATTTACTGCAGCGTCTGCAGAAGGAATTCGCCACGGCGCCTTACGTGGCGGCCACACTGGCCGACGGTGAGCCGGGCCGCACGGCGCCGGCCCGACTGTTCACTCAGGGCAGCTTGGCCAACATCGCCGCTTCGGTGGCGGCGTCCCAGGCCAACGGGTAGAGGCAGCGGGCCTGGGTCAGCACCTCGGGGCGGCCGCCCCAGAGGGCGATCTGGTCACGCACCGTGGCGAAGTCGATGCTCATCAGCACCGCGGGCGCATTCACCCGCGGGTTGTGCCGCGCGGTCGTGAAGGGCAGCAGGCCCAGGTAACGGCGGTAGAAGGCCACGTGCCGCGGGTTGACCTCGATGACGAGGCGCTCGTAGCCCGCCTTGCGGTGGGCATGCAGGTAGCCGAGGTGGAAGATCTGGGCCAGCACGCGCTTGGCGTTGTGGGAGTGGCGGTCCACCGCCAGGCTGCCGAACTCGCAGAGCTTGACGCCGGCGGAGCGCCATTCGGTCAGCTCTTCCTCGAACAGCGCATCGGCGTGCAGGCCAGCCTTGCCGTCGAAGCGCACCGACAGCGTGCCGACGATCTGCTCTCCGTTGCGAGCCGTGCAGACGATGTCGCCCGCCTCGTTGCGGCTGCTGAACTTCTCGCGGCTGACCGCCAGGCCACGGTCGCCGTAGCGACGCTCGACCAGGTCGTAGGCATCACCATCCAGCGAGCCGAAGTCGCTGTCCAGCTCCAGCGGCGGGCCGCCGTCGGGGTTCAGCGGCTTGCGCCGGCTTTCGTCAAAGAAGGTGGAAATCATTGCACTGCATTCCTGATGCCCAACGCATCGCGGGCCCGAGTCTAGAGATACAAAACTGTCAAAGCGTGGCGCTTACAGACCGATACACAGTGGCGGCGCTGTTTTGCGGGTTGTTGCGTCACTCTTTGCGGGGACGGGCGCGTGCAAAAGTCTCAACCTGTGCTTGCACCGTTCACAAGAAGGCCACGCCGGGCGTGGCCTTCTCGCAGGGTGGCCAGGTGGCTGCGGCCGATCAGGCCGCGTACTTGCCGACCAGACGGTTCATGTTGCCGAGCGAGAGGCGATGCATCTCGATCAGGGCGATGAGACCGTTGCGGTGCAGCTCCAGCACCTTGGCGTCGGGCAGCTCGGCGTACTTTTTCTCGTCCAGCGCCAGGAAGCCTTCGACGTCGAACTTCTCACCGTTGGGCAGCGTGGCTTCGAAGCGCATGTCCTGCAGCAGGTTCAGCTCGACCAGCAGGTCGCAGATCAGACGCGTGCGCTCGGCTTCCTGCTCGAAGTTCTCCAGGAAGGCCTTGGCGTTCATGACGAATTCCGTCGGCTCGCCGTCCTTGAACAGCGCTTCACCGGTGGCCTCGTTGAAGGCCGGCCAGGTGCTGTCGAAGCAGACCGCCATGTTGTTGGTGTTCTCTTCCAGGCGCGCCATCACGAACGGGTAGCGGCGCACGTAGGCAGGCACGTAGTTGCCCTTCCACTGGTCGCCATCGACGAACAGGTTGGAACCCGCCCGCAGGCCCAGCACGGCCAGCGGTGCCACCGCGGTCTTGCCCTCGGGGCCGGCCGTGCCGGCGCGCACGAAGACGATGGGGTACTCCTTGCAGGCGTCTGCAAACTCGACCGCAGCCAGGAAGACCGAGTTCTGATCGGCCACACGGCCCACCACGGACTGGCTGGTGTCCAGCTTCAGGTTCTTGTGGACTTCGCGGTCCAGCGGCAGCAGTTCGCCGTACATCGGGGGTTTGCTCATGATTCTTTCTCTCCAGGTTCGGCCAGGCGACTGACCAGCACTTTGTCCACACGCTTGCCGTCAAGGTCCACGACCTCGAATCTCCACGCGTCCCACTCCACGACATCGGCCGTGCGCGGCAAGCGCCCCAGCAGCAGCATGATCATGCCGGCCAGGGTGTTGTAGCGACCACGGTCCTCTTCGGGCAGTTCCTTCAGCTCCAGGCGGTCCTTCAGCTCGGGCACCGGGATCAGGCCATCCAGCAGCCAACTCCCGTCCTCGCGTTGCACCGCCCAGGCGTCACCATCGCTCGGGGCGTTGAACTCCCCGGCGATGGCTTCCAGCACGTCGCGCACCGAGATCACGCCCTGCACCTCGCCGTACTCATCGACGACGAAGACCAGCGGCGCATCCGACACGCGGAAATGTTCAAGAAGTTCCATGCCCGACAGCGTCTCAGGCACAAACAACGGGGGCTCCAGGCCGGCGGTCAGGTCCAGCGGCTGACCCTCCAGCATGCCCGCGAGCAGGGCCGGGGCGTTGGCCACGCCCAGCACCTCGTTGAGCCCGCCGCGGCAGACCGGGTAGCGGTTGAAGCCATGTTCACGCAGCACCGCCAGCACCTCGGCGGGGGTGGACTCCACGTCCAGCCACGCAATCTCGGCGCGCGGGATCATCATCGAGCCGATCTGCCGCTCGTCCAGCCGGAACACATTGCGCACCATCTGGTGCTCGTGCTCCTCGATGACACCGGCATCCAGCCCCTCTTCCAGGCTGGCGGCAATCTCTTCTTCGGTCACCCCGCGCTGGCCCTTGTTGCGCAGCCCGAGCACGCCGAGCGTCGCTTCGGTCGTCACACTCAGCAGCCGCACCAGCGGGCGCGCGGCAATCGAGATGAAGTTCATCGTCGGCGCCACCAGACGCGCCACCGTCTCCGGGTAGATCTGCCCGATGCGCTTGGGCACCAGCTCGCCGAACACGATGGTCAGCAGCGTGATGATCACCACCACCAGCGCCGTCGCGGCAATCTCGGTGGCATGCGGGTTGAGGTGGAAGGTCTCGGTCAGCCACTGCGACAGCGGGCCCGAGAAGGCCGCATCACCCACGATGCCGTTCAGCACCCCAATGCCCGTGATGCCGATCTGCACCGTAGACAGGAACTTGGTGGGGTTGTCGTGCAGGTCCATCGCGGCCTGCGCCCCGCCCTCGCCACTCTCCACCATCACCTGCAATCTCGCCTTGCGGCTGGCCGTCAGCGCCATTTCCGACATGGCGAAAAGTCCGTTGAGAAGGATCAGGAAGAGAACGAGTGCGGTATCCATCGAAGGCGCCGATACGGGTTAACCCGGAGTGGCGCGCGGTCAAAAACGAAGCCCGGGAGACTATCAGAAGCCCGTGACACCGCCCATCGTGCCTTCCCTTGGCTGGGGGCCTGGCAGCCGGGTTGCCCGGGCGGTGTCGCCACCACCCGGACAATGCCGCGCCATGAACTACCTGATCGGCGACCTCCAGGGCTGCTGCAACGCGCTGGACCGCCTGCTGCAACGCATCGACTTCTCGCCCTCGCGTGACCGCCTCTGGCTGCTGGGCGATCTCGTCAACCGCGGGCCGGCCTCGCTGGCCACCCTGCGCCGGCTGATCGGGCTGGGCGAGGCGGCCACCTGCCTGCTCGGCAACCACGACCTGCACCTGCTGGCCACCGCCCACGGCGTGCGCCGGCCGCACAAGGGCGACACGGTCGACGACATCCTCACCGCCCCCGACCGCGACGCCCTGATCGACTGGTTGCGCCAGCAGCGCATGGCCATCCTCGATGCAGGCTGGCTGATGGTGCATGCCGGCGTGCCGCCCTCGTGGACGAGCGCCGACACCCTGACCCTGGCCGCCGAGGTCGAGGCGGTGCTGCGCGGCCCCGACCTGCCCGACTTCCTGCACGCCATGTACGGCAACGAGCCGGCCCGCTGGAGCCCGGCCCTCACCGGCACCGACCGCCTGCGCTTCACGGTCAACGCGCTGACGAGGCTGCGCTTTTGCAGCCCTGACGGCACGCTGGACTTCAAGACCAAGGACGGCGCCGGGGCCGCCCCCGACGGCTTCATGCCGTGGTTCGACGTGCCCGGCCGCGCCAGCCAGGGCACGCCCATCGCCTTCGGCCACTGGTCCACCCTCGGCCTGCTCGACCGCCCCGACCTGCTTGGCCTGGACACCGGCTGCGTCTGGGGCGGCCGCCTCACCGCCGCGCGGGTGGACGGCTCCCGCCGCGAGATCATCCAGGTCGATTGCGAACAGGCCCAGAAGCCGGGACCGTAGAATGCGCGCCTCCCGGAGGCTTGGGGGAGTGGTTTAACCCAACGGTCTTGAAAACCGTCGGCCGGTCAAACGGCCCGTGAGTTCGAATCTCACAGCCTCCGCCATCGCAACCGTCCCAGCGCCGCGATCGTCGTCTGACCGAAGTCCATCGCTTGCCCCGCCTGCAAGGGGTCCGCCGAGGTCGCGGACGGGCCTCCTGGTGCCAACAGCCTCCGCCAGGAGGCCGTTTTGCTTTTCGGGCGGCAGACCGCCACGTCAGCGGTCATCAATCGTCACTCCTCGCGGTGCCGCCAGTCAGCCGAACCTGACCCAGGCCTGTAAGAAACCCCGCCAGCGCATGACTACCTTGCCATGCCGATGACGAATCCCCTTGCCGCCGAGCCGCCAGCGTTGCGGTTGACCGATGCCAGCCAGGACGAGGCCTACCAGCAGGCGGTGCAGTGGCACGGGCGGGACCTGGCCCGCTTGGTGGCGGGTTACGAGCGTGACGCTGCCAAGCGGCAGGAGTTGCTGCAGGAAGTGCATGTCGCCCTGTGGCAGAGCTTCGCCGGCTTTCGCGGTCAATGCTCCGTGCGCACCTGGGTCTACCGGGTCGCGCACAACGTGGGCGCCACGCACATCCAGCGCAGCCTGAAGAAGGCGGACCGCCAGTACGTGACGCTCGAAGAGATCGAGTCGCTGCCGGGCGATGACAGCGGCATTGAATCGACCGAGCGGCGCATTGACCTCACCCGGCTTTACGCCCTCATCCACCGCCTGCAGCCGCCGGACCGCGAAGTGATGCTGCTCTACCTGGAGGACCTGGACGCCGCCAGCATCGGCGACGTCACCGGGCTCTCGGCGCGAAATGTCGCCACCAAGGTGCATCGCATCAAGAAGCTGCTGGCCGCACAGATGAACGGCCCGGAGGCCCAGCCATGAATGACCACGACCTGAAGCAACTCTGGCGGGAGCAAGACATGGCCCCCGCCCCGCTCACCCTGGATGCCGTGAAGCGGGAAGTCCAGCGCACGCACCGGCGGGTTGCCCGTCGCAATGCCATGGAATACGCCGCCTGTGTGCTGGTGATGGCGGTGTTCGGCTTCTACATCACGGCCTTCACCTCGCCGCTGATGCGCGCCGGCTGCGCCCTCATCATGTTGGCCACGGCGTTCATCGCCTGGCAACTGCACCGTCGAGCTTCCGACCCCGCGCTGCCGGGTGCGGCGGGCGAACAGGGCTGGGTGCAGCATCAACGCGCCCAGTTGGCCCGCCAGCGCGACGCGCTGCGAAGCGCCTGGCTTTGGTATGTGGCGCCGCTGCTGCCGGGCACGGTGCTGTTCCGCTGGGGCGTGGAAGTCGACCTCGCCCCGGGCGGCCCGTTCGCCCGCGGCTGGGCCGCCAACCTCGCCATCGCGCTGATCTTCGGTGCCGTGGCGCTGGTGAACTGGCTGGCCGCTCGCCGCATCCAGAAGCGGCTGGACCAGCTCGACCGCGAGGCCTGCTGATCACGACTCAACCCCAGAAAGCCCACGACGATGAAGCCTCGATGGAGAGCCCTCACCCTGGCCGCGGCGGCCGCCCTGCCCGCCTCGTTCAGCCACGCGGCCATGCCGGCCGATGCCACCGACCTCGCCCGACGCCTGGCTGCCCGGTTCGAGGGCAACCGCACCGGCGCCTGCGTGGCGGCGGCCGTCATCGACCACGACAAGGTGCTGCGTGCCCAGGCCTGCGCCGGCACACGCCGTGACGGCCCGCCTGGCGAGAACGCCGCCTTCGAGATCGGCTCGGTCACCAAGACGATGACGGCATATCTGGTGGCCGACCTGATCCAGCAAGGCCGCTGGTCGCTCGACGACCCGATCGCCCGGCACCTGCCCGCGGGCACCCGGCTGCCGCGCCAAGGGGACCGGCAGATCCTGGTGCGTGACCTGCTGACCCATACCGCGGGCCTGCCCGCACTGCCGCCCGGCATGCGCAGCACCGACGCCGCCAACCCCTATGCCGACCTGACGGAAACCGAGCTGCTGAAGGCCCTGGGCGAGGTGACGCTGACGCGCCCGATCGGCAGCCGCGCGGAGTACTCCAACTTCGGCATGATGCTGGTCTCGCTGGCGGTGGCCAACAGCCAGGGCGGTGATCTCGCTGCGGCCTGGCAGCGCCGCCTGTTCCAACCGCTGGGCATGACCGCCACCTTGGGCCCCGATGCCCGCCGACCGCAGGCGCAGGGCCACTTGCCTGGCGGCATGCCGACGCCGGCCTGGACGATCACGCCGCGCCTCGCCGGTGTGGGCATGGTGCGGGCCACGCTGGCCGACATGGTGGCCTACGCCCGCGCGGGCCTGGGTGAGGGGCCGGCGGAGGTCGTCGCTCGCTTGCGGCTCACGCAGCAGCCCCTCGCCCAGGGCTTCGCCATGAACTGGATGCACCGCGAACTGCAGGGACGCGCGCTGCTGCTGCACGAGGGCGGCACGGGCGGCTTCTCGTCGCTTGTTGCCCTGGATCCCGAGCGACAACAAGCCGTCGTGTTGCTGGCCGACACGGCCCTGACCGATCTGGGCGGCCTCGGAGACCTGGGGCTGTCGCTGCTCGGCCTGGACGTTCCCGTGCAGCCGCCCCGGCGCATGGCAGAGGCGCCTGCGGCCTTGCGCCAGGCGCTGGCCGGCGACTACCGCATGGGCCCTCTGAGCCTGCGGGTGTGGCAGGCGGCCGAGGGGCGGCTGATGCTGCAGGCGCAGGGCCAGCAGGCTTTCGAGCTGCGCTACGACTCGGCGGGCGACTTCTACCCACTGGGCCTGAACGCGCGGCTGACCCCCCTGCCCGCGGCCGCGGATGCGGCCGTGCCCGGCTTCACCTGGCAGCAGGGCGGCGGCGTGGCCGAGGCGGTGCGGGTCGGCAAGGCCACCACGGCGGCCCCAGCCTCGCCGGCGGACGCCAAGGCCTGGACCGGCCAGTACGCGCTGACACCGCAGTTCAGCCTGCGCGTGTTCGAGCAGGGCGGGCAATGGCAGGTGCAGGGCAGCGGGCAACCGGCGATCACCGCGACCGTGGCGGGCACGGACCGTCTGGAGATCGCCCAGGTCGGCGCCGTCGTGACGTTCGAGCGCAATGCCGCGGGTGAGGTGGTTGCCGCCGTACTCGCCCAGGGCGGTCAGGTGCTGCGCGGGCCCCGCCGCTGATCGACGCTCAGCGAGAGCGGCTTCGCGGGGTCAGACCTTGCCGGTGTAGCGGGTATGAAACCGCCGGCCCTGCGAGTCCACGGCCTGCAGCCACAGCTCTGAGGTGACGGCGTCCACCGGCGTGAAGCTGGTGCTCAGGGTGACGGCCGTCTTGCCCGGCAAGGGCACGGCAGTGTCCAGGACCGTGGGGGCACCACCGGCCGTGGGCGTGAACACGCGCTTGATCTCGATGAGGCGCAGGTCCGGGTTGGCGGCGGCCCAGGTCGTCCAGCTGATGCTGAGGGTGCCGCTTTGCAGGTTGGCGGCGAACAAGGGTGCGGAGGTGCTGATGCCGTCCAGCGTGGCGAAGCGCGAGGTGGCGGGGTCGCCCAGCACATCGGCACGCAGATAGGCAGAGCGGGTCTCGGCGGTGCCGGCCAGGGTGTAGCTGGCCACGAACTTGGCGGCGCGCACGCTGTCTGCCGTGCCGATCCAGCCCACCGCGGCGCGCGGCAGGGCCACGTCGGCCACGCCGCCTGTGGGCACGACGCTGGTGGCGCCCGCCGTGGCAGAGACGCACAGCAACGGCCGACCGCAATAGGCGAACGGGATGCTGAAGCCACCCGGCAACTGCACCGTGGCCGAACTCAGCAACTGGGCGGCACCCGCGCCCTGCCCTTGCACCTCCACCTGCAGCCCGATGACCGGGTTGGGTGACACGCTGCTGTTGGCGCTGCCATCGGCATTGAGGGCCCGATAAGCCAGCGGGTAGATGCCGAAGGCCACCTTCTTGCCGTTGCCGATCAGGTTCCACTTGTTGGCAGTGGCGGCCTTGTTGTAGCTGACGGCATCGGTGAACTGGTCCACCACGGCGCCGGTGGAATCGCTGACCAGCGCACCCACCAGCACCTTGGCGCAAGTGCCGCTGGCTGGCGCATCGTCGGCGCAACCCAGCAGCTGGAAGCGGCCGAACTGCCGATTGGCTGCGCTGTACGTGGCCAACAGGCTTGCCAGGTCAGCCTTGGTGCGGCTGTCGTGCTTGTCGTAGCCGGTGAGCAGTGCGTCCGCGGTGATGGTGCTGGCGCTGGCGCCTTGCGCGATCAGCCGGTTGAGGGCCGCACCGAGCTCGTCCAGGCCCGACAGCGTGCCCAGCAACGACGTGGCGCTGGTGGCCGCCTTCAGCGTGGAGGTGATGGCATTGGTCGGGGTGCCGCTGCTCTTGAGCAGCTCGGTCTGGGCGGTGGGCAGCTCGACCACCACTTCGGCGGTGGGTGCCGCCAGAAACTTGTTGCCGATCTGCAGCAGCGGCAGATTGCGGCTGGAGCGGGCGAGGTCCACGCGGACGCTTTCGATCAGCAGGTCATGCGCGCCCTTGTTGGCAGCAAAGGTGGCGTCGGCCAGCAGGTCCAGCGCCGTGGCGTCGCTGTACTTGAGGTCGCTGATCTGCGTCTTGACCAGCGTCTTCAGGAAGGTGCTGGCGGCAGGGGCGGCACTCGCCAGCTGCGTGAGCTGGCTGCCGCTGCTGGACGCCGCCGCAAAGACGGGCGCCGGCTCGGTGCCCAGGGCCAGGGCCACGATCGCGTTCGTCAGCGGCGTGACATGGGCCACCATCGCCGACGACACCGCGGGCACCGTGGAATGCAGCACCTGCGGCGCGCCCGCGGCGTCCATGCCGCGCACCTGGATGAACAGAGGCGCCGCGGGGCTGGTGCTGCTGAGCGTGAGGCTGTAACTGCCGTCCGTCGCGTGGGTGGTGGCGGTGCCCACCGCCCTGCCCTGGCCGTCCACCACGCTGACCGCGGCATTCACCAGCGGCGCACCCGTGGCCGCCACGCCGCGCAACGTGGGCGCCGCCGAGGCGTCCGACGAACCTGAGCTGCCACCGCCGCCGCCTCCGCAGGAAGCAAGCAGCAGGGTCAGGGCAAGGGCGGCGAAGCGGTACGGCATGGCGCGGGCGTGGAACGGTGCTCGGGCCAGTTTGCCGTGCGGCGCGGCGCCGCAGTGGGCGAGAAAGCGGCGGCTTTCAGGGGCTGATCTTCACCCAGGCCAGCTCCAGCCAGTTGTCCGGCCGGTGCACGGCCGTCACGCCGGCGCGCGCACCCCAGGGCACGACCTGGCGGTGCAGCGGGATGATGTTGATCTGCTCGCGCAGTTCGGCCAGCGCACCACGCACCAGTTGCTCACGCTTTTTGGCATCGGGCTCGACGCTGGACTGCGCCGCCAGCGCGTCAGCCTTGTCATTGCGAAAGCCGCCGAAGTTGTAGTTGCCCACGCCCTTGTCGCCGCGGCTGCGGTACAGCGGCGTGAGGATGCTTTCGGCATCCGTCACGGAGCCGCCCCAGCCGTAGAGGTAGAGGCTGGTGTCGTACTTCTCCAGCTTGGGGAAGTACAGCACCCGCGGCATGGCGTTGACCTTGACCTTCACCTTCAGCTGCGCCCACATCGAGGCCAGCGCGGTGCAGATCTCCTCGTCATTGATGTAGCGGTTGTTGGGGCAGTCCAGCGTCACCTCGAAGCCGTCGGCAAAGCCGGCTTCCTGCATCAGCTTGCGGGCGGCAGCCAGGTCATGCGGCAGGCGGGTTTGCAGCGCGGGATCGTCGAAGGACGCGTTCGCCGAAGGCGTGAGCGCGCCGGTCGGCACCGACAGGCCGTTCATCAGCTTGGCCCGGATGGCCTCGATGTCGATGGCCTGGTAGAGCGCACGGCGCACGCGCACATCCTTGAACGGGTTGCGGTCGCCGGGCACCTTGCCGTAGAGCAGCTTGTCGCGCGACTGGTCCATGCCGATGAAGACCAGCCGGTTCTCCGGGCCCTCGATGACCTTCACACCGGCCGTGTTGCGCAGGCGGGCCACGTCGCGGGGCGCGGGGTCGAGCACCAAGTCGACCTCGCCCGACACCAGGGCCGCCAGCCGCGTGGCGTCGGTGGCGATGGGCACGTAGACGACCTCCTGCACATTGCCCTCGAACTTGTTCCACCAGTTCGGGTTGCGCTTGAGCACCGTCTTGATGCCCGGTTGGCGCGAGACCAGCATGTAGGGGCCGGTGCCATTGGCGTTCAGTGCGGTGTAGGCCTCTTCCTTGTTCTTGAAGTCCAGCGGGCGCGTGACCTTGTGCGTCTCGCACCACTTGCGGCTCATGATCCAGAGCTGGTCGATGTGCTGCAGGAAGATGGGGTTGAAGGTACTGAGCTGGAAGTCGACGGTCAGCTCGTCCACCTTCTTGGGCGTGCCCACGGCATTGGCCCAGACTGCGATCTGCGACGTGGGCTCCTTGGCGCGCTGCACCGAGAAGACGACGTCATCCGCCGTCAGCGGCGTGCCGTCGTGAAACCGCACGCCCGGGCGCAGCTTGAAGCGCCAGGTCAGCGGCCCGGTCTGGGTCCACGAAGCCGCCAGCCCCGGCACGATGGCCAGCTTGGCGTCGCGGTTGGTGAGGCGCTCGTAGATCTGGCCGTTGACCATGTTGGTCAGGCTCTCGTTCTGCGAGTCGGGGTCCATGGTCTGGGGGTCGCCCTGGCTGGTCCAGCGCAAGGTCTGCGCCGACACGCCACACGCCACGGCCAGCAAGGCCCATCCCAACCATCGTTTCATCACTGCGCTCCAGACTGCAAGAGGCAGCAGTTTAGGAGGCCGGGCAAAAGCCCTCCAGCGGCACCCAGAGGCCGCCGCCTCAGCGGCGGGCGTTGGGGTTCCAGAGCTCCTCGAGGTGACTGAAGTTCCAGTTCTCGGGCGGCTCTCGACCGGCAATGCGGTCGTTGGTCAGCGGCGCAGCCAGATCGACCAACTGCACCGGGATGGGCATGTTCGACTTGGTGGAATAGAACACCTTGACCCGCGGCGTGACGAGCGAGGTGGGGTTTTGGTCCACCACCACCGCGAGCCGGCCGGACTGCAGCTTCACCAGCGTCCCCACCGGGTAGATGCCCACGCTCTTCACGAAGGCCTGGAACACGATGGGGTCGAACTGCCCCTTCCACTGCGCCATGCGCTGCAGCGAACCGGCCGGGTCCCAGGCGGCCTTGTAGGGGCGGGTGGAGGTGATGGCATCGTAGACATCGCACACCGCGCCCATGCGGGCCATCAGGCTGATCTGCTCACCGGCCAGCTTGTGCGGGTAGCCGGTGCCGTCGATCTTCTCGTGGTGATGCAGGCAGACATCCAGCGCCGCGGGCGGCACCTTGGCGCCGTCCTTGAGCATCTCCCAGCCACGCTCGGGGTGGCTGCGCATGACGGCGAACTCGGCGTCGGTCAACGAGCCCGGCTTGTTCAGCACCTCCAGCGGCATCTGCATCTTGCCCACGTCGTGCAGCAGGCCGGCAAGGCCAGCCTCCCGCGCCTGTTCGTCGGGCAGGCCCATGTGGCGGGCCAGCGCCACCATCAGGCCGCACACCGCGACCGAATGCATGTAGGTGTAGTCGTCCTTGGTCTTGAGGCGCGCGAGGCTCACGAAGGCCGACGGGTTGCGGGCCAGCGAGCTGGCCACCTCTTCCACGATGGGCAAGCAGCTGTCGGGGTCGATGGCCTTGCCCAGGCGCGCTTCATTGAACAGCGCCGTGACCGCCTGCTTGGAGCGGTGCAGCACTTCGGCGGCGCGGCCAACCTCGTCCTCGAAGTTGGCGCGGGGCTCCGGAGGCCTCGGGGCGGGCGGTGGCGGCGGCGGCGCGACGACCTCCACCCGAGGCGGCTCGGGCGCAGGCTCGGGCGTCGGGGCCGGCGCAGCGTCGGGCACATCGCAGCCCTTGCTCACGTCGATCCAGACCGCAGGCACGGCACTCCCCTTGAGCGCAGCCACGTCCGCCGGGTCGGCCAGGACGAACTTCGTCTTCCAGAAGGGGTGGGACAGCCAGGAGCCCTCCAGCGACTGGAGGTACATCCCAAGCATCACATCGGAAACAGGAATCTTCTTGAGCATGGCGAGGTAGCGGCGAAGTATGACCGCCGGGTCTTCAGGCCAGCGTGCAGCAATGCACAGCCACGCGCGTCTTGCAGAAAAAAGAAAAGCCGCCCAAGGGCGGCTTCATCGGCGGGCCTGCGCAGGCCTCAGCGGAACTTGCCTTGCGGCACCGTGGCCAGCTCGGTCGGCAGCGAGCCGATATAGCTGGCGATGGCCTTCAGTTCGGCATTGCTGAACTGCTTGACCTGGCCGGCCATCACGCCGTTGCTGCGGCCGACGTTGTTGTTCTTCTCGGTCTTGTAGGCCTTCAGCGCCACGGTGAGGTAGTCGGCATGCTGGCCGGCGAGCTTGGGGTAGCTCGGGTCGATGGGCTTGCTGAAGTTGGCACCGTGGCAGGACACGCAGGCGCCCTTGGTCAGCAGTTCGGCCACGTTGGCGGGGGCAGCCGGAATGGCCTCGGGCGCGGCCGGCAACTTGGCCTGCTGCTCATAGAAGGCGGCCACGTCGTTCATGTCCTGCTCGGACAGCGAGGTGGCAATGCCGCGCATGGTCGGGTGCTTGCGGTCGCCCTTGGCGTAGGCCTGCAGGGCCGACACGATGTACTTGGCGTTCTGGCCCGCGATCATGGGCACCTTGTGGACTTCGGGGAAGCTCGCCTGATAGCCCGGGATGCCGTGGCAGCCGATGCACATGGCGATCTTCTTTTCGCCCGCCTTCACATCCTGGGCCTGAGCGGTGATGGCACCGAAGGCAGTGGCCAGGGCGAGCGAGATCTGCAGCAGTTTCTTCATGGTCCCAGGGGGTGTCGTGGCTTGGAGCGGCCGCGATTATAGGAGGCCTCCTATACTGGTCCGGCCCCCTTCCAGCACCGGTTTCGTCCCGGTTTTCCCCCATGAAATTCCAAGGTTCCGACCACTACGTCGCCACCGCCGACCTGATGCTGGCGGTCAATGCCGCTGCCACGCTGCAGCGGCCCCTGCTCATCAAGGGCGAGCCCGGCACGGGCAAGACCATGCTGGCCGAGGAAGTCGCCGCCGCCCTGGGCCGGCCCCTGCTGCAGTGGCACATCAAGAGCACCACCAAGGCCCAGCAGGGCCTGTACGAGTACGACGCGGTGAGCCGGCTGCGCGACAGCCAGCTCGCCGGCATCGAGGGCAGCGACCGGGTGCGGCACGTCGAGAACTACATCGTCAAGGGCGTGCTGTGGCAGGCCTTCGAGGCCGAAGAACCGGTCGTGCTGCTCATCGACGAGATCGACAAGGCCGACATCGAGTTCCCGAACGACCTGCTGCGCGAGATCGACCGCATGGAGTTCTATGTGTACGAGACCCGCCAGCTGGTGAAGGCCAAGCACCGGCCGCTGGTGTTCATCACCTCCAACAACGAGAAGGAGCTGCCCGACGCCTTCCTGCGCCGCTGCTTTTTCCACTACATCAAGTTCCCCGATGCCGAGACGATGCAGAAGATCGTCGACGTGCACTTCCCGACGCTCAAGAAGGACCTGCTCGCCGCCGCGCTCAAGAACTTCTATGACGTGCGCAATCTGCCGGGCCTCAAGAAGAAGCCCAGCACCTCGGAGCTGATCGACTGGCTCAAGCTGCTGGTGGCGGAAGACGTGCCCGTGGAGGCCCTGCAAGCCAAGGACGAGAAGGTCAGCATCCCGCCGCTGGTGGGCGCCCTGCTGAAGAATGAGCAGGACCTGACCCTGTTCGAGAAGCTCGTGTTCATGCAACGAAACAACCGCTGATGTCGCAGCCCGACTTCGACCGCGCGATGCGCGAAGGCCTGGCCGATGCCATCGGCTTTGTCGCCGGTGCCTTGGCCGGCTGGTGGCTGGGCCGGCAGTTCGGCATCGACTTCATCGCCAGCCCCGAGTGGAATGCCCGGCAGATCATCGGCCTGCTGCTGATCGTGGCCGGCTGCGGCGTGGGCCGGGCCGTGGCGCGCCGGCTGATGCTCAAGGACAAGGCATGAAGCCGGTGCAGCCCGTGTCGCTCGCGGCCGGCCCGATCCGGCTTGAGCCGCTGACGCTGGCGCACGTGCCGGGCCTGGCCGCCGCCGCGGCCGATGGCGAGCTGTGGAACCTGCGCTTCACCAGCGTGCCCGCGCCGGACGAAACCGAAGCCTATGTGCAGACGGCGCTCGCAGGTCAGGCCGCGGGCCACCGCCTGCCGTTTGCGGTGCTGGATGCGGCCAGCGGCGAGGTGCTGGGCTCCACGAGTTACCACGACATCGTGCCGGCCATCGAGCGGCTGGAGATCGGCTACACCTGGTATGCCCGGCGCGTGCAGCGCACCGCGGTCAACACCACGGCCAAGCTGCTGCTGCTCTCACACGCCTTCGACACCCTGGGCGCCGCCCTCGTGGGCTGGCGCACCGACAACTTCAACCACGCCTCGCAGCGCGCCATCGAGCGCCTCGGCGCGCGACGCGACGGCGTGTTGCGCCACCATGCCGCCCGCCGCGACGGCACGGTGCGCGACACCGTCATGTACAGCCTCACCGCGGGCGAGTGGCCCGAGGTGAAGGCGCATCTCCAATGGCAACTGACCCGACCCCGCGCATGAAAAACACCCACAGGGCGTTCGATGTGGAGGCCCTGTGGGCCCTGGACCGCATCGCCGAACCCAGCCTCAGCCCCGATGGCGCCCAGGCGGTGGCCAGCGTCACCCGCTACTCGATGGACAGCAACAAGGCGCAGAGCAGCCTGTGGCTGTTCTCCACGCTGGGCGGTGAACCCCGCCGGCTGACCGAAGCCGGCGAGAAGGACGGCCAGCCCCAGTGGAGCCCGCGGGGCGACCTGATCGCCTTCACCGCCCGGCGTGAGCAGGGCGGCACGCGCGACGAGGAGACGCAGCTCTATGTCATCGCGCCCGATGGCGGCGAGGCCCGGCGCCTCGGGCCGGTGGCCACCGGCGTGGAATCGTTCAAGTGGTTCCCCGACGGCCGCCACATCGCCTTCGTGTCCTGGGTCTGGCCCGACCGCAAGGCTGCCGCCCAGGCCGATGCCCTGCGCGAGTTCAAGGCCCGCAAGGAAAGCGCCTACGTGACCGACGAGGCGGTCTACCGCTTCTGGGACCACCACATCCCGATGGGCCGCGTGCCGCATCTGCACGTGATGGACGTCGCCACGGGCAAGACCCGCGACCTGTTCGAGGGCACCGCCTGGGAACTGAGCCGCGCCGAGCCCGACGCCCACAGCTACGACATCGCGCCCGACGGCCGGCGCATCGCCTTCGCCTTCGACCCCGGCGCCGAGAAGCAGCTCGGTGCCTGCTACGCGCTGGCCGAGATCGACGTGAAGACCCGCCGCGTGCAGACCCTGCTGCAGGATGCCGACTGGGACTTCACCGCGCCGCGCTACAGCCATGGCGGCAGTCATCTGGCCTTTCTGGCCAGCCACCAGGCCGAAGGCCACAACCAGCCCAACCGGCTGGCCGTGCTCGACCAGGGC
The DNA here is from genome assembly GCA_021738245.1 of Methylotenera sp. Lineage (GTDB taxonomy): Bacteria > Pseudomonadota > Gammaproteobacteria > Burkholderiales > Burkholderiaceae_C > Pelomonas. The sequence goes on along the minus strand of JAIPCJ010000034.1, from coordinate 7,661 downwards.
GGCCACTGGGCCGTCTTCAGCGAGGACTGGGACCACGAAGTCAGCGCCCCGCTGCGCTGGACGGCGGACGACCAGACCGTGCTCTTCGCCGCCGAGGACCGGGGCTGCCGCCATCTGTGGCAGTTCATGCTGGGCGACCGGGTGGCCGAGCCCATCTTCCAGGGTGGGCATGTGGGCAGCTTCTCGGTGGCGGCGGACTTTGTCGTGGTCAACCATGACAGCGTGCAGTTCCCGCCGCGCCTGTCGGTGCTGAGCGACGATGGCGTGCGCCGCATCGAGGCCCTGAACGACGAGCGCCTCGCGGCCCACCGCTTCGGGCGGCACGAGGAGGTCACGATCACCGGCGCCCGCGGTGACGACGTGCAGATGTGGCTCATCTACCCGCCCGACTTCGATGCCAAGAAGAAGTGGCCGGTCATGCACGTCATCCACGGCGGCCCGCACACCGCCTTCGGCGACAGCTGGCACTGGCGCTGGAACCACCAGGCTTTTGCGGCCCAGGGCTATGTGGTGGCCTGCGTGAACTACCACGGGTCGTCGAGCTTCGGCCATGAGTTCCTGGACAGCATCACTGGCCATTGGGCCGAGTACGAACTGCAGGACATCGAGGCCGGCACCGACTGGCTGCTCAAGAAGCGCTGGGTCGATGCCAAGCGCATCGTCGCCACCGGCGGCAGCTACGGCGGCTACATGGTGGCCTGGATGAACGGGCATGTCGCGCCCGGCCGCTATCAGGCTTATGTGTGCCACGCCGGCTGCTTCGACTGGCAGGCCATGTACGCCGACGACGCCTACAACTGGCACCGCAAGGAGCTGGGCGCCGCGTATTGGGAAGACCCCGCCCGCGTGGCCGCGCAGAGCCCCATCAGCTTCGCGGCCCGCTTCAAGACACCCACCCTCGTCATCCACGGCCAGCTCGACTACCGCGTGCCGGATGCCCAGGGCCTGGCCTACTACAACACGCTGAAGTCGCTCGGCGTGCCGGCCCGCCTGGTGTGGTTCCCGGATGAAAACCACTGGGTGCTCAAGCCGCGCAACAGCCGGCTGTGGTACGGCGAGTTCTTTGCGTGGCTGGCCCAGCACGGGTCGGGCGCCAAGAAGAAAGGTTGATGAGCCGATGAACACCCGTCGACAGTGGCTGGCCCGCGCGGGTGGCGCCGCGGCCGGCCTGGCCGCCTGGCCCGCCTTCGCGCAGAGCGCCTCGCCTGCGCGCGCCAGCCTGGCGGCACTGCAGGCGCACCTGCGCTTCCTGGCCAGCCCGCTGCTGGAAGGCCGCGAGACCGGCTCGCGCGGCTTCGACATCGCGGCGGCCTATGTCGCCAGCCACTTCGCGCGCCTGGGCCTGCAGCCGCTGGGCGCCGAAGGCAGCTACGCCCAGCCGGTGCGGCTGAAGACCGCGAAGCTTGCCAGCACGCAGCCCGTCCTGCGCCTGTGGCGCGGCGCCGCGGCCGAGACGCTGACCTATCTCGACGACTTCAGCACCCGGCCTGACCTCGCGGCCACCCGCAGCGAGGTGACGGCGCCCCTGGTGTTCGCGGGCTTCGGCATCCGTGCGCCGGCCTTCGGGCTGGACGACTACGCCGGCCTGGACGTGAAGGGCCGCATCGTCGTCGTGCTCAGCGGCCGGCCGCTGCAACTGCCTTCCGAAGAAGGCGCGCACTACGCCAGCCGGCTGACCAAGGCGGCGCTGGCGGCCGAACTGGGCGCGGTGGGCATGATCTCGCTGGCCACGCCGCGCAGCGAGCTCGTGTCGCCCTTTCACCTGGCCCGCCAGTACGCCGGCAGCACGGCCATGGACTGGCGCGACGCCGACGGTCGGGGCGGCCAGGACAACCTGCCGCTGCGCGGCTGGGCCAGCCTGAGCCTGCAGCGGGCACCGGCCCTGCTGGCGGCGCTGGGCCGCGACTACCGCGAGCTGGTGGCCGACGCCGAGGCCGGCAAGCCGGTGCCGCGGGGTGACCTCGGGGTCACCGCCGAGATGACGCGCGACAGCCTGCATGGCGAGACCCGCAGCGCCAACATCGTGGGCCTGCTGCCGGGCCGCCATCCCGACCGCCGGCACGAGGTGCTGCTCCTCACGGCCCACCTCGACCACCTGGGCCGCAAGGCCGGGCCGCAGGGCGAGGTCATCTACCCCGGTGCCATGGACAACGCCCTGGGCATGGCCACGCTGCTGGAGACGGCCACGCAGCTCGCCCAGACCCCGGGCGGTCTCGACCGCTCCATCCTCATCGCGGCACTGACCGGCGAGGAACAGGGCCAGTTGGGCTCGTCGATGCTGGCGGCCCAGCCGCCAGTGCCGGCGGCGCAGCTGAAGGCCGCGGTCAACATCGACATGCCCATCCTGCTGCACGACTTCAACGAGGTCGTCGCGCTTGGCGGCGACCATTCCACGCTCGGTGCGACCGTGGCCCGGGTGGCCGGCGAGCTGGGCCTGAAGATGGCCGCCGACCCGCAGCCCGAGCAGGCGCGCTTCACGCGGTCCGACCAATACAGCTTCGTGCGCCGCGGCATTCCGGCGGTCATCCTCGGGCCGGGCACCGGCTCGTTCAACCCGCAGGAAGACGGTGCCGCACTGATGCGCGACTTCCGGCGCCTGCGCTACCACCAGCCGGGGGACGACCTCGGCCAGCCCTTCCACGCAGCGGCGATGCAGCGGTATGCGCAGTTGCACGTCGGGCTGATGCAGGCCCTGGCGACGCAGGCCGAGGCGCCGCGCTGGCTGCCGGGCGACTTCTTCGGCGAGCTGTTCAAGCCGGGTCGCTGACCCAGTCGATGTCCACGCACAGCACCTGCAGACGGCCGGCCACCGGCACCGCCACCGACAGGGTCACGCACATGCGCGGCCCGTGCAGGCTGAGGTAGGGCCGCGTCATCTGCACCACGCCGGGCTCATCGAGGGCGCGGCGAAAGTAGGGCCGGCGTGCCCAGCGCGCTTCCGACGGCAGCCCCAGCGGCTCGAAGCGCGGGTCGGCCTCCACCAGCCCCCGCGCTGCGGGTGACAGCTGCTCCGCCACATGCCGGCCCTGATCGTCCAGCGCGAACACCGCCTGCACGCCAGGCAGGGCCAGCAGCGGCGCGCAGGCCTGCGGCAGGCCCTGCGTCGGCAGCAAGGCCTGCGCCGCCTTCAATGCGCTGCGGTAGGGGTCCACGCGCGCACCGAGCGCCGCCCGGCCCGCCGCGTGGCGCTGGTCGAGCAGCGACCAGATCTCGTCGATCTCCTGCGAGACCCCGGTCGGCCCCAGCGTGCCCGGCACCGGCCGGCCGAACACGAAGCCCTGCACCAGGTCCACATCCACGTCGAGCGCCAGCAGCGCCTCGTCGCGCGTCTCCACGCCTTCCAGCAGCACCAGCGAGCCGCATTCATGCAGCAGCGACACCATCTGCGCCAGCACCCGCGCGATCCGCGGCGAGCCGCAGGCCCGGCGCAGCAGGCTGCGATCGAGCTTCACGATCTCGGGGTGGATGTGCCAGATGCGGTCGAAATTGGAATGGCCGGCGCCGAAGTCGTCCAGGGCCAGCAGGCAGCCGGTCTGCCGCACCGCGGACACAGCCTGCTGGAAGTCCGTCTCCTGGGCCATCACGTCTTCCGTCACCTCCAGCACCAGCCGGTGCATGGGCAGGCCCAGCGCCTGCACGGTGCGCACCGAGGCGTCCAGCGCCTGGGTCTGCATGGCGCCATGCACGAACACGGCCGGGTGAATGTTCAGGAACAGCCAGCCGATGTCGCCTGCCTGGTGCACGAAGTTGTTGACATGCAGCAGCCGGCACAGCCGGTCCGCCGCCCACTGGGCCTCGAAGCTCTGCAGCTGCTCAAAGAAGTGCAGGGGCGAAACGGCCTGGCCGTCCGCCGCCGTCACGCGCAGCAGGGCTTCATAGCCGACCGCCCGGCGATGCGGGAAGCTGAACACCGGCTGGAAATGACTGTCGAGCAGCCAGCTACCCTGCCGCGCCCGCCAGCGCCCGTCTTCCTGCGCCAGGGTCTGGGCCAGGTGCACCAGCATGGGATCGGCATCGGGCGGCGTGGCAGCGTTCAAGGGCAGTCCTGCAAGACTGAGATGAAGCCCATGCTAGCCACGGCGCTTACAAAGTCGCGGGAATATCGCACTGCATAATGGATTTCGACCCCCACGACCGCCATGCTGATCCAGTTCTTCTACACGCTGCGCGCTGCCAAGCTCAAGGTGACGGTGCCCGAGTACCTGACCCTGCTGGAAGCCCTGCAGGCCGGCGTCATCGGCGGGCCGGACCACGGCGGCGTGGCCAGCATCGACGACTTCTATCACCTCGCCCGCACCAGCCTCGTCAAGGACGAGACCCAGTACGACAAGTTCGACCGCGCCTTCGCCGCCTACTTCAAGGGCGTGGAGATGCTGACCGACTTCACCGCCGAGGTCCCGCTGGAGTGGCTGCGCAAGACCTTGGAACTCGAGCTCACGCCCGAGCAGAAGGCCGCCATCGAGAAGATGGGCTGGGACGAACTCATGGAGACGCTGAAGAAGCGCTTCGAGGAGCAGAAGGAGCGCCACGAAGGCGGCAACCGCTGGATCGGCACCGGCGGCACCAGCCCTTTCGGTAACAGTGGCTACAACCCGCAAGGGGTGCGCATCGGCGGCAAGGGGGGCAACAAGAGCGCCGTCAAGGTGTGGGAGCAGCGCGCCTACCGCGATTACGACGACACCCTGGAGCTCGGCACCCGCAACATCAAGGTGGCGCTGCGGCGCCTGCGGCGCTTCGCCCGCGAGGGCTCGGAGCTGGAGCTCGACCTCGACGGCACCATCCACGGCACCGCCGCCAACGCCGGGCTGCTGGACATCCGCATGCAGCCCGAGCGCCACAACAAGGTCAAGGTGCTGCTGCTGATGGACGTGGGCGGCACCATGGACGAGCACGTGCACCGCGTGGAAGAGCTCTTCAGTGCCGCCAAGAGCGAGTTCAAGCACCTGGAGTTCTATTACTTCCACAACTGCGTCTACGACTTCGTCTGGAAGAACAACCGCCGCCGCTTCGCCGAGAAGCTCAACACCTGGGACCTGATCCGCAAGTACAACAAGGACTACAAGCTGATCTTCGTGGGCGACGCCACGATGAGCCCGTACGAGATCCTGCAGGTGGGCGGCAGCGTCGAATACAACAACGACGAGGCCGGCGCCGAATGGCTGCAGCGCCTCACCCACGCCTTCCCGCGGTATGCGTGGATCAACCCCGAGCCGCAAGGCGTCTGGCAGTACCGGCAGAGCATCGCGCTGATCCAGCAGCTGATGCAGCAGCGCATGTTCCCGCTGACCCTCTCCGGCCTCGAAGGCGCGATGCGGCTGCTTAGTAAATGACCCGACTGATCGGCCTGCTGCTCCTGGCGGTACTGAGCGGCTGTGCAACCCGGGCCCCCGAGCCCAAGCCCGACGCGGCTGCCGCCCCCGCGACCGCGGTGCCCGCCGAAGGCCCGGCGGTCTACAGCCTCGACATCCGCGTCGACGACAGCGACCTGCGCAGCCTGCTGCAGGAGAACCTCGACCTCGCCCGCTACCGCGCCAGCCAGGCCGCCCTCAGCCGGGTGGAGCTGGCGCGCCTGGCCGCTGCCGCACCCGCCCAGGCCGAGGCTCTGCTGGAGACCGAGGGCTACTTCAACGCCCAGGTCGACGTCTCGCGCGACCCTGACGACGACACCCGCCTGCTGCTGACCGTCACGCCCGGCCCGCGCACCCGGGTGGCCGAAGCCAAGATCGAGTTCACCGAAGGCCTGGCCGACGACGACGTCCGCCCCCTGCGCGAGAGCCTGCGCAACAGCTGGGCGCTCAAGCCGGGCGCCGCCTTCACGCAATCGCAGTGGGCCTCGGCCAAGAGCGACCTGCTGCTGCGCGCCCGCACGGGGGGCTTCCCGCTCGCCCGCTGGGCCGACACCGCCGCCCGGGTCGACGCCGAGGCCCACACCGCCGACCTGCAACTGGTGCTGGCCAGCGGCAACCGCGCGCGCCTGGGTGCCCTGCGCATCGAAGGCCTCAAGCGCCAGGACCGCGAAACCATCGAGCGCCTGACCGGCTACCGGCCTGGCGATGCCTACACCGAGCAGAAGCTGGCCGAGTTCCAGGAGCGGCTGGCCAAGACCCAGCTCTTCGACGCCGTGCGCGTGCAGCTGATGCCTGAAACGGTCGATGCCGACGGCACCACGCCCGTGCAGGTCACCGTCACCGAGTCGGCCCTGCAGCAGGCGACCGTCGCCGTGGGCTACCACAGCAACACCGGCCAGAGCGTCAGCGTGGAGCACCTGCACCGCCGGCCCTTCGACCTGCCGGTGCGCGCCCGCAGCAAGCTGCAGCTCAGCCGCGACCTGCGCGGCGCGGAGTTGGAACTCAGCTCCCACCCCCAGCCCGACCTGCACCGCAACCTGGCCTCGCTGCAGTTCGAGCAGGACCGCACCGGCGACACCATCGCCACCAACCTGGGCATCCGGCTCGGGCGGCTGTACGAATCGACCCGTGACGAGCGGCTGAGCTATGTCGAGTTGCTGCGCGCTCGCGAGACGGCAGGCGGCGAGGTCAACACCAACCTGGCCGTGTCGGTGAACCAGCAGTGGATTCGCCGCCGGCTCGACAGCTCGCTGCTGCCCACCGACGGCCACCAGGCCCTGGCCCTCGTGGGCCTGGGCTACGCCCGCGGCGGCGGCAGCGATGACAGCGGCCCCTTCGGCCGCATGCAGTTCAAGCTCGGCGCCTACAAGCCGCTGGGCGGCTGGTATGCCTCGGCCCGGGCCGAAGTGGCCCAGGTGATTGCGCACGAGCGCGTCGGCGTGCCCGAGAAGCTGCTCTTCCTCGCGGGCGGCGACGACTCCGTGCGCGGCTACGCCTACCGCAGCCTGGGTGTGGAACGCAATGGCCTGACCCTGGGCGGCCGTGTGATGGCCACCGGCAGCCTGGAGATCGCCCGGCCGTTCACCATGAGTCTGCCCAGCCTCTGGGGCGCGGCGTTTGTCGACGCCGGCAATGCCGCCTCACGCTGGACTGACTACCGCCCCGTGGTGGGCTACGGCGTGGGCGTGCGCTGGCGCAGCCCGGTCGGCCCGCTGCGGGTCGACGCCGCCCGCGCGCAGGAGACGGGCAAGTGGCGTCTTCATTTCTCGGTCGGCATCACGCTATGAGGCGCTCCCTGCGTGTGCTGCGCGCCAGCCTGATCGGGCTGGTGGCCGTGATCGTGCTGGTGGCCGGCATCGTGTCCTGGCTGCTGCATCGCCCGTCGGGCGGGGCCTGGCTGCTGGCGCACCTGCCCGGCGTGCAGATCGAAGAGCCGCAGGGCTCGCTGATGGGCGAATTCAGCGCGCGCCGCCTCGTCATCACCTGGCCCGGCGGCAGCGCCGAGCTGCGCGGCCTGCGCTGGAAGGGCCTGGGCCTGACCGCCAGCAGCGGCCTGCTGCTGGCCGAGGAGCTCAGCGTCGACGACCTCGCCATCCGCAGCCAGGCCAGCGGCGAACCACTGCAGCCGCCACCTGACCTCAGCCTGCCGCTGGGCGTGCAGATCGGCAGCCTGCGCATCGCCCGGCTGAGTTGGGCGCCCGACCACCCGCCCCTGCTCGGCCTGGAGGCGCAGCTCGACCTGCCTCGCCGCGGCACCCACCAGATCCAGCTCAAGGCCGCGCGCTGGCAGCACCTGACGATGTCGGGCAAGGC
>JAIPCJ010000232.1 GCA_021738245.1 Methylotenera sp. | reverse complement strand
CGCCGGCAGGTCGGCCTTGCCGCCGCCCATGAAGTTGTTGAAGGTGTTCTTGTAGGTCGGGATCTTGGACTGGTTGATATACGCCAGCTCGCCGATATTCCAGCCCAGCTGCCAGGCGTGGGTGATGGTGGCCCAGTTGTAGCTGTCGCCCTGGCCGTTCATGCTGTTGATGGTCTCGGCATCGCGCTTGGCCACGCGCACACCGAAGCGGAAGTCCTCCAGGATCTCGGTGTCCTTGAACTGCCAGCGGCCGTCCAGCTTCAGCGCCTTCTGCGTGCCCTTGCCCTTGTCCAGGTGGTCCATCATCATGGCCCAGTAGTACTTGGACGGGTCGTTCAGCGCGGTCTTGGCGGCATCGTCGAACACCACGCGCGGCAGCGAGCCGGTGAAGTCGACCTGCTGGCTGGGCAACTGCACGCCAGTGCCAACCGTGGAGTCGAAGTTCTGCGTCTTGGATCTGATGTACTGCAGGTCGGACGACCAGGTCAGCTGGTCGTTGACGCGGCCCTGCATCTTCCAGGAGAGGTCATCGGTCTGCGAGCTGCGCTTGGAGTAGCGTGTCTGGTTCTCGACCTCGATGCCGGTCACGTCGCCGTTGCCGTTCACGCCGGTCAGCACGCCCTTGGTCATCGCGCCGTTGGCGTCGTAGGAGGCGCCGCTCACGCGCACGTTGTACGGGTCGACCTGGTTGCTGACGTTGTTCTCGTTCCAGTCGAAGCGGTACTTGGAGCGGAAGAAGGTCAGCGAGCTTTCGAGGTCGTCCTTCTTCCACTGCGCTGCCGCGTACAGGCCGTCACGCACGCGGTCGTAGAACTGCTGGCGCCAGGTGATGCCGCGCGAGAGCCAGGTGGTGCTGGTGGCCGACTGCTTGTAGAAGGGGTCGAGCACCAGGCCGTCGGTGCGGTTGGAGCTCAACGAGTGGGCCACATCCACCAGCAGGCCGATCTTGCCGAGGTCGGTGTTCCAGGTGTTGGTCAGCAGGCCCGAGACGCTGGGCTTGTTCTTGGCCGCGAGGCTGTTGCGGCTGACGTCGACCGAGATTGAGCCCTTGAAGCCGGGGAAGTCGAAGGGCAGCGCGGTGCGCAGGTTCACGAGGCCGCCGATGGCGCCCTCGATCTGCTCGGCCGACGGGTTCTTGTAGACGTCCACACCCGCCATCAGCTCGGGCGGCACGTCCTCGAAGCCCAGGTTGCGGCCCTGGTTGGCGCTGAAGGTTTCGCGACCGTTGAGCTGGGCCGCCACATAGGTGAGGCCGCGGATGTTCACGCCCGAGCCTTCCACCGAGAAGTGCACCGGGTCGTTGGAGGCCGCCACGCGCGACATGGTGGCGCCGACGATGCGCTGCAGCACCTCGGACACGGAGCGGTCGGGCAGCTTGCCGATCTCGTCGGCCACGACCGAGTCGACGATCTCGTCGGAGTTCTGCTTGATCTTCTGGGCCGTGGCGAGGGCGGCGCGGCGGCCCGAGACGACGACCGTCTCCAGAGCCTGGGTCGATTTGTCCTTGGCGGCGGGCGTGGCGGCCGCAGGCGTGGCCGGGGTGGCGGGCGCGGTCTGCGCCATCGCCGGTGAGGCTGCCCAGACCATCGCTTGCACGGCGGCCAGGGACAACGTTGTCCTCTTGAAATGTCTCATCCTTGTTGCTCCTCTTTGGTGGGATCCATGGGTTTGTTCAACCTCATGCGACAACAACTGGCCGGCGGCTGGAAGTTGTCCTTGGTAACGCTAACAACTGGTGCCCCATCTGGCATTGGGGTCAACCAGGGCTTGCAACCTCCTTTGCCTTTGACAGCGCGACGACCGCGTCGGCGTGGTCCAGCGCGGCAACCTTCAGGGCTGCGGGCAAGCCACCCGTCACGCCGACGCGACGAGACGCGCCGGGCACGAGATCGATGAAGTTGTCGGCCAGCACCACGCCGTCCGGCACGGTCAGCCACAGGCCCTTGACGGGGCGATCGGTCGCCAGCCGCAGCCCTTGCCCATCCGCCTCGGCCTCGATGACGACACGTGCCTCGCCCAGGCGGTAGAAGCGGAAGGGCTCGGTCCAGGCGCAGTCACGGGCGAGCTCGTGGCCCTGCTCATCTAGCGCGCGCACCTCGGCCACCGAAGGCTCGGCCGGCAGGTCCAGCGCCAGCGCCAGTTCCACCGTGCCCGAGGGCGGCGCCACCACCGGCTGGCTGGCCTGCGCCAGCAAACGGCCGTCGAGCGAGAACACCCGCAGCTCGCAGCGCAGCGCGCGTGCGGTGGGCTGCGCATGCATGACCGTCAGCCGCACGCCGGGCGCCTCCAGGCGCACTGCGACCGCTACCATCGCCAGCGCCCTGCGCACCGCATGCCACGCCGGCTTGACCGTGCCCGCGGCATCGATGAGGGCCCAGCTGGTCACGGGCCAGCAGTCGTTGAGCTGCCACACCAGCGCACCGCCCACCGCACGCGCGCCGGGGCGCTGCCAGCGGCGGCGGAACTCCTGGTAGGCCACGCGCATCGCCTCGGCCTGCACGAACTGCGTGGCATACACATGGCCGGCCAGCGTCGTCGTGGCCCGCAGGTTGTCGGCCTGGTAGACCGACAGTCGCCGGTGGCCGTCGGGCCCGGCCGCCGAGCCGGCCTTGTTGTGCCACTGCACCGTGCGGCTCTCGGGAAAGCGCTCATCCTCCGGCAGCACCGATTCCAGCAACGCCAATGACGGGTGCGACTGCATGCCGAACTCACTGACGAAACGGGCCTGCACGTCGCCGTAGCGCTGGTAGGGCAGCATCTGCTGGTGCCAGACCTCCCAGCTGTGGCGGTCGCCGACGGTGGCATCGCTGCTGCGTGCGCCGTCCCCCGGCGTGAACGGGCTGCCCGGCCAGTAAGGCCGGTCGGGGTCCAGCGCCGCGCAGACGGCGGGCAGCAGGCCTTCATACAGCGCGCGCGCCTCGAACCTGTCGGCGGGCACGCCGGGGCCGGCCAGGCCGACCGACTCGGCCAGCATGTAGTCCTCGTTGTTGCCGCACCAGAGCGCGAGGCAGGCGTGGTGGCGCAAGCGCTTCACGGCCGCTTCGGCCTCGGCCCGCACGCTGGCCTGGAAGTCGGCGTTTGCGGGGTACAGGCCGCAGGCGAACATGAAGTCCTGCCAGACCAGCAGGCCGAGCTCGTCGCAGCCGTCGTAGAAGGCCTCGTGCTCGTAGATGCCGCCGCCCCAGATGCGCAGCATGTTCATGTTCGCCGCGGCGGCCTGGGCCACGCGCTCGCGGTAGCGGGCCGGCGAAATGCGCTCCAGCAGGTTGTCGTCAGGAATCCAGTTCGCACCACCGGCAAACACGTCCTGGCCATTGATCTCGAAGTGAAAGCTGCTGCCCGCCTCGCCCTCCACCGCCGCCTGCACCAGGCGCAACCGGCGCAAGCCGATGCGGCACTGATCCTGCGCCACGCGGTCGGTACCGGCCATCACGCGGGCCACCACGGTGTAGAGCGGCTGCTCACCCAAGTCGCGCGTCCACCACAGCCGCGCATCCGGCACCTCGATCGTGGTGCGGGCCGCGTCGGCCGGCAGGTCGCGTGTGGCCGTGACGCGGCCGTCGGGGTCCAGCAGCTCGACCACACAGCGCAGCCCCGCCACGGCGCCGGCCACGTCCACCGCCACCTGCAGCGTCGCGCGGCGGGCCGTGACGTCCACCTCGCTGCGGCAGGTCAGGTCAGCCACGCGGGCTGACCAGGCATGCCGGCGCACCGCGCGCCAGGGGCCGCTGACGAGCAGTTCCGGGCCCCAGTCCCAGCCGAAGTGGTACTGCGCCTTGCGCGCATGCAGCCGCGCACTGTCACCATTCCACAGGGCCCGCTTGCCGTGCACGGCTTCCACCGCGCGAGCGGACGCCAGCGGCGGCTCGAAGCACAGCAGCAACTGGTTGGTGCCGGGCCGCAGGCGGTCCTTCACGGGCACGCGGTGAGGCACGAACATGTTGTCGCTGCGCAGCAGCAGCTCGCCGTTCAGCCAGGCGCTGCAGTAGGTGTCCAGCCCCTCGAAGACGAGGTCTTCCTGCGCTGCGAGCTCTCCGCCGTCGAAGTCCAGGCGCCACACCCAGCGACGCTCGGCCACCCAACGCACCGCCCCTTCGTTGCAGCCGTAGAACGGGTCCGGGATGCGGCCTGCGGCCAGCAGAGCGCCGTGGGCCGTGCCGGGCACCGCAGCCCGCACCCAGGCGTCGCGCGGCAGGGTGGCCAACGCGGCGCCTTCCACGCCCACGGGCGCTTCGGCCAGCTGCCAGCCATCATGCAGGTCGATCAATCGTTCAAGGGTCACGGGGGTCTTCGCAACGGCAGGCGCCACAGGCGGCAGCAGACCCTGCGCGGCACCGGCAACACCGCCGGGGCCCCACGTGCCGCGGCCCTCGGACACCGGCTGCGGCTTGTCTCCTGCCTCGCCCAAGGCAAAGCTAAACATTGTTTTGTTGCGCATTCTGTTTCTCAGCATCCCACCCCACACTCGGGGATATTCCTGATGTTTTGCCAAGGAAACAACTCGCAAGTCCACTCAACAGGCGGACATAATGTCATTCGTTTAGTAAACATTGACGAAACAAGTGGACCTTCCGAGGTCGAGTGCCGCCGCCATCCATGAAAGCCCTGATCCTTGCGAGCGCGCTGCCCGCACGGCCCCAGGCGCCGGCACAGGCGCTGCCCGCGCAGCGGAGAACGACATGCATCACCACTGGTTGAAAGGACTGGCCCTGGCCACCTCGCTCGCCCTGCCCTGCGCGGCCCACGCGGATGCCCGCCTGCAGGCCGTGATGAAGAAGCTGGCGGCCGGCGAGCCGCTCACGCTGGTGACGGTGGGGGGCTCCATCACGACCGGCCACGCGGCGCACCCGCCACGCGAACGCGGCTGGGCGGCACTGCTCGCGCGCTCGCTCGGTCCACGGGTCAAGCTGGTCAACGCGGGCCTGAGCGGCACCGACTCCGCCGCCGCCGTGCAGCGGGTCGAGGCCCAGGTGCTGGCGGCCCAACCCGACCTTGTCATCACCGAATTCGGCGTCAACGATGAATGGCTGGACCCCACCGTGCGCGGCAGCAGCTACGAAGGCCTGCTGCGGCGCCTGCTGCAGGCGCGCGGGGCGCCGGCGGTCGTCGTGCTGGCGCTGACCCAGCAGGGCAACCAGCCGCGCACGGCACCAGACCTGCAGCTGCGCCTGGCCGCTCACTACGGCCTCGCGGCGCTGGACTTCGGCGCCTGGATGCAGGCGCGCGTCGACGCGGGTGAGGATCGCTGGGCCGCGCTGTACGACGAACCCGTGCATCCCAACGGCACGGGGCATCAGCGCATCGCACTCGCGCTGGCCGAGACCCTCCATGCGGCGGCCGCCGCACCCGCTTCTCTCCTGGCCTCCCCCCCGGCTGCTGACGCGGCCGCACTGCCCCCGCCGCTCTTCGGCCACGCGCACGAATTCACCCGGCTGACCATGGGCGAGCGCCTGCAGCCCTACGCCCAGCACGGCTTCACCCGCGGCGGCGCGGTGCATCCCGAGTGGCCGGGCCAGCCGCCCGGCTGGACCAGCACGGCCGACGATGCCGAGGCGCGCTTCCTGAGCTGGGGCAGCGAGGTGGCGGTCTTTCATGCCGAGAGCGAGGCCTACCGCAACCTTGAAGCCCGCGTGGACGACGGCCCCTGGGTGACGCTGCGCGGCCAGGTGCCGGAGCGCCGCGGCTACCTCGGCTGGCACTACACCGTGGTCGGCCGCGACCTGGAGCCTGGCATCCATCTGCTGCAGGTGCGCATGAAAGCTGACGAATGGGCCGGCAGCGGTCGTCCGGCCTCGCTGCTCGCGCTGATGCAGGCCGGCCTCTACCCCAAGGACCAGCGCCCCAGCGCCTTCGAGCGGCTGCCGCTGAGCCCGTCCACCGCCGGCCTGGTGGCGCCTGATCACCCGCAGCTGCGCTGGGTTGGCCGCATCGGCCCGGCCGACGGCGGCGCGCGCCTCGTGACCTGGAGCGGCAGCGAGCTGCGCGCCCGCTTCACCGGCAACGCCCTGACGCTGCGCTTCGCCTCGCGGCATTGGGGCACGGCGCATTACGCGGTGGAAATCGACGGGCAGCGCCAGGTGCTCAGCGTGCCCGGCAACAGCGAGGGCGAATGGCGACTGGCCACGCCGCTGGCCGACGGCGTGCATGAGCTGCGCCTGCTCAAGCGCACCGAGGCCGGCATGGCGGAGAGCCTATTCCTGGGGCTGCGCCTGCCCCCCGGCGCCGAGCTGCTGGCGC
>JAIPCJ010000033.1 GCA_021738245.1 Methylotenera sp. | reverse complement strand
GCCTGCAGGTGCTGCATGCCGTTGGAGCGCGTTTCGGTGAAGGCCAGGTATTTGCCGCGCCAGGCCGGCCGCACGGTCTCGTCGCTGATGGAGAAGTCGCGCACGTGCAGTTCGTAGATGACCTGGTCAGTGGCGGCCTTCACCCGGGCAGGTGCGGGCAGGCGGTCCCATCCCGCAGGCTTGAGCCGCGGCGAAGCCAGATCGGCCACGACGCTCAGCCGCGAATCGGCCGTGAGAGCGACCGAGTACGGGTCGGTGACCAGGTTGCGGACGCGACCGTGGGTCGGCGTCACGACATCGACCAGGTAGCGGTAGGCCTGGCCGGTGAGATCACCCGCCACTTGCGTGCGCCAGACGCCGGAGGCTGCATCGAAGGCCATCGGCGCCACCGCCGTGGCCGGCCCGCCCGCACGGGCATGGCGGCACAGCATCACCCGCTGCGCCGTCGGCGCCCAGACCGCGAAGCCGGTGCCCGACGGCGAGGGATGGGCGCCGAGGTCGCTCACCTGCTCGGCCGCGGCGTAGAGCTCGTCCAGGGCGGCAGGCATCTGGATGCCCGTTGCCGCTGTCACGTCGCCGGCAGCCGTCTCATGCACCAGCAGCAGCTGCGACTTCAGCAGGCCCTTCACATCGACATCCGGCGCCAGCACGAAGCGCGGGCCATCGCCGATGAAGCGCAGACGTGCCGGCAACGGCAGGTCGGCAAGCGCAACATCCACAACCCCGTCGGCCCCCGTGACCTTGCCGCTGACGATCTTCAACCCGGCCGATGCCGCATGGAACAGCCGCACCCGTTCGCCCGCCTGCAACTGCAGACCCGGCCACTGAAGGGCGTGGCCGTTGAGCCAGTAGGCGGCAGACGGTGCCGGCGCGTTGGCCATCGGCGCGGGCGCCGGCTCGCGATTGCAGTCGTCGAGGTCATTGGCACGGGCCCCGCTCACCGAGAGCAACAGGGCCAGCAGCAAGGGCATCACGGCGTGCGGGGTCATGCAATGTCTCCAGTTTTGCGGGGCATCGTAGCAAAACTACATCTCCAACTTTCCCCACATGACACAGCCCACCTGGATGGCTATGCTCGCCTCGCTCAACCCAAGTAGTTCGATTACATGAACCGTTCCCTCCTGGCCGTGGCCAGCGCCCTGGCTCTGATGGCCACCCCCGTGCTGGCTGACCCGGCGCCGCTCATCGACACCCGCCCCGTGCCCGCGGAGCCGCG
Source organism: Methylotenera sp. (assembly GCA_021738245.1). Lineage (GTDB taxonomy): Bacteria > Pseudomonadota > Gammaproteobacteria > Burkholderiales > Burkholderiaceae_C > Pelomonas. The sequence continues at coordinate 30,475 of JAIPCJ010000033.1, read as the reverse complement.
CGCCAGCACCCTCCCGCCCGACTGGCAGCACGGCGTGTTCATGGAAATCTTCGTGCGCGCCTACCAGGACAGCAACGGCGACGGCATCGGCGACCTGCGCGGCCTGACCCGGCGGCTCGACTACCTCCAGCGCCTGGGCGTGAGCGGCCTGTGGCTGATGCCCATCACCGCGAGCGCCGACCGCGACCACGGCTACGCCACGACAGACTTCCGCCGCATCGAACCGCAATACGGCACGCTGGCGGACTTCGACGAACTGGTGCGCGAGGCGCACAAGCGTGGCATCGGCATCGTGATGGACTACGTCATCAACCATGCTGCGTGGTCCTTCCCGCCCTTCCAGCAGGCCGTGGCTGACCGCAACAGCCCCTGGCGCAGCTGGTTCGTCTGGAACCCCGACCCTGGCCCCGGCTGGGACATCTGGGGCAAGGTGCCCTGGTATGACGCCGCCACGCAGCCCTGGACCTGGACTGGTTCGTTGAAAGACCTGCCGCCGCTCAAGCCAGGCTCGCCCGACGTCTACTTCGGCACCTTCGGCCCGCACATGCCCGACTTCAACATGCGCAACCCGGCCGTGGTGCAGTACCACGAGGACTCGCTGCGCTTTTGGCTCAACCGCGGGCTGGACGGCTACCGGCTCGACGCCGTGCCTCATCTCATCGAGAACAACGCCAAGGACTGGAACGACCAGCCCGAGAGCCGCGCGCTGACCAAGCATTTACAGGACCTGATCAAGAGCTACCCGGGCCGCTACGTGGTGTGCGAGGCCACGGCCGAGCCCATCGCCTACGGCGACCCCGCGCTCTGTGGCGGCGCCTTCGCCTTCAATCTCAACTACGAGATGATGAAGGCCGCCAAGGGCGAGGCAGGCGCGGTGCAGAAGGTGGCGGACTACTACCGCAGCATGTCGCCCACCATGGCCACCTTCCTGCACAACCACGACATCTTCACCGGCCGCCGCGTGTGGGACCAGCTCCATGGTGATGAAGCCCGCTACCGCCTGGCCGCCGCCAGCTATCTGCTCTTGCCCGGGACGCCCTTCGTCTATTACGGCGAGGAGATCGGCCTGGCCGGCATCGACGGCAGCGCCCCGGATGACGACGCGCCGCTGCGCGCCCCGATGAGCTGGACGCCCAGCAACCGCGGCCCCGACGGCTTCACGACCAGTGCCACGCCCTATCGCGCCCTGTCGCTGAACCGCAGCCGGCACAACGCCGAAAGCCAGCAGCGCGACCCTGGCTCCCTGTTCAACTTCTACCGCGAGCTGATCACCCTGCGCCGCGCACAACCGGCGTTGACCCTCGGCCGCTACGAAGCGGACCGGGTGGAAGGCCTGGTGTGGAGCTTCCAGCGCGTGCACGGCCGCGAGCGCGTGTTCATCGCCATCAACTATGGCGACACCCCCGCCAGCATCGCGCTGCCGGCCCGCGCACGGGCGCTGCACCCGCGCTCGCCGAACGCCCTGCAGGGCAGCGTCACCCTGCCGCCGCTGTCCGTGCGCGTCTACCGACTGGACCCGTCATGAAGGCCCTGATCACCCTTGCCACTGCCCTGCTGATGACCCTGCCCACGATGGCCGCCGAGCCTTTCACCCACGTCGAGCCACCCAACTGGTGGGTCGGCATGCGCGACACCCGCCTGCAGCTGATGCTGCACGCGCCGGGCATTGCCGATAGCCAGCCCGTCCTGGCGCCCTACCCTGGCGTGACGCTCAAGGGCAGCCATCGTGCGACCAGCGCCAACTACCGCTTTGTGGACCTCGACATCGCGCCGACCGCGGCACCCGGCGAGATCACGCTGACGTTGGGCGAACGCACGCTGCGCTACCCCCTCAAGGCCCGCGCCCCCGGCTCCGCCGAGCGCCAGGGCTTCACCTCGCGTGACGCGATCTACCTGATCGTCCCCGACCGTTTCGCCCAGGGCGGCAGCGGTCAGCCCGGCGGCATGAAGGAGGGCCTGCAGCGCAATGCGCCCGGCGGCCGCCATGGCGGCGACCTGGCCGGCATGCGTCAGCACCTCGACTACATCGCTGGCCTGGGCTTCACCCAGGTCTGGCCGACGCCGCTGGTCGAGAACAACAGCGCCACCTACAGCTATCACGGCTATGCCGCCACCGACTTCTACCGGGTCGACCCGCGCTTCGGCAGCAACGAGGACTTCCGCGCCTTCGTCGCCGAGGCTCGCGCCAAGGGCCTGGGTGTCATCCAGGACATCGTGCTCAACCACATCGGCAGCGGCCACTGGTGGATGGCGGACCTGCCCGCACCCGACTGGGTCAACGCCTGGCCTCAGTACACCGAGACCCACCACGCGCGCATGACGCTGCAGGACCCGTACGCCGCGCCGAGCGACCGCAAACGCTTCACCGACGGCTGGTTCGTGCCCGGCATGCCCGACCTGAACCAACGCCGGCCGGAGCTGGCGACCTATCTCACGCAGATGACGCTCTGGTGGATCGAGACCGCGGGCCTGTCGGGCCTGCGCACCGACACCTGGTCGTACTCCGACCGCGACTTCCTGAGTGCGTGGTCGGCCCGCGTGATGCAGGAGTACCCGCGGCTCAATATCGTCGGTGAAGAATGGAGCCCGCATCCGGCGGTGGTGGCGTACTGGCAGCGCGGCAAGAAGAACCACGACGGCTATGTGTCGCAGGCACCGAGCATGATGGACTTCCCGCTGCAGGCCAATCTGCTGGCCGCACTGCTCGAAGAGGACGGCCCGCACACCGGCCTGACCAAGCTCTATGAGGGCCTGGCGCACGACTTCGTCTACCCCGACCCGGCCAACCTGGTGCTGTTCGACGGCAACCACGACACGCCGCGCCTGTACTCCGTGCTGAAGCAGGACCTGGGGCTGACCCGGATCGCGCTGGCCTACCTGGCCACCACGCGCCGCATCCCGCAGTTCTTCTACGGCACCGAACTGCTGATGCAAAGCCCGACCGAGCGCGACGACGGCGTGGTGCGTGCCGACATGCCGGGGGGCTGGCCTGGCGACACCGCCAATGCCTTCACCGGCGTGGGGCTCAGCCCGGCGCAGCGCGACATGCAGGCCTGGGTGCGCCAACTCTTCAACTGGCGCAAGGGCAGCGCGGTCATCCACGACGGCCAGTTGATGCAGTACGCGCCGTTGCAGGGCGTGTACGTCTTCTTCCGCTTCGATGCCGAACGCACGGTGATGGTCGTGCTCAACAAGAACGCACAGCCGGCCGTGCTGGCGCTGGACCGATTCCAGGAGCGGATTCGCGGCGGCGAGCAGGCCCGCGATGTGTTGGGCGGCCAGGTCATCACGCTGGGTGACCGCCTCACTGTGCCCGCACGCAGCCCGCTGATCCTGGAGTGGGCCCGCTGAACCCCGCCAAGCCGCCGCAAGAACGACAAAGGCCCCGACCGGGGCCTTTGTCTTGTGGGCTGACGCGCGCGCCGGTCAGCAGGGCAGCTTCAGCAACTCGAACGGGCCGCGGCCCGACGCGGCGGTGATCAGGCCCAGCACGCGGGCCGGCTCACTGCCCACCCAGTCCCACCGGAAGCGCCAACCCCAGTTGCCACCGAGCACGCCGGGCACGTTCATGCGGTGGGCGCTGTCGAAGCCCAGCACGTCCTGCAGCGGATAGACGGCCATGTTGGCCACCGAGTTGGCGCAGGCACGGATCATGGCCCAGTGGATGTCGTGCTCGCCGCAGGCCAGGTAAGACCCCACGAAGGCGCGCTCGCGCGGCGAGGCCTGGTTCCACCAGCCGCGCACCGTGTCGTTGTCGTGCGTGCCGGTATAGGCCACGGCGGCCCGAGGCCACATGTGGGGCAGGAACTCGTGGTCACCCTCGGCACCGAAGGCGAACTGCAGGATCTTCATGCCGGGGAAGCCGCAGCCGTCGCGCAGCTCGTGCACGTCGTCGGTGATGAAGCCCAGGTCTTCGGCCACGATGGGCAGCTCGCCCAGCGCCGCCTTGATGGCTTCGAACAGGGCCATGCCGGGGCCGGTCTTCCATTCACCGCGCTTGGCGTCGGGGCTGTCGCCGGGGATCTCGTAGTAGCCGGCAAAGCCACGGAAATGGTCGATGCGGAACACATCGGCCTGGCTGAGGGCGCGCTTCACGCGGGCCGTCCACCAGGCGTAGTTTTCGGCAGCCATCTTGTCCCAGCGGTACAGCGGATTGCCCCAGCGCTGGCCGAGCGGCCCGAGGTCGTCCGGCGGCACGCCGGCGACCACGGTGGTCTGGAAATCGTCGTCGAGGTAGTACAGGTCCGGGCGCGACCAGCAGTCGGCGCTGTCATGCGCCACGAAGATGGGCAGGTCACCCATGATGTGCACGCCGCGCGCATTGGCGTAGGCCTTGAGGGCGCCGATCTGCTCATCGAACTGCCATTGCACGAACTGCCAGAAGGCGATCTCGTCGGCGTACTGCTTGCGCGCAGCGGCCAAGGCCTTGGGGTCGCGACGCTTGAGGCCGTCGCTCCAGGTCCACCAAGGTTGGCCGTTCAGCGGCGAGCGGATGGCCATGAACAGGGTGTAGTCGTCCAGCCAGCTCTGCTGGGCCTGGCACCACGCGGCAAAGGCCTTGCGGTCGGTGGCTGAGGCGCGCTCGAAGAATCCGGCCGCGGCGGCTCGCAACTGCTGCTCGCGCCAGGGCGTGACGCGGCCGTAGTCGACATGCTGCGCGTCGAAATCAGGCACCGCCGGCGCCGCCAGCCAGCCCTTGGCGACGAGCGGCTCCAGCGCCACCATCCACTGGCTGCCCGCAAAAGCCGACACGCCCTGGTACGGACTGTCGCCAGGGCCGATGGGCGTGGTGGGCAGCAGCTGCCAGATGCTCTGGCCGGCCGACTGCAGCCAGTCGACGAAGCGGTAGGCATCAGGGCCGAAATCGCCCATGCCGTGGGGGCCGGGCAGCGAGGTGATGTGCAGCAGCACACCGGAGGCACGTTGGTTCAGGTTCATGTCGAAGCGTGTCGCAACACGAGGAGAGAGCGAGCCGGCACGCTCAAGGGCTGGCCGGCCAGGAGGGTGTGGTGGGCCGACTCACCGCTGCTGTCCAGCACGAGCTGCCAGGGCCCGTTGCACAGCAGGAAGGGCAGCGGCGCGGCATCGGGGTTGAAGACGATCATCAGCCGCGGCGCGGCGGCGCCGGCCTCGCGCAGCTGGGCACCGAAGGCCCGCTGGCCGGCATCGTGCCAGTCGTTGGGCGTCATCTCATGGCCGCTCGGGGCATACCAGGCGATGCTGGCTTCGGCGCTGCCGGTGGCGAACCAGCGCGGGTGGCGCAACAGCGGCTCGGCGGCACGCAAGGCCAGCAGTTCGGCCACGAGCTCGGTGAGGCCGTGGTCGGCAACTTCCCAGTTGAGCCAGGTCAGCGCGTTGTCCTGGCAGTAGGCGTTGTTGTTGCCGCCCTGGCTGTTGCCGATTTCGTCGCCCGCGCACAGCATGGGCATGCCCTGGGCCAGCAGCAAGGTGGCCAGCATCGCGCGACGCACGCGCTCGCGGGTGGCATTGATCTGCGCGTCCTCGGTCGGCCCCTCCGCGCCGAAGTTGGCGCAGAGCTCGCCGTCGCGGCCGTCGCGGTTGTCCTCGCCGTTGGCGTGGTTGTGCTTGGTGGCATAGCTGGTCAGGTCGGCCAGCGTGAAGCCATCATGCACCGCAATGAAGTTGACCGACGCCGTCGGCAGGCGCTGACCATGGTGGAAGACATCACTCGAGGCCAGGAAGCGCCGCGCCAGCTCGCCCCGGCCCACGCCCTGCCCCACGCCGAGCCAGTAGCCCCGCACCGCATCGCGGAACTTGTCGTTCCACTCCAGAAAGCGGCCCGGGAAGCGGCCCACCTGGTAGCCGTCATAGGCTGCATCCCAGGGCTCGGCGATCAGGTGCACGCCCGCCAGCACGGGGTCCTGGCGCAGGGCGGTGAAGAAGGCGGCGTTGGGATCGAATCCGTGCGAGCCGCGGCCCAGTACCGGCGCGAGGTCGAAGCGGAAACCGTCCACGCCCATCTCGGCCACCCAGTAGCGCAGCGAGTCCAGCACGAACTGCGTCACGCGCGGATGCGAGGCGTGCAGCGTGTTGCCGCAACCGGTGAGGTTCTCGTAGCGGCTCCAGTCGCCGCCGACGAGCCGGTAGTAGGTCTTGTTGTCCAGACCGCGGAAGGACAGCGTCGGGCCGAACTCATTGCCTTCGGGCGTGTGGTTGTAGACCACGTCCAGCACCACCTCCAGGCCAGCGTCATGCAGGGCCCGCACCATGGCACGGAACTCCTCGGTGACCGCAGTGGGGTCATGGCGATGCGCCGCCTGCGCCCAGCGCGGGTCAGGGCAGAAGAAACCCAGCGTGTTGTAGCCCCAGTAGTTGCGCAGGCCGCGCTCGGCCAGATGAGGCTCGTCGATGCAGTACTGGACGGGCAGCAGCGACAGCGTCGTCACGCCCAGCCGCTTGAAGTGAGCGATGGCCGCGGGGTGGGCCAGCCCGGCGTAGGTGCCGCGCAGCGCCTCTGGCACGCCGGGCAGCTGCTTGGAGAAGCCCTTCACGTGCATCTCGTACAGCACGACATCGGCGGCCGCGCGGCGCGGTCGTTGTGGCGCCAGCGTCGCGGGAGGCGGCGCCACCCGGGCCTTCAGCGCCTGGGTGCCGTTGTCACGCGAGTCCAGCGAACGCGGCCCGTCCGGATGCCCGAGCTCGTAGCCATGATGCTCAGCCCGCCAGCCGAAGTGGCCGACGATCTCCCGGGCATACGGGTCCAGCAACAGCTTGTTCGGATTGAAACGGTGGCCCTGCTCCGGCGCATAGGGGCCGTGCGCGCGCAGGCCGTACACCAGCCCCGGCCCGACGCCCGGCAGAAAGCCGTGCCAGACGCCGTCGTGCGGCCCTTCCAGCGCATAACGGCGCAACTCGCGCTGGCCTTCGGCGTCGAACACGCAGAGCTCGACGCGGGTCGCGTTCTCGCTGAACACGGCGAAGTTGACGCCGCCATCGCGTGCAAGCGCGCCGAGCGGTTCGTGCCAGCCGGGTTGGAGGTCGGGAAGGTGGGCCATCTCAGGGACTGCAGAGGCTGCGCCGCAAAGGCACGAACTTGCCACAGAGGCACAGAGACACAGAGAGGCTGGTGTTCTCTCTGTGTCTCTGTGCCTCTGTGGCTGTGTTCATCGGCGTTCGCAGCTGGGAGATCAAATGGGAACGAAAAACAAAGTCGCCAGCGGCGGCAGGTTGATCGTGATCGACAGCCGCCGCCCATGCGCCGGCTGCGCCTGCACCGGCAAGCCGGCCGCGGCCACGCCGTTGCCCATGTTGCTGCCGCCGTAATAGGCCGAATCGGTGTTGAGCGCTTCCTTCCAGGCCGTCACGCCATCCGGCACGCCGAGCGAGTAGCCCTCGCGCGGCACCGGCGTCATGTTGCACACGACGATGACCATGCGGCCGGTACCGTCGCGCCGCACCCACGCAAAGATGGAGTGCTCGGCATCGTGCGCGCTGATCCATTCGAAGCCGCCCGGCTCGCTGTCCAGGCGGTGCAGCGCGGAATGCTCGCGGTAGAGCTTGTTGAGGTCGCGCACCAGACGCTGCACGCCGGCGTGCCGGTCATCCTCCAGCAGGCCCCAGGGCAGCCCCTCGGCGTGGTTCCACTCGTTGCGCTGCGCGAACTCCTGGCCCATGAAGAGCAGCTTCTTGCCCGGGTGGCCCCACATGAAGCCGTAATAGGCGCGCAGGTTGGCGAACTTCTGCCAGTCGTCACCAGGCATCTTGCTCAGCATGGAGCCCTTGCCGTGCACGACCTCATCGTGCGAGATCGGCAGCATGAAGTTCTCGCTGAACGCATAGATCAGGCCGAAGGTCATCTTGTCGTGATGCCAGCGGCGATTGATCGGGTCCTCGGCCATGTAGCGCAAGGTGTCGTTCATCCAGCCCATGTTCCACTTGTAGTGAAAGCCCAGGCCACCGGCGTAGGTGGGCGCTGAAACGCCGGGGAAGCTGGTGCTTTCCTCGGCCACGGTGATGGCGCCTTCGATCTCGCCCACATGCTCGTTCATCTCGCGCAGCAGCGAGATGGCTTCGAGGTTTTCGCGGCCGCCGCGGATGTTGGGAATCCACTGGCCCTCGGGCCGGGAGTAGTCGCGGTAGAGCATGCTCGCCACGGCGTCCACGCGCAGGCCATCCACGCCCCAGCGCTCGATCCAGTAGGTGGCGCTGCCGACGAGGAATTCGCGCACTTCGGTGCGGCCGAAGTTGTAGATCAGCGTGTTCCAGTCGCGATGGAAGCCCTCGCGCGGGTCGGCGTATTCGTACAACCGGGTGCCGTCGAACTCGGCCAGGCCGTGGGCGTCGGCCGGGAAGTGCGCCGGCACCCAGTCGAGCAGCAGGCCAAGGCCCTGGTCATGCACCGCCTTCACGAAGCGCGCAAAGCCTTCCGGCGGGCCGAAACGCGCACTCGGGGCGTAAAGGCCCAGGGTCTGGTAACCCCAGGAGCCGTCGAACGGATGCTCGCTGATGGGCATGAGTTGCACATGCGTGAAGCCCAGGTCGGCCACGTAGGCGGGCAGGTGCTCGGCGAGTTCATCCCAGGTCGGGAACTCGCCCGACACGCCGCGCCGCCACGACGCCGCATGCACTTCATAGACGCTGATCGGCGCCTGGCGCTGGTTGGCTCGCTCGCGCTGGCGCGGCAGCGGCGTGGGCTCGGGCAGCGCGGTGACGATGCTGGCCGTGTCGGGGCGCAGTTGCGCACGGCGGGCGTAGGGGTCGGCCTTCAGCGGCAGCAGCGCACCATTGCCGGCAACGATCTCGAACTTGTAGAGGTCGCCCTCGGCCGCATGCGGCACGAAGATCTCCCACACCCCCGCCTGATGGCGCAGGCGCATCGGGTGGCGACGGCCGTCCCAGTTGTTGAAGTTGCCCACGACGCTGACGCGCCGCGCGTTCGGCGCCCACGTCGCGAAGCGCACGCCGCGCACGTCGCCGTACTGCACGACATGCGCGCCCAGGCTCAGCCAAGGGCGGAAGTTGCGCCCCTCGGCGAAGGCCTGGAGCTCATCCTCGCCGAGCTGCGGGTAGAAGTTGTACGGGTCGGCATAGACGCCCTCCCCGCCGCCGGCCCAATGCACGGCCAACCGGTAGTCGAAGCGGTGCTTGCGCCGCGGCACCTGGGCCTCGAAGAAGCCGCCCCGCCGGTGCTCCAGCTCGACGATTCGCTTGCCGCTGCCCGCATCCAGCAGGGCCACATCGGCGGCGCCCGGCAACAACACCCGCACCCACAGCCGACCCGCGTCGTCCGCATGCAGGCCCAGCCGCGAGAAGGGGTCGGCGTGGCGGCCTGCCAGCAGGGCGTCGAGGTCGGCGTCGTTCAGCATCAGTTCAAGGATTTGACAGACCAGACACGGTCCACGTACTCGGCGATCGTGCGATCACTCGAGAACGGGCCCATGCCGGCAATGTTGCGCAAGGCGCGCTCAGCCCAGGCGGCGCGGTCGGCGAACAGCGTGTCGACCTTGGCCTGGGTGGCGACGTAATCCGCGAAATCGGCCATCAGCAGGTAAACGTCGCGCTGCAGCAGGCTGTCCACCAGCGCGCGGTAGCGCTCGGTGTCACCGTTGCTGAACACGCCGGCCGAGATGGCGTCGATGACTCGCTTCAGCTGGCGATTCTCTTCGACATACAGGCGCGGGTCGTAGCCCAGCGACTTGATCTTGGCGACCGCATCGGCGCGCAGGCCGAACACGAACATGTTCTCCACGCCCATGGCCTCGGCCATCTCGATGTTGGCGCCGTCCCAGGTGCCGATCGTGACCGCGCCGTTCATGCCGAACTTCATGTTGCCCGTGCCCGAGGCCTCGGTGCCGGCGGTGGAGATCTGCTCGGAGAGGTCGGCTGCCGGGATGATGCTTTCGGCGAGCGTGACGCTGTAGTTGGGCAGGAAGACGAGCTTGAGCTTGTCGCCCACGCGCGGGTCGCTGTTGATGACGCGCGCCACGTCATGCGCCAGGCGCACGATGCTCTTGGCCATCTGGTAGGCCGAGGCCGCCTTGCCGGCAATGATGACGGTGCGCGGCACCCAGTTCGCGTCGGGGTTGTCGCGGATGGCCTGGTAGCGGCTGATGACGTGCAGCAGGTTCAGCAGCTGGCGCTTGTATTCGTGGATGCGCTTGATCTGGATGTCGAACAGGCTGTCCACGTTGACCGTGAGGCCCAACTCGCGGCGGATGACGGCCGCCAGGCGCTCCTTGTTGGCACGCTTCACGGCCAGGAACTCCTCGCCCAGCACGCGGTCGGCCGCCAGGGGCTTGAGCTCAGCGAGCTCGGCGAGGTCCTTGCGCCAGCCGTCGCCGATGCGGCTGTCCAGCAGTTGCGACAGCAGCGGGTTGGCCTGCTGCAGCCAGCGACGCGGCGTGACGCCGTTGGTGACGTTGTGGAACCGCTCCGGCCACACGCGGGCGTAGTCGGCAAAGATGGTCTGCACCATCAGCTCCGAATGCAGCGCCGCCACGCCGTTGACGCGGTGCGAGGCCACCAGCGCGAGCGACGCCATGCGCACGCGGCGCTCGCCGCCGTGGCTGCCCTCATCGATGAGCGACACACGCGAGGCCAGCGCATGGTCGCCGGGGAAGCGCTGTTGCAGCTCGGCCAGGAAGCGGTGGTTGATCTCGTAAATGATCTCGAGGTGGCGCGGGAGCAGTTGCTCGAACATGCGCACGGGCCAGGTTTCCAGCGCCTCGGGCATCAGCGTGTGGTTGGTGTAGGCCACAGCCTGGCGGGTGATCTTCCAGGCTTCGTCCCAGCCCAGGCCGTGCTCGTCGAGCAGCAGGCGCATCAGCTCGGCGGGCGCCAGGGCCGGGTGGGTGTCGTTCAGGTGGATGGCGTTGGTCTTGCCCAGGTTGTGCAGCGAACCGAACTCGCGCAGGTGGCGCGCCACCAGGTCCTGCAGCGACGCGCTCACCAGGAAGGCCTCCTGCTTCAGGCGCAGCTCGCGGCCAGCCTCGGTGGAGTCGTCGGGATAGAGCACCCAGTTCAGGGCATCGGCCAGCACCTGGTGCCGGGCCGCACGGGCGTAGTCGCCTTCACAGAAGGGCTTGAAGGCGATCGGCGCCGCCGTGGCTTGCCACTGACGCAGCGTCGAAACCCGGTCGCTGTGGTGAGCGGGCACGATGAAGTCGAAGGCCTGGGCCTCGATGCTGTCGGCCGGCAGCCAGCGGCGCACACCGGAGGCGTCGACCTCGACGCGGCCACCAAAGCCCACGTGGTAGCGCAGGTCCTGGCGCGGCAGCTCCCAGGCGGGCGTGTCGCGGGTCCAGTCGTCGGGCTGTTCGAGCTGACGCCCCTGCTGGATGACCTGTGCGAAGGTGCCATAGCGGTAGCGCAAGCCGTAGCCGAAGGACGGCAGCTCCAGTTCAGCAAAGCTGTCCAGGAAGCAGGCCGCCAGGCGACCCAGGCCGCCATTGCCCAGCGCCGCATCGGGCTCGCGCTCCAGCACGTCACCCAGGGCCAGGCCTTGCTCGGCCAGCTTGGCCGCCAGAGGCTCGGACAGCTTCAGCGCCGCCAGCGCATTGGACAGCGCACGGCCCATCAGGAACTCCATCGACAGATAGTGCACGCGGCGCACCGGTGCCTTCTCACCGCGCTGCGCATCCTGCGCCTGGGTGGCCGCCCAGCGGCGCGCCAGGGTCTCGCGGCACGCGATGGCCGCCGCATGCAGGGCGGCCTGAGGCGTGGCGCCATGGCTGCTCTGCGACAGCTCGCGCTCGTAGGCGGTCTCGAAGGCGGCGCGCAGCGCCTGGTCTTCAGCAGTGAGGGCAGTCGGCTTCTTCATCGCAGTGGCGGCCTTGGGCTGGGTCTTGCGTTGGACGGGCGGGCGGGTTGGGGTGTTCATCAGTGCCGACCCCCGGCGACGGGGGCAAGAATGCTACTCGACAGGCAGCGTTGGGCGAAGTATCGACCAGCTTCGGACGCTTGTGTAGTTTGACTACATCGGGAAAACCCGGCTCGATCTGCAAATGCTTGATCTACAAAGGTTTCATCGGGATTCAAGCGGGTAGTCGCTGTTGTTCAAGCCGTCGCAGAACTGTATATTGTCTACAAACACGGGCGAAGACGAGAAATTTGAGCCCGATTTCGCGAGACAGGCCGGCGTGGTCGAGCACCCAGGCACCCGGCGTTTGAAAGGTTAGAAGTGGCTGACGTTCGACTCACCGGCGTAGAGAAGGCCTACGGCGACATCCGCATCCTCCACGGCATCGACCTGGAGATCCGCGACGGCGAGTTCATGGTCTTCGTCGGCCCCTCGGGCTGCGGCAAGTCCACGCTGCTGCGCTCCATCGCCGGCCTGGAAGAAATCACCGGCGGCGAGCTGAGCATCGGCGGCCGGGTCGTCAATGACGTGCCACCGGCCGAGCGGGGCATCGCGATGGTGTTCCAGAGCTACGCGCTCTACCCCCACATGAACCTGTTCGACAACATGGCGTTCGGGCTCAAGCTGGCCAAGGTGCCCAAGGCCGAGATCGAGACGGCCGTGCGCAGCGCCGCCAAGATCCTGCACATCGAGCACCTGCTCGACCGCAAGCCCAAGGACCTGTCGGGCGGCCAGCGCCAGCGCGTGGCCATCGGCCGTGCCATCGTGCGCAAGCCTGAGGTCTTTCTGTTCGACGAGCCGCTGTCCAACCTCGACGCCGCCTTGCGCGTGCGCATGCGCTACGAGTTCGCCAAGCTGCACGAAGACCTCAAGACCACGATGATCTACGTCACGCACGACCAGGTCGAGGCCATGACGCTGGCCGACCGCATCGTGGTGCTGTCTGCCGGCAAGGTCGAGCAGGTCGGGTCGCCGTTGGAGTTGTACGAGCATCCCTGCAACCTGTTCGTGGCGGGCTTCATCGGCAGCCCCAAGATGAACTTCATCGCCGGGGAGTTGACCGCCATCGAGCCCGGCCATGTCGACGTCAAACTGGCCGGCAGCGGCGTGACGCTGCGCGCGCGGGTCTCCGGTCAGGGGGCGCAGCCGGGCGACAAAGTGACGGTGGGCGTGCGGCCCGAACACATCCGCCAGGGCGGCCACGGCAACCTGCTGCAAAGCACGGTGGCCTTCGTCGAGTCGCTGGGCGGCATCACCTTCGCCTACTGCCCCTACCCGGGCCTGGAAGAGCCGCTGACCTGCCAGTTCGAAGGCCGCAATGGCGCCGATCGGCTGCGCAGCGGCCAGGCTCTGGACCTGCACCTGCCGGAAGAAGCCCTCTACGTGTTCGACAGCCAGGGCCGTGCGCTCCGCCGCCTCGCAGCACCGGAGCTGTCGGCATGAACACAAAGCAAACACAGCCACAGAGGCACGGAGGCACAGAGAGGGCACGCCTCTTCCATCGCCTGAGCGCCTCTGTGGCGCTGTGCCTCTGCGGTGCATTCCTTCAGCCCGCGCAGGCCGAGACCGCGCCGCGCCTGCTCGTCTGGATCAACGGCGACAAGGCCTACAACGGCTTGCAGAAGGTCGGCAACGCCTTCGAGAAGGTGTCGGGCGTCAAGGTGGTGGTGGAGCATCCGGTCGACCCGACCGACAAGTTCCAGCAGGCCGCCGGTGCCGGCAAGGGGCCCGACATCTTCTGCTGGCCGCACGACCGCGTCGGCGAATGGGCCAAGGCTGGCCTGCTCACGCCACTGCGCCCGTCCGCCAAGCTCAAGGCGGAGGTCGAGGACCAGGCCTGGCAGGCGCTGAGCTACCGCGGCCGCATCTGGGGCTACCCGATCGCGATCGAGACCACGGGCCTCATCTACAACAAGGCCCTCGTGCCCACGCCGCCCGAGACCTGGGACCAGGTCATCGCGCTGGACAAGCAGCTCCAAGCCCAAGGCAAGCACGCCATCCTGTGGCACTACAACAAGAGCTTCTTCACCTGGCCGATGCTGGCCGGCGCGGGCGGGGAGATCTTCCGCCGCGATGCGCAGGGCGACTACGACGCACGCCAGGTCGGCGTGAACTCGGCTGGCGCCCTGAAGGCGGCCGAGGTGCTGGACCGGCTCATCCGTGACGGCCACATGCCCAAGGGCGCCAACTACGCCGAGATGGAATCGGCCTTCGCCCGCGGCGAGGTGGCCATGATGATCTCCGGCCCCTGGGCCTGGGACAACGCGCGCCGCGCCAAGATCGATTTCGGCGTGGCGGGCATCCCGGCCGTGATCCCGGGCAAGCCGAGCAAGAGCTTCGTCGGCGTACTGGGCTGCATGATTGCTGCGCCGAGCCGCAACAAGGACATCGCCAAGGAGTTCATCGAGAACCACCTGATGCGCCCCGAGGCGCTGAAGGTGCTGGACGCCGACGTGCCCATCGGCGTGCCAGCCAACAAGGCCTTCTACACCGAGCTGTCGGTCAACCCGCTGATCAAGGCGAGCATGACCAACGCGCGCAACGGCGCGCCCATTCCGAACATCCCTGAGGTCGGCCGTTTCTGGACCGCCATGGACGCCGCCCTGGAGGCCATCTCCAACGGCCTGCAGTCCCCCAAGGACGCGCTTGACGGCGCCGCTGCCCGGATGCTGCTGAACAAATGAACGCGACCTCCTCCACCCTCGGCCAGGGCAGCTACACCACCCTGGGCCCCACGCTGAGCGAGCGACTGTCCCGGGCGCTGTACTGGCCGGCTGCCGTCGCCTTGATGCTGGGCGCGCTCTACCTCGTGTTCGCGATCTACACCGCCGGCCAGGCCGCCTGGGCGAGCGGCCTGCTGGTGCTGTTCACGGCGGGCTTCTACGTCTACCTGAGCCGGGGCGGCTTTGCCTGGCGCTACCTCTTCCCGGGCGTGGCGGGCATGCTGGTGTTCATCGCCTTCCCGCTGGTCTACACCGCACAGATCGGGTTCACCAACTACTCCAGCACCCACCTGCTCAGCGAGAGCCGCGTGCGCGAGTACCTGCTGGATCAGCGCGACGCCATCGAAGACCAGGTGCTGGGCTACAGCCTGCATGCCAGCGGTGCGGAGTACCGCCTGGTGTTGCGCGCCGACGGCGAGACGGCGCCGCGCTGGGTATCGCCGCCGCTGGCCCTGCGTGCCGGCGCGCCGCTGCGCGTTGACCTCACCGCCCCCGCGCCCGGCAACCTGCCTGCCGGGGGTGCCCTGCCCCTGGCCGACCTGGTCAAGCACCGCGAGGCCCTGGCCAAGCTGGTGCTGGTGCTGCCCGACCAGACCACCCTGCACTACCTGGGCCTGCGCGAGTTCGGTCCGGTCAAGCCGCAATGGACGGGCC
Organism: Methylotenera sp.; assembly: GCA_021738245.1. Taxonomy (GTDB): domain Bacteria; phylum Pseudomonadota; class Gammaproteobacteria; order Burkholderiales; family Burkholderiaceae_C; genus Pelomonas. Next base: position 15,280 of record JAIPCJ010000033.1, on the reverse strand, counting down.
ACAGCGACGGCAAGCTCACGCGCATGGCCGACGGCGTGGTCTTCACGCCCAACCGGGACACCGGCTTCTTCCAGTCGGACGCGGGTGAAACCCTGCAGCCCGGCTTCAAGGCCTTCATCGGCGTCGGCAACTACACACGCATGCTGTTCGACGCGGAGTTCCGCGGCCCCTTCTTGTCCATCTTCTGGTGGACGGTGGTGTTCTCGGCGCTGACTGTCGCGTTCGCCACGGCCATCGGCATGCTGTTCGCGGTGATGCTGAACTGGGAAGGCATGCGGTTTCGCACCACCTACCGCACGCTGCTGTTCCTGCCGTACGCGGTGCCGGGCTTCATCTCCATCCTCGTGTTCAAGGGCCTGTTCAACCAGAACTTCGGCGAGATCAACGCCATCCTGGATGCCCTCTTCGGCGTGAAGCCGGCCTGGTTTGCCGACCCGCTGCTGGCCAAGACGATGCTGCTCATCGTGAACGTCTGGCTGGGCTACCCCTACATCATGATCCTGTGCTCGGGGCTGTTGAAGGCCATCCCAGCCGACCTCTACGAAGCCTCGGCCCTGGCGGGCGCGAGCCCGGCCACCAACTTCCTGAAGATCACCGCGCCGCTGATCATCAAGCCGCTGGCACCGTTGCTGGTGAGCGCCTTCGCGTTCAACTTCAACAACTTCGTGCTGATTGCGCTGCTCACCGACGGCCGGCCGGACTTCCTCTCGACCAAGCTGCCTGCGGGCCAGACCGACATCCTCGTCAGCTACACCTACCGCATCGCCTTCCGCGACTCGGGCTCCGACTTCGGCCTGGCCGCGGCGATCTCGACGCTGATCTTCTTCCTGGTCGCGGCGCTGTCGTTGATCAACCTGCGTCTCTCCGCCAAGGCGCAGAAATGAAAACCGAACACAGCCACAGAGGCACAGAGACACAGAGGAAATTCCTTTGTCAGAGGAAATTCCTTTGTATTTCTCTGTGTCTCTGTGCCTCTGTGGCCAATGCATTTGGGAGTTCTTGAATGGCCATCGTCCTCGGCAAGCAAGCCCGCTGGCGCTCCTTCGCGGCGCACGCGGTGATGTGGGTCTTCATTGCCATCACCCTCTTCCCGCTGCTGGCGGTCGTGTCGATCTCGCTGCGCCCGGGCAACTTCGCCACCGGCAGCCTGATCCCGACCGAGATCAGCCTGGAGCACTGGAAGCTCGCCCTCGGCATCCCCTACCAGGCGGCCGACGGCAGTCTCGTGCAGCCACCCTTCCCGGTGCTGACCTGGCTGTGGAACTCCATCAAGGTCGCCACCGCCTCGGCCTTCCTGATCGTGGCCATCTCCACCACCGCCGCCTATGCCTTCGCGCGGCTGAAGTTCAGCTTCAGCAAGCCGGTGCTCAATGGCATGCTGCTGCTGCAGATGTTCCCGCCCGTGCTGGCGCTGGTGGCCATCTTTGCGATCTTCGAGACCATCGGCACCTACATTCCTGCGCTGGGCGTCGAGACGCACGCCGGCCTGGTGCTGGCCTACCTCGGCGGCATCGCGACGCATGTGTGGACGATCAAGGGCTACTTCGAGACCATCCCGGTCGAGATCGAGGAGAACGCCAAGGTCGACGGCGCCAGCCACTGGCAGGCCTTCTCGCGGGTGCTGCTGCCCATGGCCGTGCCCATCCTGATGGTGGTGTTCGTGCTGGCCTTCATCGGCACCATCATCGAGTACCCGGTCGCTTCCATCCTGCTGCGTGAAGAGGGCAACCTGACCCTGGCCGTCGGCTCCAAGTACTTCCTGCACGACCAGCGTTTCCTGTGGGGCGACTTCGCCGCGGCCGCGGTGCTGTCGGGCCTGCCGATCACGCTGGTCTTCCTGCTGGCCCAGCGCTGGATCGTCTCGGGCTTGACCGCTGGCGGTGTCAAGGGCTGAACCGCATGCTGAAGACCGTGCTGCGGGCCGCACTGCTCTTGCTCGCACCGGCCCTCGCCTGGGCCGCACCTTGCAAGCCGGCGCCGTTGGGTGACACCGTTCTGTACCTGCGGGGCGGCCTGAACAACTGGGCAGCGCAGGACGAGCAGGCCTTTGAGTACCGCTGCGACGCCTACTACCTCAACCTGACCGCCCGCGGCGCGCAGAGCTTCAAGATCGCCGACGAAGAATGGACTGCCGCAGCCACCTTCGGCGGCAATGCCCAGGGCCAGCCGCAGCGTGGCGCGCCCGCCAACCTCGAACGCATCTTCACCGGCGCGCATACCTTGCGGCTGCAGCTGAACGCGGAAAGCCGCGGCCAATTGCAGGTGGGCCCGCAGACCTTCAAGCCCACCCCGCCCCGGCCCATCACCGATCGCGCCGCACTCACCACCCACTTCCATTCGCGCGAGGCTGAGTTCAAGGCACCCTTCGGCGCCCAGCCGGCCGGCACCGAGTTCACCTTCCGCGTGGGCAACGACGTGCCGGGGCTGAAGCGCGCCACCCTCGTCGTCGAGCGACGGCGCCTCACCGGCAACCAGGAGCAGCTCGCCTACGAGCCGCTGGCCCGCATCGACATGACGCCGGAGTCGCGCGGCATGGGCACGGGCTTCGCGGCGCGCTACCGCTTCAGCGAGCCGGGCGTGTACGGCTACTGGTTCGAACTCGAGACCGCGCAGGGCCGCTACGCGCTGCAGAACAACAAGGACACCATCTACTGGACCCGCGAGAAAGGCTCGATGGGCGCGGCCAGCGTCGAGCGCTTGCCCGCCCAGGACAAGCGCATCCGGCGCTACCGGCAAACCATCTACGCGGCCGACTTCACGGTGCCGGCGTGGGCGCGTGACGTCGTGTACTACTACGTCTTCCCCGAACGCTTTCGCAACGGCGACCCCAGCAACGACCCGCGCCCCGGCGGCGGCCGACCGCAGGACCGCTATCAGGACCGCGATGTGGAACGTCACGCCCGCTGGAACGAGAAGCCCTTCAAGCCGGGCACCGGCGATGGCTCGGACCCGCTCTACAACAACGACTTCTTCGGCGGCGACCTCGCCGGCATCATTGACAAGCTGGATTACATCCAAAGCCTGGGTGCCAATGCGCTGTACCTGACGCCCGTCTTCCGCGCACCGAGCAATCACAAGTACGACGCGGCCGACTACAAGCAGATCGACCCCGCCTTCGGCAGCAACGATGACTTCGTGCGCCTGTGCGCCGAAGCGGCCAAGCGCGGCATCCGCGTCATTCCCGACACCTCGCTGAACCACGTCGGCGCCGACTCGCCCTACTTCAACCGGTTCAACAACTTTCCCAAGGGCGGCGCGTTCGACAGCGGCCGCATCAACCCCGCCTCGCCGTATGCGAGCTGGTTCAAGTTCAAGCCCGACGAGAAAGACCCCAACCAGCAGTTCCAGGGCTGGGTGGGCGTGACCGACCTGCCCGAGCTCGACAAGAACAGCCCCTCCTTCCGCGCCTTTGCCTATGGTGACGACGATTCCGTCACCAAACTCTGGCTCGACCGCGGTGCGGCGGGCTGGCGCATGGACGTGGCGCCCTGGGTGCCCGACGACTTCTGGCGCGAGTGGCGCCGCGCGGTGAAGTCCCGCAAGGCCGATGCGCTGACGGTGGCCGAAACCTGGTTCGACAGTTCCAAGTACTTCCTTGGCGACATGTTCGACAGCACCATGAACTACATCTTCCGCAATGCCGTGCTCGACTACGCGGCCGGCAAGTCGGGCGCAGTCATGGCGGCCAACCTGGAGCTGATGCGCGAGGCCTACCCGCCGCAGGCTTTCTCGGCGCTGATGAACCTGCTGTCCACGCACGACCAACCCCGTGCCCTGCATCACTTCGGCGAGGAGCAAGACCTGGCCCTGGCCAAGCGCCGGCTGCGCCTGGCCGTGTTCTTCCAGATGACCTACCCCGGCGCGCCCACCATCTATTACGGCGACGAGGTCGGCGTGGGCGGTGGCGACGACCCCTTCAACCGCATGCCCTACCCCTGGGCCGACCAAGGTGGCCAGCCGGACGAGGCCCTGCTGGCGGACTTCAAGCGTCTGACCCAACTGCGCCATGACCTGCCGGTGCTGCGCCACGGCACGCTGCAGGCTCCGCTGCATGTGGACGACCATGTCGTGGTGCTGGCCCGCCAGGACGACGCCACCTGGGCGCTGACGGCAACCAACAACAGCCTGGTGCCGCGCACGGTGACCGTGGACGTGCCGCCCGGCGTGACACTGCTGCAGGACGGGCTGGCCCACACGCCGGTGCCGGTGAACGGCTCGCGTCTGCGACTCGTCGTGCCCCCGCTGTACGGCCGCGTGCTGACCACCACGCTGCCCTGAGCCGCCGGCGCCGTTGCGCGCCTGGCCAGCTTTTCATCCCCTTTCCGCGACGCCCCGCGCCCGGCCTGAGCCCAGGCCCTGGGCCGAGCCTCGTCCGTCGGCACAAGGCCGACCCTCGCATTTTTGCAGACTAATGCACGCTTCAATCGATTGCTGCGCGCCCAGCCGATTTCATAAGTAGCGTTTTAATCATTTTGGTGGTGCAATTGAATCACTTAGCGATCGGTCACGAGCGATAGGCGCCCGGCAGACCGGACAACCGAGTCAAAGGAGAACGGCATGTCGCTGGTGGTCAAAAACAAGGACGCCCTGCAGGGCACGCCCGCTCCGGCCGTGGTGGCCAAGGGCCTGAACCGCACCATGAACCGCGACGCCGAGCTCTATCGCCGCCGCGCCCGCACGTTGGCCAAGCAGCAGCAAGCCGCGGAGCGCGTGGCCAGCGCCAGCGCCGAACTGGCTGCCGGCATCAACGAAGCCGCCTCCGCCGCCGAGGAGCTCAAGCGAGCCGCCGACCAGATCTCCAGCGGCGCCGAAGAGGCCGCCGGTGCCGCACAGGAATCGCTGGCAGCCATCACCCAGGTGACGGGCGCCCTGGAACGCCAGCTCGGCGCCAGCCGCGAAGCCCAGACCAAGGCCGAGGGCATGCGCGATCTCGCCGGCCAGATCAACACCGAGATCACCGCCACCATCCAGGCGGTGGGCGTGGCCGCCGAACGCCAGGCGGCGTCGGTGGAGATGGTGGGCGAGCTGGAGCGCCAGGCGGCCAACATCGGTGACATCGTCAAGGCGGTCGTCCGCATTGCCGACCAGACCAATCTGCTGGCGCTGAACGCTGCCATCGAGGCCGCCCGCGCCGGCCTGCACGGCAAGGGTTTTGCCGTGGTGGCCGACGAGGTGCGCACCCTGGCCGAGACCAGCGAGAAGAGCGCCAAGCAGATCCAGGATCTGGTGGGCCAGATCCAGACCGAAGTCACCAGCATCGCCTCCGGCATCAACACCTCGGCCGAGAGCATCAAGGCCGAGGTCGAGAAGAGCCAGGTCATCTCCTCGCAGCTCGATCGCATCCGCACGGATGCTGCTGAGATCGTGCAAGGCGCCACCACCATTGCCTCGGCTGCCGCGCAAAGCAGCGTGGCCGCCCAGCAGGCCTTGAAGGGCACCGAGCTGATCGCCGCGGCCTCCACCGAGCAGAGCTCGGCCTGCGAGGAGTCAGCCAAGACGGTGGAAGAGCAGTCCGCCGCGTTGGCCGAATGCGAGCAGACCGCCGCCAATCTCTCCGAGATCGCCGAGGAGCTGAAGAACTCCACCGACATCTCCAAGAGCGCCGAGGAAGTGGCCTCCGCGGCCGAGGAACTCAGCAGCACGGTGCAGGAGATCACCCGCGCCGCCAGCCAGATCATGGTCGCGCTGGAACAGATCCGCAAAGGCGCCCAGACCCAGTCGAGCGCCACGGCTGAATCGGCCGCGGCCATCACCCAGATCGGCAAGGCCGCACAGCTCGCCGAACAACGTGCCACCGAAGCCCGCGAGCGCGCCGGTGCCATCCGCACGCTGATGGGCGAGAACAAGACCCACATCGACGCCCTCATCACCAGCATCAGCGCGGGCGTGCAGGCCACGCGCGCCAGCATGCAGCAGATCAAGGAGCTGGAGCTGGTGAGCCGCAAGATCGACAAGATCGTCGATGCCATCACCCAGGTCTCGGTGCAGACCAACATGCTGGCCGTCAACGGCAGCATCGAAGCCGCGCGCGCCGGTGAGTACGGCAAGGGTTTCGTCGTCGTGGCCACCGACATCCGCAACCTCGCACACGACTCGGCCGAGAACGCCGACCGCATCAAGGACCTCGTCAAGAGCATCCAGGACCAGATCGCCCTCGTCGGCCGCGACCTCGCCGAGATCATGAGCGCGGCACAAACCGAGGTCGACAAGGCACGCAACGTGACGCAGAACCTGCTGCGCATGGAGCGCGACGTGCAGGCGGTGGAAAACGGCAATGCGGCCGCCGCACAGACGGCCGTGGAAATCTCGGCCGCCCTGACCCAGGTGCGGGTGGGCGTGGACCAGATCTCCGCCGCTGCGGCCCAGGCTGAGAAGGCCGCCGAGCAGGCCGCCGCTGCCGCCAGGCAGCAGAGCCAGGGCGCCGATGAGCTGAGCGCCGCCATCGAGGAGATCTCCTCGCTGGCCGACGAACTGCAAAGCAACTGACCCGCCAGGGAGACACCCTCATGGACGCCACCTCCCTGGCACCGCCCCTGGTCGAGGCTGCCGCGGCCGAAGGCCAGTTCGTCAGCTTCGAGCTGGCCGGCGAGAAGTTCGCCGTGCCCATGGGCCCGGTGCAGGAAATCATCCGGCTGCCCGAGGTCGCCCGGCTACCGCTGGCCCCGCCGGCCCTGCTGGGCCTGGCCAACCTGCGTGGCCGCGTGCTGCCGCTGCTGAGCCTTCGACGCCTGGTCGGCCTGCCCGACCTCGCGCAGAACGATGCGTCACGCGCCCTCGTCATCCATTGCGGCCAGGCCCTGGGCTTTCTGGTGGATCGCGTCTGCAGCGTGCTGCATGTGGAAGCCGGTGAACTGCAACCCGCCGCCGGCATCCAGTCCGTGGTGCAGGCCGACTGCCTGACCGGCCTGATCCGCCGCCCGACCGCTGACGGCCGCGACGAGCTGCTGATGGTGCTGGACTTCGACCTGCTCGTGCAGCGCGCCTTCCAGGCCGTGCTGCGCGAGGCTGCCGCGCGTGCTGAAGCCGGCGTGCGCGACACCCGCACTGCCGCCACGGCGGCTGCCGACGACGTCGCCGCGACCGCGCAGGACCTGCGCATGGTCAGCTTCACCGTGGCCGGCCAGGAGTACGCCCTGCCCATCGAGGACGTGCAGGAGATCGTCCAACTCCCCGATGACGTGACCGCCCTGCCCCAGGCACCGGCCCACGTGCGCGGCGTCATCTCGTTGCGCCAGCGCCTGCTGCCGCTGGTGGACCTGCGCAGCCTCTTCCACCTCGGCGCCCCTGAGGGCGACACGCACCAGCGCATCGTGGTGGTGAGCCTGCCCGGCTGCGGCCCGGTCGGCCTGGTGACCGACGCGGTCAAGGAAGTGCTCAGCGTGCCGCGCCAGCACAGCGATGCCGTGCCCGAGTTGCTGACCCGCGACCGCCAACTCGCCGAGTTCGACGCCATCTGCCGCCTGGACGAAGGCCGACGCCTGGTGTCGGTGCTGTCCTCCGCGCGCCTGCTGGGCCTGGAGGCAGTGCGCGCTGCCACGGCGCTCACCCGGGGGCTGCAGGGCGACGCCACGGATGCCCCGTTGAATGAATCTTCCTCCGTCACGGAGACCCCGATGCAGGACTTCGCCACTCCCAACGCCGTGCAGGACGACCTGCAGCTCGTCATCTTCCGCCTCGGCGCCGAGGAGTTCGGCGTGCCCATCATGGCCGTGCAGGAAATCGTGCGCGTGCCCGTGCCATTGTCCAAGGTGCCGCGTACGCCGGCCTTTGTCGAAGGCGTCATCAACCTGCGCGGCGCCGTGCTGCCCGTCATCGACCAGCGCAGCCGCCTGGGCCTGCCCGCCCTCGCGCGCAACGACCGCCAACGCATCATGGTCTTCACGCTGGGCGAGCAGCGCACCGGCTTCATCGTCGACTCGGTGGCCGAGGTGCTGCGCGTGCCGCGCCAGAGCCTGGCGCCCGCACCGGCACTCTCGCAAGCCCAGAGCCGCATGATCCGCGAGGTCGCACGGCTGGAAGGCCAGCAGCGGCTCATCATGCTCATCGACCCGGCGCAGCTGCTGCAGTGGCAAGGCCAGGACGAGCTCGCCGCGACCGAACCCGAAGCCCCGGTCCTGCTGCCCGAGCTGCAGCGCGAGGCCGCCTGAGCGACACGAGGCCGGAGGAGACAACACATGGGCAACAAGGTCCTGGTCGTCGATGACTCGGCACTGATGCGCAAGGTGCTGCGACAGGTGCTCAGCGAAGCGGGCTTCGAGGTCGAATCGGCCCGCAGCGGCCGCGAGGGCGTGGAACTCGTGCAGGCCTTCGAGCCCGACGTGGTGACACTGGACATCAACATGCCAGAGATGGACGGGCTCACGGCGCTGTCGCTGCTGATGGCCGCCCGACCGACGCCGGTCATCATGGTCTCGTCGCTGACCACCGCCAGCGCGCTGCCCACGCTCGAAGCCCTGGCCCTGGGCGCGGTGGACTATGTTGCCAAGCCGGGCGGCACGATCTCGCTGAACATGGACGTCGTGGCGGACGACCTGGTGCGCAAGGTGCGTGCCGCCAGCACGGCTCGCGTGCGCGGCAGCCGGGCCCGCGCCACCCGCACCCTCGCGCCGACGCCCACGGCCGCACGCCCGACGCCACGGGTGCGCGCCGTGGCTCCACCGCCGGTGATGCCCCGCCCCGCGCCGGTCGCCAGCCGACCGGATGGCCTGGTGTTGATCGGCGTCTCCACCGGCGGCCCGCGCACGCTGGAAGACATCCTGCCCCAGCTGCCGGCTGACTTCCCCTGGCCGGTTCTTGTCTGCCAGCACATGCCGGCCCAGTTCACCGCCACCTTTGCCCAGCGCATGAACACGATTTGCGCGTTGGACGTGCAGGAGTGCGACGGCCCCACGCCGCTGCGCGCCGGCCAGGTCGTGATCGCCCAGGGCGGCTTCGACATGGTGTTGGCCGAGCGCCTGGGCCGCCTGGTTGCCATGCCCGCGCCTGAAGCGGCCGGCCATCCCTGGCACCCTTGCGTGGACGTGCTCGTCGAAAGCGCCTTGCGCCTGATGCCGGCCGAGAAGCTGGTGGGCGTGCTGCTCACCGGCATGGGCTTCGACGGCGCCGCCAGCATGGCGCGCCTGCATCAACAGGGCGGTCGGACCATCGCCGAGTCGGCCGAAAGCGCGGTCGTCTTCGGCATGCCGCAAGAGCTCATCCAACGCCAGGGCGCCGACTGCGTGCTGCCCTCCCACCGCATCAGCGACCAGTTGAACCACTGGATCCGCCCCCACTGAGCACTGCCATGGCCCTGCGCAAAAGCAATCCCAGCCCACTGCATCCGGTGCAGCCGCGCCAGCATCCTCGCGACCTGCTCGGCCTGCAGCAGCAGCTTGGCGACGCCGACCCGCGCCAGCGCCGCCTGGCGGCCCGCGATCTCGCGGCTCACCCCCAGGCCGCCCTGAGCCTGGGCCAGGCCCTTGCTGCCGAGACCGACGGCGCCGTGCGTGAGGCGCTCTTCACGAGCCTGGCCACCCTCGCCAGCGAAGCCGCCGTGCAGTCGCTGTTGCCCTTGCTGCGCAGCGAAGACGCGACGCTGCGCAATGGCGCCATCGAGGCGCTGGCCGCCATGCCCCAAGCCGTGGCGCCGTGCGTCGACGGCCTGCTGTGCGACCCGGACCCCGACGTGCGCATCTTCACCGTCAACCTGCTCGGCGAACTGCGCCATGCGTCTGTGCCCGGTTGGCTGGTGCAGGTGCTGCGCCACGAGACCCACGTCAATGTGGTGGCCGCCGCGCTGGAAGTGCTGGCAGAGGTGGGCAGCAGCGCCGAGCTGCCGGCCCTGCGCGCCGCCCGAGACCGCTTCGACGACGACGCCTTCATCCAGTTCGCGGCCGACCTGGCCATCAGCCGAATCGAGGCCGCATGAGCACCGCCCTGCGCTCCGCCCCGGCTCGCGCGGCCCGCGTGGTCAGCGATGCGGACTTCCAGAAGTTCCGCGAGTTCTTCTATCGCAAGACGGGCATCCACTTCGACGACAACAAGCGCTACTTCGTCGACAAGCGCCTCGTGGACCGCATGGAAGCCACCGGCGCGGCGGACTTCCGCGAGTACTTCGTGGCGCTGCGCTTCGAGCGCGAAGGCCAGGAGCTGCAGCACCTCGTCAACGCGATGACGGTCAACGAGACCTACTTCCTGCGCGAGGCCTACCAGTTCGACTGCATGAGCAACGACATCCTCAACGAGCTGGTGCGCATCAAGCCACGCGGGGAGCGGCTGCGGATCTGGTCCATCCCGTCCTCCACTGGCGAGGAGCCGTATTCCATCGCCATGCATCTGCTGGAGAAATGGCCGGGCATCGACGCGCATGACGTGGAGATCCTGTCCAGCGACATCGACACCCAGGTGCTGGATGCGGCCCAGCGCGGCGTGTACAGCGCCCGCTCCGTCGCCAACCTGCCCAAGTCCTGGCTGGACAAGTACTTCACGCGGCGCAGCGAGCATGAGTGGGTCATCTCGCGAGACCTGGTCGCCGCCGTCGAGTTCAGCCGCGTGAACCTGAGCGACCCGGCCGACACCCGGCGCTTCCGCGACATCGACCTGATCTTCTGCCGCAACCTGCTCATCTACTTCGACGACCAGTCGCGTCGGGCCGCCGCCGAGGCGATGTACGACGCGCTGCGGCCGGGCGGCTTCGTCTGCCTCGGCCACTCGGAGTCGATGAGCCGCATCAGCGCGCTCTACCGGGTGCGCCGCTTTGCCGACGCCATGGTCTACCAGAAACCCCTGAACGGAGAGGCGCCATGACGACTGCGCGCATCCTTGTCATCGACGACGCCGCCACCGTGCGCCTGTACCACCGCAAGCTGCTGGGCGACGCCGGCTGGCAGACCGACGAGGCCGTGAACGGGCTGGAGGCGGTCGAGAAGGTCGTGGCCGCAGGCGGCCAGGAACGCCCCTACGACCTGTACGTGGTCGACGTGAACATGCCCAAGCTCGATGGCTACGGCTTCGTGCGCGAGTTGCGGCGCCTGCCGGCCTCGCAGCAGGCGCCGGTCATGATGGTCTCGACCGAGTCGCAGTTGCAGGACGCGTCCGCCGCCCAGGAGGCCGGCGCCAACTGCTACCTCGTCAAGCCCGCCCGCCCCGCCGAACTCGTGCTGACCGCCGCCCTGTTGCTGGGCGACGGCGCCGCCGCCGCCCGCGCGGCCGCGGCCCATCCGCTGCCCGGAGCCGCCCGATGAACACCACCGCCGAAATCCTCGAGCAGTTCGTGCTCGAAGCCCGTGAATGCCTGGAGGCCATCGGCCAGCGCCTGCTCGATATCGAGCGCAGCCCCGACAACCCCGCGCTGCTCAATGACCTGTTCCGCTCGGTCCACACCCTGAAGGGCAATTGCGGCCTGTTCGAGTTCGGTGCGCTGGAGCATGTGGTGCATGCCGGCGAAGACGTGCTCGACCAGGTGCGTGCGGGCCGCCTGGTCTACAGCAGCGCGATGGCCGATGCCCTCTTTGCCGCGATGGACCACAGCGCAGAGCTGATCGACGCCATCGCCAGCCACGGGCGCCTGCCGGACGGGGCCATGGCCCGCTCCGAGACGCTGGCGGCCGACCTGCGCGACTTCCTGGGCACGCCGCGCAAGGCGGCCAAGCCAGCCCCGGCGACGCCAGCCGCGATGGCCACCCCGGCCGTGCCCGCCCTGCCCGAGTGGGCTCAGACCCTGGCCCCGACCTGGCACCGCCCGTCGCATGTGCTGCTGCGCTACCAGCCCGAGCCGGACTGCTTCTTCAAGGGCGAGGACCCCTGGCAGCTCGCCCGCGCCACGCCCGGCCTTGTCGACCTGAAGGTGCTCTCGCCCGCCGACTGGGGGCCGCTGGACGCGTTCGACTGCTACCGCTCGCAGCTCGGCTTCGTGGTGCTGAGCAGCGCCCCGGAGGCGTATGTGATGGAGCACTACCGCTATGTGCCCGAGCAGTGCGAGGTGCTGACACTGGCGGCCCCCGACCCGGTGCGCACCCTTGGCGAGCCCCATCACGCCTTGCTGGCCCAGCGACTGGCCCAGCTCTGGACCGACCAGATCGCCCTGCTTCAGCGCCATGCCACCGCCGGCACCGTCGAGGCCGCCCGGCAGGTGCTCGCGCAGTTGCTCGCCGTGCGCCAGGGGCTGGCCACGCCCGACAGTGCCGAAGCCACCTCGCTCGCCGAAGCCGCAGCGCAGTTGCCCGCCGACGATGCCGCCCAGCCCCTGCTCGCGGGCTGGGCCCGCCAACACCATCCCCTGGGCGCCATCCAGAGCGAACCGACCGCCCGTGGCCTGACCGCCGCGCCCGCCGTCGCCGACGACGCCGCCAGCGAGCGTGGTGGTCACAAGGTGCTCAAGGTCGCCCAGGACAAGGTCGACCGGCTGATGGACCTGATCGGCGAGATGGTCGTGGCCAAGAACGCCCTGCCCTACCTGGCCCAGCGTGCCGAAGTGCACTTCGGCCAGCGCGAACTGGCCCGCGAGATCAAGAACCAGTACGCGGTCATCAACCGCATTGCCGAGGACATGCAGCACGCCATCATGCAGGTGCGCATGCTGCCGGTGGGCACGGTGTTTCAGCGCTTCGGCCGCCTGGTACGCGACATCTCCAAGCGCCTGGGCAAGGAAGTCCAGCTCATCATCGAAGGTGAAGACACCGAGGCTGACAAGAACGTCATCGAGAGCCTGGCCGACCCGCTCATCCACATCCTGCGCAACAGCCTGGACCACGGCATCGAAACGCCCGATGTGCGCCTGGCCGCCGGCAAGCCTGCACATGGCACGCTGCGCGTGAGCGCCCGTCAGGACGGCGACCGCGTGGTGCTGGACATCCGCGACGACGGCGCCGGCGTCGACACCGCGCGGGTGCGTGCCAAGGCCGTGGAGCGCGGCCTCATCCCCGCCGACCGCGCCGAGGCGCTGAGCGATGCCGAGGCCGTGCAGCTGGTCTTCCTGCCCGGCTTTTCCACGGCGGAGAACATCTCGGACCTCTCGGGCCGCGGCGTGGGCATGGACGTGGTGCGGTCCGCCGTCGAGCGCGTCAATGGCACGGTGCAGCTCAGCAGCGTGCGGGGCCAGGGCACCACGCTGCAGCTGACGCTGCCGCTGTCGATGGCGGTCACGCACGTGATGATGATCCGCTCCGCTGGCTGCCGCTTCGGTGTGCCGATGGACCTGATCGTCGAGACCGTGCGCGTGCCGGCCGACGAGATCCACCGCTTCAAGCAGGCCCAGACCGTGGTGCTGCGCGGCCGCATCGTGCCGCTGCGTCCGCTCAACGCCTTGCTCGGCATGGACGAGCCCGCCCAGCTCAACGCCGAGGGCGAGCACGCGGTGCTGGTGCTGCGCTGGGGCGGCGAGCCCATCGGCCTGATCGTCGACGACTTCGACGGCACCTCCGACATCATCCTGCGGCCCCTGGAGGGCGTGCTCGGCGGGATGACCGGCTTTGCCGGGTCTGCGCTGATGGGCGACGGCAGCGTGCTGATGATCCTCAACCCCAAGGAGCTGCTCTGATGGCCATCCGCTACCTCAAGACCCATGCGGCGCTGGAGGGCCACCTCGGCGCCGAGGAGGCCGAAGGCCTGCTCGCCTGGCTGCGCAGCCACCCCAAGGGCCAGGTGCACCTGGGCCGCTGCGAGACCCTGCATGCCGCGCTGCTGCAGACGCTGCTCGCGCTGCGGCCGCGCATCAAGGCCGCCCCTGCCGACGCCTGGCTCTGCCAGGCCCTCGGCCTCACCGACCCGACTCCCAGGAGACCCACATGAACAAGACCATCCTGATCGTGGACGACTCCGCGACCATGCTGATGAGCCTGCGCAACTCGCTGACCATCAGTGGCATGACTGTCGAAACCGCCGCCGATGGCAGCCTGGCCCTCGACAAGCTCAAGGCGGGCCTGAAGCCCGCGCTGATCATCACCGACATCAACATGCCCAAGCTCGACGGCCTGGGCCTGATCCGCGAGGCCCGCAAGCTGCTGCGCTTCACGCCCATCCTGGCGCTCACCACCGAGAGCCAGCAGACCAAGCGCGACGAAGCCAAGCGCGAAGGTGCCACCGGCTGGCTGGTCAAGCCCGTGGGCGGCAATGAGCTGCTGCAGGTGATCCGCCAGATCATCCCTGGCCTTTGAGGAGGGCTCGCCATGGACCGCAACGACAACCCGCCGCCAGCCACACCCCGAGGCGCCGGCCGCTGGCTGCGCGAGCATGCCGGCGCTGCGCTGGCCGCCGGCCTGAGTGTGGCCGGCGTGGCCGTCGCCGTGCAGGGTGCGCAGAGCTGCGCGAGCGTCTCGGTGCCCCTGCTCTGGGCCGCGGGCGGCGCGCTGGCGGGCTGGCAGCTGCGCCGTTGGCGCGAGCGCAGCCAGCAGCATCCGCACGGCCGGCATGCGCAAGCCGGCAGCGTGGTGGCGCAAGACATCTCCACGCTGCAGCAGGCCTTCGCGGTGCTGGGCCAGCAGGTCAACGCCACCATCCAGACCTCCGAGACCGCCGTGTTGGCGATGGGTGAAAGCCTGTCGCGGGTGCACCAGCGCAGCACAGGCTTGCGCGAGCAGGTGGTTCGAGCGGTCGAGCGCTCGGGCCAGTTGTCAGCGGCGTCGCTGCAGCAGTCCACCGAACATGCGGCTGCCGTGGCCGACCTGGCGAGCCACCAGACGCTGTTTGAGCGCACCCGGCTCGACTTCCTGACGCGCGTGCGCAACTCGGCCGACCAGGTGCGCCACCTGACGCCGCTGGCAGAGCTCATCAGCGACATCGCGCGGCAGACCAATATGCTGGCGATCAATGCCGCCATCGAGGCCGCCCGCGCCGGCAATGAAGGCTCGGGCTTCAAGGTGGTGGCCGCCGAAGTGCGCCGCCTGTCCACCCAGACCGCCGACGCGGCGCGCCAGGTGACCGACGGCATCCAGCAGGCCGCGCAGGCCATCGAGCGCGAAGCGGCCCAGCTCGAATCGGAGGTCAGCGGCAGCCCGGCGGCCCAGCTCGACGAGATCGCACATCACATCCAGGACATGAGCCGCACCTTGTCCGAGGTGGTGCCCTACCTGGGCCAGCTGTCCACACAGATGGATGAAGGCATCGCCGACGTGTCGACCGACATCGTCGAGATCCTCGGCCACATGCAGTTCCAGGACATCAATCGCCAGCTGCTGGAACAGATCAACAACGCGCTGGCATCGCTGTCCAGCCACTTCTCGCAGCTGTATCAGCTCATCGACGGCCAGGCGCCGCCGCCGCCGGTCATGCTGGAAGAGCTGCTGCAGCGCTGGACGCAGAGCTA
>JAIPCJ010000231.1 GCA_021738245.1 Methylotenera sp. | reverse complement strand
AGGCGGGCCGCCGATTGGGTCTGCCGGCGGCGCTCGCGCCGGGTGAATCGGGTTTTATGCCCCCGGGCCGTCGGGCACGGGAGGACCCGCCCGGCGGTCAGGCCTTGCCCAGCAGACTGCTGAGCTTGGCCTTAAGCACCAGCGCCTCGGCGCGGCGCGCCTTGGTGGCGGCACGTTGATAGGCGGCTTCGGCCTTCTCGCGCAGCGCGATGGCGCGCTGCAGGGCCTCCTGGTAGCGCTCGACGGTGTAGGTGTTCTCGGTGCCGATGTAGACGCTGCGGGCCAGCGGCGTGTCGCCGAAACGCGGCAGCGTCACGGCGAAGCTGCAGTCACGCACCCGGCTGCCGGCGCGTTGGCGCACGATGGGCCCGGAGATGCCCGAGGGGAGGTCGCTTTGTTTCTTGCGGCTCGGCGTGCGGCGCAGTCGCGACGGCGCGGGCATCGTGGCGATGCGCTTGAGCAGCTCCTTGGTGGCCAGCGCCAGCGCCTTGCGAGCGCCGCTGCCGTCCTGGCTGTGATCGGAATACAGCTTGGTGCCGCCGTAACGCAGCTGCCAGCCGTGGGTCGACAGGTGGTCGATCCTTTGAATGCATTGCGGCACAACGAAGCGTTCGCCGCTGAAGATCACCACGTCTCGCGTGTTCATGTTTTGGCCCCATTCGCTACGCCGGCCTGTGCCCCAGTTGCTGGCCGGTCTGGTTACTAACGTCTCCCTGATGCGGATGGAGTTTATGAGCGTTTATTCGCTGGCTGCGAATTTATGACTTTGACAACACACATTCATGGGGATTAAGTCAGCTCTCAGACAGCGAATGAGGGCCGAACACGGCCAATGACAGCGTTAACTGCGGGAAAACACCGCAATCGATTGCAGCGTCGGCGCCACAGTCCCCGGGACGACCCCTTGCGGGCCGGCGCTCAGATCTAGCGTCGCGGGCGCCCCGGCCGGGCGCGGGCCAACTCGGGCGCGAACAGCTCCATCACGCGCAATTGCGCGCCCCCGCGGGTGAAGACGGAGTTGCGCGACCACAGCATCTGCGCCGAAGCCGGTGTGCCGGTTGCCGCCAGCCACTGGCGATCGGCATGGCGCCGGGTGTGGCCGTGCCGGGCAAGCTTGCGCGGCTGCAGTTCGCTGCGGCGGATGGCGGGGTCGTCATACAGCAGATGCGCCAGCGGCCGGGACCCCAGCCCCTTGAGCGCGCGCCAGGGCCCGGTGGCGGCGCGCTGGTGCACGGCGGAGCGCGCCCACACCAACGGCTGGCCGTCCACCCGCAGGATGACCTCCCGCACCAGCGTCAGCCCGCGCGGTGGCAGGCCCAGCGCTGCACGCTCCAGCGCACGGAACGGCGCCACGCCCTGGCGCAGCACCTGCACCTCGAAACGCTGGCCCAGGCGTGCCAGGCGCCGGCTCAGCGAGCCGGGGGCCCGCAGCCAGTCGCGCAGGCTGTCGCGGGTGGCGATGCCCACTCAGCCGAACTCGCGGCCGAGTTCCGCCGCACGCTGCTGCGCGGCCAGCACCGCGCGGCGGATGGCGGCATCCACGCCGTCCGCCTGCAGGGCCGTGATGGCCGCATGCGTCGTGCCGCCCTTGCTGGTGACCCGCTCGCGCAGGGTGGTGGGCGATTCATCGGACCGCAGGCCCAGCGCCGCCGCACCGCCACAGGTGGCCAGCGCGAGGCGCCGCCCCTGCTCGGCCGTCAGGCCCATGTCCACGGCCGCGGCCATCATGGCCTCCACAAAGAAGAAGAAGTACGCCGGCCCCGACCCCGACAGCGCGGTGACCGCATCCAGGTCGTCCTCGCGGTCCACCCACAGGGTCTGGCCGGTCGGCTGGAGCAGCCGCTCGACGGCAGCCCGCTCGTCGGCCGACACCGCCGGCCGGGCGTACAGGCCGGCGATGCCTTTGCCGATCTGGGCTGGCGTGTTGGGCATGCTGCGCACGATGCGCTCGCTGCCGGTCACGCGCGCCAGGCTGGCAGACGGAATGCCCGCCATGACCGACAGGTGCAGCGCACCCGACAGCCAGGCCTGCAACGGCTCGGCCGCGGCCGTGAACAGCTGGGGCTTGACCGCCCAGACGATGGTGCTGGCCCGGGCCAGCGAGGCGTCGCCCGCAGCCACGGCCTCGACGCCGAGGTCGGCGCGCAGCTTGTCGCGCTGGGCCTCGTGCGGTTCCACGACCATGACGTCGCCCGCCTTGACCTGGCCCGCACGCAGCAGACCGCCGAGGATGGCGCCGGCCATGTTGCCGCCGCCGATGAATGCCAGGGAAGAAGCCATGGCGGCAGTCTAGAGCTTGTTCTGTCAGGGTTAGACGACCAGCGCCCGCCGCTGCGCCTCGACCTGCTGCCTGACCTGCGACTGCAGCGCCACCACGCGCGGCAGCTCGCGCACGCTGGCCAGGGCTGGGTCGTAGGGCACCATCCAGGCCCGCCGCCAGCCCAGGCTCACCGCCTCTTCCAGCAAGGCCACCGCCGCGGGTGAGCGCCCGCGCAGGGCTTCGATGCGGGCCCGCAGGAAGGGCCCGGTGTGCCAGGCGTTGCCCTGGTCGCGGTAGCGCTTCAGGAAAGTCTCGGCCTGCGCGAGCAGCGGCTCGGCGCGCGCCGGCTCGCCCAGCGCCGTCCACACCGCCGCCGCATCGATCAGCGCGTGGCGCCCGTTGAAGGCGTCCCAGTTGCCCCAGGCGGGCAAGGGGTCGGACAGCATCAGCCCCACGGCAGGCTCGAACAGCCGGCGGGCGCGTGCCAGGTCCCCCAGGCGGACCCACAGCAGCGCCGCTTCGATCTCCAGCTCGCGGGCGCCGCTGGCGGGCAGCTTCAGGCGGTCGAGCGTGCGGCGCAGCGCGACCTCGTCGGCCAGCTGCAGGCGCGCGGCGCCCAGCTGGGATTCGGCCGGGTGGGCGGCCAGAGACTCGCTTTGCGCGAAGGCATGGCGCGCCTCGTCGGCCAGCCCGAGATCGAGGTAGAGCCAGCCCAGTTGCAGCCACAGCGCATCGCGGCGCGGATCGATCACCAGCGCCTTGCGATAGCCCTGCACCGCGTCGCCCAGCTGGCCGCGGGCGTAGCCCACCAGGCCCAGGCCCCAGGCGCCGTTGGCATGCCGGGGCGCCAGCGTCATGGCACGCCGGTAATGGGCCTGGGCCGCGTCGAAGCGGCCGGCATAGGTGGCTGCCAGGCCCAGCAGGTGCTGCACCTGCACGGCCAGCGGGCTGAGTTCCGCCGCCCGCTCCAGCAGGGGCAAGGCCGCGACCGGGCGGCCATCGTCCATCTCGTTCTTGGCCACCCAGCCGAGCAGGGTCACGTCGCTGGGCGACTGTTGCAGGGCCGGCGCCAGCCAGCGCCGGGCCTCGTCGTGCAGGCTGAGGTTGGCCTTGAGATGCCCTTGCAGGCCCTGGGCGAGCGGCAGGTCGGGGGCCAGCTGCAGGGCGCGGTCGATCAAGGGCTGGGCGCGTGCGTCCATGTCGCGCAGGGACAGGCCGCCGCCGTAGTGGAACTGGGCGATCCAGGTCGCCGCCTGGCCGACATAGGCCGGCGCGAAGCCGGCATCACGGTCAATGGCCCGCTGGAAGTACTCGCGGGCCTTCAGGATGCCCGGCAGCTGCGCGCTGCGCTGGTGCTGCAGGCCGGTCAGGTAGAGCTCGTAGGCGTCGGGCGCGGCGGGCGGTGTCGCCATGGCCACAGGTGTGGCGCCGAGCGCCTGCAGGGCCTGGTTGGCCACCTGCAGCGCGAGCCGGCTCAGCTCGGCCAGCTCGACCTCCAGCGCCTGCTGCCAGACCAGCCGCAGGGGGGGCAGGCCGTGCAGGTGGAGGCTGAGGCTGACGCGCTCGGCCGACCGCGTCAGCTCGCCGCCGAGCACATGGGTCACGAAACGCTGCTCGGCCAGAGGCTGCAGCGCATCGGGGCTGTCGAACTGGAAAGAGGTCGCTCGCGCCAGCACCCGCACCTGGCCATGCGCCGTCAGCGCGCCAATGACCTGCTCGGCCAGCCCTTCGGCCAGCGGCTGCTCCAGCTTGTGGGCCGAGGTGTCCTTGAAGGGCAGCACGGCCAAGCGCACCTGATCCGGCGGCACCTGCGCGGCGCGGGACCACCACCACACCGCGCCGCCGGCGGCCGCCAGCGCGGTCAAGCCCCCGCCCAGCAGCCAGCCGCGCCGGCGAGGACCGGGCTGCGACGTGCGCGCCGCCACCTCGGCCGGCTGGGGCGCCGGGCTGACTGCCGGCGGCTGGACCGGTGCCGCTACCGCCGGCTCAGCTGGCACCGGTGCCCGCGGCACCCGCACCGGCTGCACCACCGCCACCAGCCGGTAGCCCTTGCGCGGCACCGTGGCGATGTAGCGCGGCCGGCTGGCGTCGTCGCCGAGCACCTGGCGCAGCTGAGACACTGCCTGGTAGACCGAACTCTGGGTCACGACCAGGTCGGCCCAGACCTCGGTCAGCAGCTCGTCGACCGTCAGGACCTCGCCCGGCCGCTGGGCCAGCGCAGCCAGCAGGCGCATGTTGCGCGGCTCGATCTTCACGATCTCGTCGCCGCGGCGCAGTTCGTCCAGCCGGCTGTCCGCCAGCCAGTCACCGATGCGCCACTGCTCCGCGGGCGCCTGCAAAGCCTCAGGCCCAGTCGGCCGTGCGTCACCCCCCGGGTTGAATGGCTGCATAAGTCGTTGTTTTCACTGCAGAAATTCTCTCTTGAGGCAAGCCTCAGAGAAGGTTGAGGACATCCGTGTCGCTGCTCGACAGCATGCGTCACTCGCGGCACGCCGGGCCCGGCGGCGCAGCCGGGCCCCACCGCCGCGCAGTATCCGAAGAACCCAGGCCCCACCGCGTCCCCTTTTTGAGGGCGGCATGCGGCGCCTGCCTGCTGACCGACACCCCACGCCCATCCATGCTGCGCCTGCTGACCGTTCCCGCCTGGGCCCCCGAGGGCGCCCCGCCCCACCGCCTGCCGGCCACCGTGCCCGGTGCGCTCATCCTGGTGCTGGCCCTGCAGGGCGACACCGGCATGCCCCGCGAACGGCTGGCCGCCTTGTTCTGGCCCGACGCCGCCCCCGCCGATGCCCTGCATCACCTGCGTGTGAACCTGCACCGCGCCCGCACGCTGCTGCGAGGCTGGGGCTTTGCAGAGCACCTGCGGGCCGAGGGTGCGCACCTGCACCTGAGCCTGCCCACCGACCTGACCCAGGACCCCGGCGCCAGCGCACCGCCGGACGCCCAGGATTGGCTGGCCGGCTGGCGGCTGAGCGGCTACGAAGGCTTCGAGGCCTGGCGCCGCGAGACCGCCCAGGCCCTGCACCGGCGCTGGCTGCAGCGGCAGCGCCAGCAGCCCGCCGCCGCGCCCGCCAGCCCGCCGCCGGCGCGCGAGGCCGAGCACGAAGAACTCCGCGGCAGCGCGGCACCGGCCGTGCTGCTGCTGGGCGAGCCGGGCGCCGGCAAGACCACGCTGCTCAGCGCCGCCTTCCCGCACGCACCCTGTCTGCGCGGGCTGGAAGGCCTGCACGGCATGCCCTACCGGCCGCTGCTGGACGCCCTGCGCACCCGCATGCCGGCCCTGCAAGCGGCCTTGGACGACCCGCGCGGCGGCCTTGCGGCCTACCGTCTGGACCTGGCCCGCCTGCTGCCCGAGCTCGCCCCGGACGAACCCCTGCCGCCGCTGGACGCGCTGACGGCCCAGGCCCGGCTGACCGAAGCGCTGGCACGCGCCTTCGAAGCCCTGGGCCCCGTGCTGCTGGTGGACGACCTGCAGTGGTGCGACCCTGCCACCGTGGAGTGGCTGCTCATGCTGGCCCAGGGCGAGCGCCTGTGCTGGCGCGCCGCGGCCCGACGCCATGAGATGCCTGCGGCCACCACCCAGGCCCTGCAACCCCTGGTGGACGCCGGGCGGCTGCTGACCCTGACGCTGGCGCCCCTGACCCGCACGGAGCTGGCCGCCGTCTGCCGCGCCCGCTGGCCCGGCCACGCGTTCACCGCCGCCGACCTGGACCAGCTGCACGCGCTGAGTGCAGGCAACCCGTTTGCGCTGAACGAGCTGGTGGCTGCCGGCGCACTGGCGCAGCCCTCGGGCCCCTCTCTGCCCGAGCGCGTGCAGCAGATGGTGCAGCGCCGCCTGCAGTCGCTGCCAGGGCTGGCGGCCCAGGTGGTCGAGGCGCCCGCCGTCATGGTGCAGCCGGTGCCTGCTCAGGCCTTGCGCCATATGGTGGGTCTGCCGGAAGGCGAGGCGGGCGACGCCGCCTGGCAGCAGGCCCTGGCGCAAGCGGTGAACGCCGGCATGCTCGCCGAGCAGGCCTCCGGCCTGGCCTGTGCGCACGACCTCATCCGCCAGGCGACGGCCGCCCG
>JAIPCJ010000230.1 GCA_021738245.1 Methylotenera sp. | reverse complement strand
ACCATGTGGGCCTGCGTGCTCAGCGGCTTGGCCAGGCTGATGTTCACGTGCCCGGCGATGAAGAAGATGCCGTTGCTGCGCGACCAACTCTCCTCCAGGTAGACACTGTTGAAGCGGACCGGCAGGCCCAGATGACGGGCGAAGGCGGCCGTCATCAGCACGAGTGACATGCAATTGCCGCGCTTGGCGGCGAAGGCCTCCGCGGCGGTGCGCGTGGTTTCGGCGTCGTAGTCGAGTTGCAGGCGGCCGCGGGTGTAGAGCGCGTCGATGAGGCCATCGCGCTGGCCCTTCAGCCGGATCTCGCTGGCCATCTCGGTTTCGGCAAAACGCTGCATCGCCGGGCTCAGCGCCAGCGCATCGCGCGCATCGATGGCAACGCTCGGCGGCCGGAAGGCATCGTCCATGAAGACGTCGACCGGCAGCGGGGCCTTGGGTTCCACCGCGCACCCGGGGAGGCCGAGCGCCAGCCCGGCCGCCACGAGTGCACACATCGAAGCGCGAATCTTCTTCATGGCGTGTCTCCTCGTCTGAGCTTAGTCCCCGGTTCGCGCCGTGTCTTGAGTCATCGCATGCGCACGAGTGGGCGGGCGGGGCGTGCCCAGCACTGGAGACAGAAGCAAAACTACATCGACCCCACCCACGGCCGTCTGAATTGAGCACTTGCGGCCAACTCTGCGGCATATGACACACCCAAAACTGGGGATTCCACCAACTGTTGCATGTAGTTTTCCTTCACTAGCATCGCGAAAACTCAAAGGAGACAAGCCATGCACGCATGGGCAGATGGAGTCGCGCGCCAAGCGCGACGGGCGCTGGGGGTGCTGACCCTCGGCCTGTGTGGCTGGCTGGCCGGCTGCGGTGGCGGCACACCGGCCGCCGAGGCGCCGGCACTGCGCACCGCGAACGCCGCGACCGCACAACCGGAAGGGGTGGAGCTGCTCGCGGGCGTGCCTGACGCCGCCCAGGCGCCACGTGCCCGGATCGCGGCCGTGGCCACGCCGACCGCCCCCGCCACCTCGCTGCGCGTGCACTACCGCCGCACCGACGGCAACTACGCCGGATGGCAGATCCACACCTGGAACGCCGCGCAGAGTCCGAACTGGAATGCCGGGTGGAACCCCGCCGGCAGCGATGACTTCGGGGTGATCTACGACGTGCCGCTGGCCTCAGGCACAGGCAGCGTGGGCTTCCTGTTCCACGTCGGCGACACCAAGGACAACGGCGGCGCCGACCAGAGCTACACCCTGCAAGCGGGCGCCAACGAAATCTGGCGCGTGCAAGGCGACAGCACCAACTACACCAGCAACCCGCTGTTGCTGCCCGTGCCCGACATCAAGACGGTGCGCGTGCACTACAAGCGCTTTGATGGCAACTACAGCGCCTGGGGCCTGCATCTGTGGGGCAGCAACGGGCTGGACGCGAGCCGCCTGACCGGCGTCAGCATCGACATCTGGAACCAGCCCGTGGCCTTCAACGCCATGCCCGGCTACGCCGCCGGCGACGGCGAGGTGGTGTTCGACATCCCCGTGCTCAATCCGCAGGGCGACGTCAACCGCAAGGGTCTGGAGTTCATCATCCATGGCATGCCGCCCAACGAGAACGACAAGGACGGCCGCGACAACAACATCCGCGTCGAGTACAGCGCTCTGACCGTGCAGGGCCAGGTGGGCCACATCTGGCTGGTCGAGCGCGACGCCACCGTCTACACCGCCACGCCCGACCTGCGGCAGGTCTCCAGCACCGACGCCCGCGCGGTGTGGCTCAACAAGAGCCTCGTCAAGTGGCCGCGCATGGCCACGAGCAACCCGGTGCGCCTGTACTACTCGGCCACCGGCCAGATCAGCGTTGCGCTCGACGCCGCGGTGCAGGGCGCCGATGGCTACGTGACGCTCGACCCCTTCACCGGCACCGTGCCGGCGGCCGATGCGCTGCGGTTCAAGTACGTCGCCAGCGGCGCGGTGTTCAGCGTGCGCGCGGCCGACATCGCCCGCCTGCCGACGCTGCACCAGCAGCAGCTCGTGCTCGTGCAGGAAGATGCGAACGGCAGGGTCCAGAACGCCACCACGGCGCAGGTGGCTGGCGCGCTGGACGACCTGTACGCCGCTGCCAACGACGTACCCGACCTCGGCGCCGTGGTGCGCAATGGCAGCACCAGCTTCAAGGTCTGGGCGCCCACCGCACAGGCCGTGTCGGCGGTGCTGACCACGCCGCTCGGCAACAGCGGCCTGACCCGCACCAGCACCGAGCCCATGACCCGCGACGCCGCCACCGGCGTGTGGAGCCTCGTCAAGCCGGGCAACCTGCAGGGGACGCAGTACCGCTACCAGGTGCAAGTCTTCGTCAAGGGCGTAGGCCTGGTGAAGAACCTCGTCTCCGACCCCTACTCCCTCGGCCTGACGCTGGGCAGCCAGCAGAGCGTGGTCGTGGACTTGCAGTCGCCGCAGACCAAGCCCGCCGGCTGGGACCTGGGCGCCGCGCCCGCCACCGTGGCCGCGCCGTCGGACCTGAGCATCTATGAGCTGCATGTCCGCGACTTCTCCATCAACGATGCCACCGTGCCGGCCGCCAAGCGCGGCAAGTACCTGGCTTTCACCGAGACCGGCTCCAACGGCATGCGGCACCTGGCCGCCCTCGCCGCCGCCGGCCTGACGGACGTGCATCTGCTGCCGGTGTTCGACATCGCCAGCGTCAACGAAAAAGGCTGCACCACGCCCAGCCCGAGTGGCGCGCCCGACAGCGAATCCCAGCAGGCCACGGTCGCCGCCACCGCGGGCACCGATTGCTTCAACTGGGGCTATGACCCACTGCAGTTCACGACGCCGGAGGGCAGCTACGCCAGCAACCCGGCCGACCCGCTGAACCGCATCGTCGAGTTCCGCCGCATGGTGCAGTCGCTGAACGGCGCCGGCCTGCGCGTGGGCATGGACGTGGTCTACAACCACACCACCTCGTCGGGCCAGAACGCCAACTCGGTACTGGACCGCGTCGTGCCGGGCTACTACTACCGGCTCAACGCCGCGGGGGGCATCGAGCGCTCCACCTGCTGCGAGAACACCGCGGCCGAAAACCTGATGATGGCCAAGCTGATGATCGACTCGGCCGTCACCTGGGTGCGCGACTACCGCATCAGCTCCCTGCGCTTTGACATCATGGGCCACCACCCGCGCTCGGTCATCGAGACGCTCAAGGCGCGCGTCGAGGCGGCAGCCGGCCGCAAGGTGCAGATCGTGGGCGAGGGCTGGAACTTCGGCGAGGTCGCCAACGGCGCCCGCTTCGTGCAGGCCGAGATGCTGTCGCTCAACGGCTCAGGCATCGGCAGCTTCAACCCCATCATCCGCGACGCGGTGCGGGGCGGCGGCTGCTGCGACTCCGGCAATGCCGTCGTCGCGAACCAGGGCTATGTGAACGGCTTCTTCTACGACCCCAACAGCAATGCCAACGGCCAGAGCCGCGGCGAGCTGATGTGGCAGGCCGACCGCATCAAGGCCTCGATGGCGGGGTCCATCCGCAGCTTCCAGATGCAGACCAGCTGGGACGCCAACCTGCGCCTGGAGCAGATCGACGTGGGCGGCATTCCGGCCGGCTGGGTGCTGGAGCCGGGCGAGGTCGTGAACTACGTGGAGAACCACGACAACCTCACCCTGTTCGACAACAACGCTTTCCGTCTGCCCGCGGGCACCTCCAAGGAAGACCGCGCCCGGGTGCAGATCCTGGCCAGCGCCATCAATGCCTTCAGCCAGGGCGTGGCCTACTTCCATGCGGGCGTGGACACCTTGCGCAGCAAGAGCCTGGATCGCAACAGCTACGACAGCGGCGACTGGTTCAACCGCCTGGACTGGAGCTACCAGGACAACAACTTCGGCGTCGGCCTGCCGCCCGCGCGAGACAACGGCGACAACTGGGCTTTCGCCCGGCCGCTGCTGGCCAACGCGTTCATCAAGCCGGCCCCGGCCGACATCGCCTGGACGCGCGACGCCTTCCGCGATCTGCTCAAGATCCGCAAGAGCACCACGCTGCTGCGCCTGCGCACGGCGGCCGACATCAAGCAGCGCCTGAGCTTCCTGAACACCGGCTCGGGCCAGGAGCCCACGGTGCTGGTCGGCCGCGTGGACGGCGCCGGCTACGCCGGTGCCAACTTCGATGAACTGGTCTACCTGATCAACGTCGACAAGAACCCCAAGCAACTCACGCTGCCCAGCCTCGCCGGTCACGCACTGCAACTGCACCCGGTGCACACCGCCGCGGGCGCGGCCGACGTGCGGGCGCGCCAGGCGAGCTTTGACGCCGCCACGGGCCGCTTCAACCTGCCGGCGCGCACCGCCGTCGTCTTCGTCGCCTCGCCGGCCTCCGCACCATGAAAGCCAACACCATGACAACCTGGTCCCGCCTCGTTCCTCGCCTCGCGCCTTTTGCCACCGCCGCCACGCTCGCCCTGGCCGGACTGGGCGCCCATGCCACGCCGGTGGTGGTGGACGTCACCGGCGCTCAAAGCCGCAACCTGCTGGGCGAGACCGGCAACACGGTCTGGCTGATCGACATCGGCGCCCGTGCGGCCGTGAATGCCCTCAACTGGGACGTGCTGCTCGAGGCCTTCTCGCCCAGCCTGCTGTCGGAGCTGCAGGTCAGCTTTGGCAGCTCCTCCGGCCTGGACCAGCTGACGCTGCAGCCCGGCTTCGGCGACGACAGCAGCGGCAGCGGCCGCTACAGCGGCACGCTGGACCTGACTGGCTTCGGCATCGCGGCCGGTGACGACGGCCTGCTGCGCATCGAGTTCAGCGAGTTCTACAAAGACCTGGCCACCACCGTGGCCGACGGCCAGTGGCTGGGCGGCACGCTGACTTTCGATGTCAGCACCAGCGCCGTGCCGGAGCCGGGTTCCGCGGCGCTGGCCCTGCTGGGCCTCACGGCCGCGGCTGCGACCGCCCAGCGACGTCGCCGCCTGGCCGACTGAGGCGCCGGCCGCTCAGGGCTGCAGGTAGCGCAGCACCGCCGCGGCCATGTCGGGCCGCAACTCGGTGAAGGCGAGTCCGATCTTGAAGCCCTGCTCGCTGGCCGAGTAGACGCTGTGCACCACCTTGGCCCTGGCCTCGACCGGCGCGTAGCCCACGGGCTTGATCGGCAGCTGGAAGCGGATCACCATCAAGGTGCCCGGCTTTGGATTGGCCTGGGCCACGATGCCCATGCCACCCGTGGCCAGGTCGAGGGTGCGCACTTCGAAGGCCTGCGTCTGACCGAGCAGCAGGGTCGCGCGGGTTCGCAGGCTCTTGCGTTCAGCAGTTCGTCGTTCCGCTTCTTCTGACGCCGACATCAGATTCCAGTCCCAAGCAGTGGAGGAGGAACCCGCCCGGCGTCCGGCCCGGTTCACTCACAGAGAAGGGTCGCACCGCCATGACCCCAACCGCTGGGCAGCCAGCCTCGGCGTGCTGGGCCCATGCTACGGGAAGCCCGCCACGCCGCGCGCCGTGTCAATCGAGAACAAATACCGCCGCCGTGCGCGCGGGCACCTTAAAGCGCCCGGCCACGAAGCGGGCCTCGCGCCGCACGCGCGCGTCCACCCCCTGACGCTGCACCGGATGCAGCACCCAGCGACCGCCCGCCTCCGCCGGCAGCTCGAGCACCTGGGCGCTCGGGGCAACATTGATCAGCGCCATCACAGCCTTCGGCCCCGGCAGGCCCCGCCCGTCCAGCCGCAGGGCGATCAACGTGGGGTTCTGCGCCGGGCCACTGCCGGGGAAGCTCAGGCGCTCGCGGATCTGGGCCGCACTGGGCAGGCGCAGCAGCGGCGTCGACGCGCGGATGCGCAGCAGGTCGCGGAACACATCGCGCGACCAGGCAATCTCGGCCGGCCCCGGGGCGATGGACGCATCGGCCAGCCGCTCACGGGCCAGCGCCCAGTCGCGCCCCTCGACGCCGAAGTTGTCCTGCCCCGGCGGCAGCCCGGTGCCGAAATGGTTGCTGCGGTAGGTCCAGTCCAGACGGTTGAACCAGTCGCCGCTGTCGTAGCTGTTGCGGTCCAGGCTCTTGCTGCGCAGGATGTCCTGACCGGCATGGAAGTAGGCCACGCCCTGGCTGAAGGCCACCAAGGCCGCACCGAGCATCTGGACCCGCGCACGGTCCTCGCGCGAGGTCTCGCGGGGCAGCTTCAGCGTGTTGATGTCGAACAGCGTCTGGTTGTCGTGGTTCTCGACGTAGTTCACCACCTCGCCCGGCTCACTCGCAAAGCCAGCCGGCTGGTCCCCGTAGGCCATGGCATCGAGGCGGCGCGTGTCACCCCGCCAGGTGGTGAGCTCCACGCTGCGCAGCGACCCGGCCAGGCCGCCGCGAATGAGGTCGGCCGCCTGCAGCAGGTCCTCCTTCGGCCGGCCG
>JAIPCJ010000229.1 GCA_021738245.1 Methylotenera sp. | reverse complement strand
GGGCGACGGGCGGCTCGTGCAGGTGCTGGCCGGCTATGAGCCCGCCCCGCTGCCGGTGCGGCTGGTGATGAGCCAGCGCCGCCACACGCCGCGACGGGTGCGGGTGTTCATGGACTGGCTGGCCGAGCGGCTGGCGGATCGGCTGGACCCGCCCGTGCTGGCTTGAATGCTGGTTTAAAGCTTGACAGGCCCGTCGATGGCGCCCGCGACGGCCGCCTTGGCCTGCTGCTGGCGCACCCGGTCGAGGTAGCTCTCGGAGCGCGCCAACTGCTCCTGGATGAGCTTGTTGTTGGCGCCCATGGTCTCGATGGCCTTGCTGCGGAAGTTGTCCATCGCGTCCATGGCCTGGAAGGTCTGGTCGAACATCGACTGGATCTGCTGGATGCCCAGCATGGGGTTGGACGAGAACTCGGCGGTCGCGTCCACGTGCTGGTTCAGCGCGGTGCCGGTCTGGTTGATCAGGTCGCCGATGGTCTTGTTGACGCCCTGAAGCATCTGCATGACCTCGATCTGGTTGCCGGTGGCGCGGGCCACGGTCTGGGCCACAGCCAGCGCGCTCATGCCGGTGGTGGCCACGCGGTCGCAGCCCACCATCATTTCGCGCCCGGTCTTCTTGAGCACGTCCAGCGCCAGGTAGCCGTTCACGCAGACGGCTTGCTGCGTCTGGATGTCGGCCAGGTTCTGGCGCGCATAGAACAGCACCTCCTGCTCCAGGGCCTTGGCCTTCATCGGGTCGGTCGCCTGCAGTTGCTGCACGCGGGTGGCCAGGCGTTCGTCGAGCACCCGCGCGAAGCGCGCCGCCCCGGCGAGTTTTTGCATGGCGTCCCAGAGCTTGGCGCGGGTGGCCTCGATGTCCACCACGTCGCGCTGGATGTCGTCCTTGGCGGCGTAGAGCTGGGTCATGGCCGTCTGCAGCTGCGAGCTGGCCGACTGGAAGCGCCGGAAATACGCCTCCAGCTTGTTGCCGAAGGGGATGAGCCCCAGCAGCTTGCGCGGCTGCAGCAGGTCGCCGTCCTTGCCGGGGTTGAGCTCGTCGAGCTGGCCGCGGATGGCGGCAATGGCCTTGTAGGCCGGGGTGTCGGTGGCGCCCACGAAGTTGCGCTGCATCAGGCTGCCCTGCATGAGGCTGGCCGCCACGCTGATCTCCTGGCGGCCGAGCTGGAAGGCGCTGTCGAGCTTGGCCTTGAAGGGCTCGCTGTGCAGGTCCTCCTTCTCCAGCGCCTCGATGAAGCGCTGCACCTGCTCGTCCACCTTGTCGGCCACTTCGGCCTTCAGCGGCACGGCCTCGACGGCCTGCACGGGCTGCACCGGCGTGATGACTTCGGGCGGGGTCAGCTGGAAGGTGGGGGCAGCGGTCGTCGTGGTCGTCGTGTTCATGCGATGTCCTTGGGGCCGAATTTCTGGGTCAGGAATTCACTGTGGCGCAGGAAGGCCTGGGCGTCCTGCGAGGCGAGATCGTCGCCGAGCTGCTCGACCTTAGTCTCCAGCTCGGCCAGCACGCCTTCGAAGGTGGTCTGGGCCGTCTTGCCGTTGGCCAGCAGCTTGGTGGTGGCGAACTGCGGTGGGATGCTCAGGTAGGTGTTGAGGGCCTGCGGCAGGTAGCTGATGGCGATGTGTCGGGCATGGAAGGTCTCCTGCAGGCTGAGCTGGCCGCGGCTGCGCTCCCATTGGTCCAGCAGGCCTTCCAGCCGCTCGCAAAGGTGCTGGATGCGCTGGGCCAGCGGTGCCGGGATGCGGTTGCCGGGGTTGTGCTCGGTCAGCCGCCGCACGCCGCTCAGCGCCCGGCCCATGGCCTCGCGGGCGTCGCCTTCGTCCTCGAACTTGAGCGCCTCCCAGGCGTCTTCCTTCGTGCTGGGCCAGCCCCACCAGAGCGCGCCCGCGGCCAGCCCGGCGCCGTAGCCGAGCGCGGCCACGCCGAGGCCCAGCGTGCCCAGCAGGCCCAGGGCCTTGAGCACCAGCACGCCCGTGGCGGCGAGCAGCCCGCACCAGTTGGCCGGGGCGTTCAACCAACGAAGGAGTCCACTCATTGATACGCCCGGATGTCCTTGAACACCGCATACAGCGGCGTCTTGCGCGCATCGAACACCTTGCCGCCGGTGATCTCCACCAGCGCCTTCAGGTCGCCCGCGTCGGCCTCGCCGAACAGCACCATGAAGACCGGGATGCCGCGCACGTCTTCGGGCAGCTGCTCGTAGGCGCGCTTGAAGTCTTCCAGGCGCCGGCCCATGTTGCTCTTGCCGTCGGTGAAGGCCACCACCGAGTACTGGTAGTCGGGGTTGCGCTTGCGCTCTTCCAGCATGTTCTGCAGGCCGGTCAGCACGGCGTCGTACATCGCGGTGCCGCCGGCCATGCGCAGCTCGTCGGCGGTGTCGCGCACCCGCTTGAGCTCGGCGAGCTTGGCGTCGGTGTCGACCTGCGGCGCCACGCCCTTGGCCACGCGGCTGCCCGCCGGGATCTCGAAGCGCACCGGCTCGCCGACCCGATCGCTGAAGGGCAGGAACCACAGCCGCTCGCGGTTGGTGAGCTTGGCCACGCGCCCGGTCAGGCTGGCGTCGGCGCCGGCCAGGTAGTGGATGGCCTCCACCAGCTGCTCGCGGCGCTTGCCCTGCATGCTGCCGCTGGTGTCGAGCACGAAGGTGCTGGCGATCGGGCGGCGGAACTCGTTCAGGTAGGCGTCGATGAGGCCGTCGGCCAGTTGGCGGTCCGGCGAGAAGGGCAGCTCCACCTGCATGCCGCGCGCGGGCAGCAGGTCGGCCACCTGCGCGGCCACCTCGGGCTTGATGGGCCGGCGCAGCGTCTGGCGGGCCAGCCACAGCTGGGCGGCGTCGCTCTTCAGGTAGTCCACCACCTTCTGGTAGTCGGCCCGGCGGGCGTCGTTGAGCAGCATGAAAGGGTAGTCGGCCGTGGACACGCCTTCGAACGGGTAGATGAGGTGCAGCGGCTCGCGCAGCTTGCCGCTGGCGTTCAGGCTCAGCAGCCAGCTCTCGTAGTTGATGAAGGCGTTGGCCCGCGTGCCCTGGCCCTTGATGAACTGCTCGGCGAGGTAGGTGGAGTTGTCGCCGACGATCTTGTAGCCCTTCAGGAAGTCGGCAATCGCGCCGCGATCCACGTCGGCCGCGGTCAGCGCCTCGCCCTTGCCCCCGGCGGCCGCCACCACGCCGAGCAGGGCCATGAAGCCCTGGTTGCTGGTGGCCGGGTTGGACAGCGCGTATTGCAGCTTGCCGGCCTTGGCGGCGCGGGTGATATCGGCCCAGGTCAGGCGTGCATCCGGCCGGGTCCAGCCGTTCTTCTCGGCGTCGCTGCGGCTCACGCCCACCGCCATGGGCGACAGCATGATCTTTTCCTGCAGCTTGACCTTGCGCTGGCCGGCGGTGTCGCTGAGCAGGTACTTGGCATTGGCGAACCACGCCACATCGGGCGCGGGCTTGCCGGCGCTGTCGCCGCTGAGCACCTCCTGCGTGCTCTCCATCGTGCCGCCGAAGCGGAACTGCACGTCCACGCCGGTGGCGGCCTTGATCTGGCCGGCCAGGGGCTCGATGTCCTTGAGGTCGCTGGTGGCCAGCACCTGCAGGGCCGGCCCGGCCGCCGCGGTGGCCGGGGGCGGTGCGTCGGACGCGGGCTCGGGCCGCTTGCCGCAGGCGGCCAGCAGCGCGAGGCTCAGCACAAGCAAGGCACGGCGCATCACTGGTTCATCTCCCGGCTGACGATGTCGATCATTTCAAACATGAGGTCAAAGCCCGGTGGGTCGATGACCTGCTTGAGGTTCACGTCCACCGCGAGGCCCGCCTTCTGCGCGGAGGCAGCGAACGCGTCAGTGTCACCCGTGCGGAAACCCTGCTCCAGCGCCACCGCCTGCAGGGTCTTGTTGGCGGCCAGCAGCTCGGCCAGGCGCTTGCCGCGTTCGTTCAGGGCCACCAGCACCCATTTGTTGACGATGGTCGGCTGGGGGTACATCAGCACCATCTCGGGTCGCACGCCGCCCTTGAGCGCCTGGGCCACCATCTGCGCCTCGTAGATGAAGGTCAGCGGCGTCTTGCCCATGCCGATGGCCAGGTAGTCGTCGAAGGCGCCGTTGACGTAGTTCTCCTGGAAACCCTGGCGCTTGAAGAGCTCTGCCAGTTGACCCGCGAGCTTCTGCGCGGTGGCGCGGTCGGCCACCACGTCGCCATTCACGGCGGCCGAGGTCAGGGCCAGGTACATGGCGGCGGAGTTGCTGCGGCGGATGTCGGTGGTGCTGACCAGCACGCTGCGCGAGACGGCGTAGTCGCTGCTGGCTTTCAGGTCACGCCAGCGCTGCTTGGCGAGCATGGCCTGGGTGAGTTTTTCCATGTCCAGGCCGTAGACCTTGGGTGCGAGCGGCCTGGCCATGCCGTTGGCCGCCAACATCCTGGCGATCGGCTCCCAGGAAGCCACCACCAGCGGGGTGTGGAAGGGCGAGGTCTGCGTGGCCGTCTTGCCCGCCTTGCGGGCGGCATCGGCAATCATGTTGGCGGCCACCACGCCGCTGGCGATGAAGAAGTCGGGCTGGTCGGCGGTGCCGATCTTGGCCGCCATGTCGCGGCTGCCCACGCGCGCCACGTGCACTGGCAGCTTGGACTGCACCAGCACCTGCGTCACGCGGTCGTCCTTGAAGAAGGCCTCCACGTCGACCGCGATCAGGCCCTTCAGCGGCTCGGCGCTGGCAATGGCCACCTGCTCCTGAGCGATCTGGCGCGTGGCCTCGTTGCTGCGCAGGGCGAAGAAGAGGGCGCCGCCGAACAGCGCCAGCAGGACCAGGGTGCCGACCAGGCGTTTCGCATTGCTCATGATGGGGGGCGCAGTCTCCTTTTGTTTCAGGTGCGGAGTGTGCATCCTTCCGGCGACGACAATGACACCCCATGAGTGACATCCTTACCCTCACCCGACCTGACGACTGGCACTTGCACCTGCGTGACGAGGCCGCGCTCAAGAGCGTGCTGCCCTACACCGCGCGCCAGTTCGCCCGCGCCATCGTCATGCCCAACCTGCGCCCGCCGGTCACGACCGCTGCCCAGGCGGTGGCCTACCGTGAGCGCATCCTGGCGGCCCTGCCGGAAGGCCTGGACTTCCAGCCGCTGATGACGATGTACCTTACCGACAACACCTCGCCCGACGAGATCAAACGCGCCCGGGACGCCGGCGTCGTCGCGCTCAAGCTCTACCCGGCGGGTGCCACGACCAACAGCGATGCCGGCGTGACCGACCTCCGCAAGACCTACAAGACGCTGGAGGCGATGCAGCGCGAGGGCCTGCTCTTCCTGGTGCACGGGGAGGTGACCGACCCCGAGATCGATATCTTCGACCGCGAGGCCGTGTTCGTGGACCGCGTCATGACGCCGCTGCGCGCGGCCATGCCGGAGTTGAAGGTGGTGTTCGAGCACATCACCACCAAGGAAGCCGCGCAGTACGTGACCGAGGCTGACCGCTTCACGGCCGCCACCATCACGCCCCAGCACCTGCTCTACAACCGCAACGCCATCTTCACCGGCGGCCTGCGCCCGCACTACTACTGCCTGCCGGTGCTCAAGCGCGAAGAGCATCGCCTGGCCCTGCTCAAGGCCGCGGGCTCCGGCAGCCCCAAGTTTTTCCTGGGCACCGACAGCGCGCCGCACGCGGCCCAGCTCAAGGAGAACTCGGTCTGCGGCGCGGGCTGCTTCACGGCCATCTCGGCGTTGGAGCTGTATGCCGAGGCCTTCGAAGCCATCGGCGCGCTCGACAAGCTCGATGCCTTCGCCGGCCACCACGGCCCTGACTTCTACGGCCTGCCGCGCAACACCGGCACCGTCACCCTCAAGCGCGAGCCCTGGACCCTGCCCACCGCAGTGCCCTTCGGCGAGGCGCAGCTCAAGCCCCTGCGTGGCGGCGAGACCCTGAACTGGAAACTGATCGCATGAATCCCGTGAGCTCCAAGAAAGTCGCCTTCCTGGTCGACTTCGACAACGTCGCCACCGACGTCATCGAACAGGCACTCAACGCGGTGTTCAAGGACTACGGCGCCGCCCACATCCGCCGCGCCTACTGCAATGCCGAGCAGGCGCTGCGTGAGCAGCACTTCCTGAAGCGCCTGGGGCTGCGCGCCATCGTGAACCTGGCCATCGGCAAGAACTCCACCGACATTGCGCTCGCCGCCGATGCGATGGATCTGGCCATCACCGAAAAGCCCGACGTCATCGTGCTGGTGTCGTCGGACAGCGACTTCGCGCCGCTGGTGCTGCGCCTGCGCGAGAAGGGCGCCTGGCTGCGCGGCTTCGGCCAGTACGGCAAGACGGGCGACGGCGTGATCCAGATCTACGACCAGTTCAATGAACTCGCCCACGGCACGAGCCGCAGCCGCGATGCAGCACCGGCCAAGCCGGCGGGCGGCGGTCGCGGCAGCCGCCGTGGCAGTGGCCGCGGCGCTGGGGGGCGCCCGCAGGCCG
>JAIPCJ010000228.1 GCA_021738245.1 Methylotenera sp. | reverse complement strand
TGCTGGATGAGTCGGCAGGGCTTGGCCCTGCCTCAATGATGAGGGAGTGCGCATGCGCGAGACCCTGGATTTCCTGCTCTTCGACTGGCTCAAGGCCGGCGAGCTGACCGCGCGTGAGCGCTTTGCCGAACATTCGTCGGAGACCTTCGCCGCGGTGCTGGACACCTGCGAGAAGATCGCCCGCGAAAAGTTCGCCCCCTTCAACCGCCTGGCCGACACCCAGGAGCCGCACTTCGACGGTGAGCGCGTGCACCTGCCTCAGGCCACGCATGACGCGACGCGCGCCTATGCCGAATCCGGCATGCTGGCCGCGGCGCAGGACTACGACGTGGGCGGCATGCAACTGCCCTGCGTCATCGAGATGGCGGGCAACGCCTTCTTCAGCAAGGCCAGCGTGGCGATGGGCGGCTACGCCATGCTCACGTCGGGCAACGCCAGCCTCCTGATGGCCCACGGCACGCCGCTGCAGCGCGAGGTGTTCGCGAAGAACGAGTTCGCGGGCCGCTGGTTCGGCACCATGTGCCTCTCCGAGCCGCAGGCCGGCTCGTCGCTGTCCGACATCGCGACCCGCGCCGAGCTGGAAGACGAGGCCGATGCCCTCGGCCCGCGCTACCGGCTGACCGGCAACAAGATGTGGATCTCCGGCGGCGAGCACGAGATCACCGAGAACATCGTGCACCTGGTGCTCGCCAAGATCCCGGGGCCGGACGGCAAGCCGATCCCGGGCACCAAGGGCATCTCGCTCTTCATCGTGCCCAAGCGGCTGGTGAATGAACGCGCCGAGCTGACCGGCGAGCGCAACGACGTGGCGCTGGCCGGCCTCAACCACAAGCTCGGCTACCGGGGCACCACCAACTGCCTGCTGAACTTCGGCGAAGGCCGCTTCACGCCGGGCGGCCGCAAGGGCGCCATCGGCTACCTCGTGGGCAAGCCCGGCGACGGCTTGCGCTGCATGTTCCACATGATGAACGAGGCCCGCATCGGCGTGGGTCTGGGCGCGGTGATGCTGGGCTATGCCGGCTATGAGGCGAGCCTGGACTACGCCAAGCAGCGTCCGCAGGGGCGGCCCATGACGGCCGCCGGCAAGGACGCGGCCAGCCCGCAGCGCCCCATCATCGAGCACGCCGATGTGCGCCGCATGCTGCTGGCACAGAAGAGCTATGTCGAAGGCGGCCTGGCGCTGGAGCTGTACTGCGCGCGCCTCGTCGACGAGCTGCACACGGGCGACGATGCCGCGGGCGCACAGGCGTTGCTGGACGTGCTCATTCCCATCGCCAAGAGCTGGCCGAGTGAGTGGTGCCTGGAGGCCAATTCGCTGGCCATCCAGGTGCTGGGCGGCTATGGCTACACGCGGGACTTCCCGGTCGAGCAGTACTGGCGTGATCAGCGCCTGAACATGATCCACGAAGGCACCCACGGCATCCAGGCGCTGGACCTGCTGGGCCGCAAGGTGGTGCAGCAGGGCGGGGCGTCGCTCGCGGCACTCGCGGCCCGTGTGCAGCAGACCATCGAGCGCGCCATCCAGACGGGCTGGGCGCCCCAGGCCAACCAGCTCGCCGCCGCGCTCGCGCAGGTGGGCGGTGCCACCAAGAAGGCCTGGAGCACCGGCGAGCCCGAAGAAGCCCTCGCCAACGCCGTGCCCTATCTGCAGGCCTTCGGCCACACCGTGCTGGCCTGGCTGTGGCTGGACGTGGTGCTGGCCGTCAGCGGTGACGGTGCCTTCGCCGAGGGCAAGCGCGCCGCGGCCCGCTACTTCTTCGCCTACGAGCTGCCGAAGATCGGCGCCTGGCTCGACGTCGTGGCACGCCGCGAGCCGCTGTGCCGCGAGGTGCAGGCGGATTGGTTCTGAATCACAGGAGACAACATGAGCACGAAAGTCCAAGCCCTCTTCGACCTCACCGGCCAGGTGGCCCTCGTCACCGGCGGCTCGCGCGGCCTCGGTCTGCAGATTGCCGAAGCGCTGGGCGACGCTGGCGCCAAGATCATGCTGACCTCGCGCAAGGCGGCTGACCTGGAGGAGGCCACGGCCCATCTGCAGGCCCGCGGCATCGATGCCCGCTGGATCGCGGCCGACGCGGCCAAGCCCGAGGAAGCGCACCGCGTGGTGGCTGAGACGATGGAGCGCCTGGGCCAGATCGACATCCTCGTGAACAACGCCGGCGCCACCTGGGGCGCGCCGGCCGAAGACCATCCGCTGGAGGCCTGGGACAAGGTCATGGACCTGAACATCCGCAGCCTGTTCGTGTTCGCCCAGGCCGTGGCCAAGGCGAGCATGATCCCGCGCAAGTCGGGCCGCATCATCAACGTGGCGTCCATCGCGGGGCTGTCGGGCAACCTCGGCGCGATGAAGACCATTGCCTACAACACCAGCAAGGGCGCCGCCGTGAACTTCACGCGCGCGCTGGCCGGCGAGTGGGGCCAGTACGGCATCACCGTCAATGCGCTGGCGCCGGGCTTCTTCCCGAGCAAGATGACCAAAGGCCTGCTGGCCGCCGTGGGCGAGGACAAGATGGCCGCGCATGCGCCGCTGAACCGCATCGGCGACGATGACGACCTCAAGGGCGCCGCGCTGCTGTTCGCCTCGCGCGCCGGCAAGCACATCACCGGCCAGATCCTGGCGGTGGATGGCGGCGTCAGCGCGGTGCATGGCGGCTGACACGCTGACAATGCGCCCATGACCCGCAGCGCGCCCCCCCTGAACTTTCCCGTGCACATCCCGTTTGTGCAGCAGCTCGGCTTCGAGCTGCACAGCCTGGGTCACGGCGAGGCCGAGATCCGTGTGGACCTGCAGGAGGGCCATCTCAACTCCTGGGAGGTGGCCCACGGCGGTGTGCTGATGACGCTGCTGGACGTGGCGATGGCGCATGCCGCCCGCAGC
The DNA here is from genome assembly GCA_021738245.1 of Methylotenera sp. Lineage (GTDB taxonomy): Bacteria > Pseudomonadota > Gammaproteobacteria > Burkholderiales > Burkholderiaceae_C > Pelomonas. The sequence continues at coordinate 3,644 of JAIPCJ010000228.1, read as the reverse complement.
ATCCACCGCGACCAGCCGGGCATGGGCCCGGGCGTGGTGACCGTGGAGATGAAGACCAGCTTCATGCGCCCCGGCGAGGGCGAGCTGCGCTGCCACGCCAAGCTGCTGCACCGCTCCACCACCATGGCCTTCTGCGAAGGCTCGGTGTTCGGCGGTGATGGCAAGCTCTGCGCCCATGCCACCGGCACCTTCAAATACCTCAAGGCCCTGCCCACGCAGGGGCGGCGGCTGAACCAGCTCACGCCGACACCGCCCGCGCCGGCGGGTTGAGCGGCTTCGGCGACCGGCTGGCCCCTCACCACGCGCGGTCTTGGTGGCGCTGATTTGAAACGCCGTTCCGAAAGCGTGCACAATCACGCCAGCGTCTGCACCTCCCACCCGAGGTGCGCGGTTGGCCAGGTGGCCGTCCGGACCCTGCCGTCCGGCGCCCTCGCGGGGATCTCGCCCCTGGCATGACGGCCTGCGACCGGAGCCCTCTGGCTCCCGCCGCCCGGCCCTTCGCCCCCTCCAGATTCGCCCGAAAGCCACCCGCCATGAAGATCGCCCTCATCATCGAGAACAGCCAGGCCGCCAAGTCCGAGATCGTCCACAACGCGCTCAAGACCGTCGCCGAGCCCCTGGGCCACAGCGTCCATCACTACGGCATGTACACGCCGGAAGACAAGGCCTCTCTCACCTACGTCATGAACGGCCTGCTCGCCGGCATCCTGCTCAACAGCAAGGCCGCCGACTTCGTCGTCACCGGCTGTGGCACCGGCATGGGCTCCATGCTCGCCTGCAACAGCATGCCGGGTGTGTTCTGCGGCCTGGTCATCGACCCGACCGACGCCTTCCTGTTCGGCCAGATCAACGACGGCAACTGCATGTCCATGCCCTACGCCAAGGGCTTCGGCTGGGCCGCCGAGCTGAACCTGCAGGACTGCTATCGCAAGCTGCTGGAGAACGAACGCGGCGCCGGCTACCCCAAGGAGCGCGCCGCCATCATGGCCAAGAACCGCGGCATCCTGAAGGACCTGAAGGCCGCGTCCTGCAAGGACATGCTGACGGTGCTCAAGAGCGTCGACCAGGACCTGCTCAAGGCCGCCGTCTCGGGCGAGAAGTTCCAGGAGCTGTTCTTCCCGAACTGCCAGGACGACGCCATCGCCGCGCACATCCAGGGCGTGCTGGCGCGCTGAGTCGCCGCCGGTTGAAGCGAATGGGGCCCTGCGGGGCCCCTCGTCACGCGGGCAGACCGCCACCGAGCCCCAGGGCGATCAGGTGATCGCCAAACGCCCTGACCTTGGCCGACTGCCGCCGCTGCGGCGGGCTCACCAGGTGCAGGGGCAGGTCTTGCACCGTCCAGTCGGGCAGCAGGCGCTCCACCTCGCCGCGCGCGAGCTCCGCCTCGAACAGGAACAGCGGCGCATAGCCGATGCCCATGCCCGCCAGCACCGCAGCGCGGATGACCTCGCTGGCATTGGTTTGCAGATTGCCCGCGGCGCGCACCGTGTGCACGCTGCCGGGCGCAACGCCGGCATTCGGCCCGGCCACGAAGCTCCAGGCATTGCCGCGCGCCAGTTCGCTGTAGACGATGCAGTTGTGCGCCAGCAGATCGTCGGGGTGCTGCAACCGCGGGCTCGTGCCGGGGCGTGATTGCAGATAGCCAGGCGTGGCCACCAGCCCGCGCTGCGTCGTGCCGATGCGCCGCGCCACCAGCCCGCTGTCGGGCAGCTCGCCGATGCGCAGGGCCAGGTCGATGCCTTCTTCCACCAGGTCCACAAAGCCGTCGGCCAGGCGCAGGTCGATGCGCACGTCGGGGTGAGCCGTCAGAAAGGACTGCACCGCCGGCAGCAGTTTCAGGCGGCCGAAAGCGCCTGAGGCCGCAATGCGCAGCCAGCCCTGCAGGTTCTGCTCGCCAGCGCGCAGCTGGGCCTCGGCCTCGGCCACTTCCGCCACCAGCCGGCGGGCCTGCTCGAAGTAGCGCTCGCCCGCCTCCGTGAGCGACAGCGACCGCGTGGTGCGCGTCAGCAGCTGCACGCCCAGCGCGCGCTCCAGGCCAGCCACCTGTTTGCTGATGGCGCTCTGCGTGCTTTGCTGCTCCTTGGCCACGGCCGAGAAGCTGCCCGATTCGACGACCCGCACGAAGGTTTGCATGCCCTGGAGCTTGTCCACACATGGCCTCATTGATGCCTGAATGGAATTGATGATAGGCCGAGGAGTGGTCTATTCGATTGTGTTGGCTTGAATCAAAGTTCAGCCATCGCAACCCCCATCCGCAAGAAAGCGAGCTCTCCATGAACCCGATCGTCGTCCCCACCCGTGAGCAAGTCAGCCCGGCCAACCAGGCCCTGTTCGACCAACTCCAGCAGCAACTGGGCTTCGTGCCCAATCTCTACGCCACCTTCGCCCTGTCCGAACAGGCACTGGCCAGCTACCTGGCCTTCCAGAACGCCCGCAGCAGCATCCGCGGCAAGGCGCGGGAGGTGATCAACCTCGTGGTCAGCCAGGTCAACGAATGCGCCTATTGCCTGGCCGCCCACACGGCGCTCGGTGCGATGGTCGGCTTCAGCCCGGAGCAGATCCTCGACATCCGCCGCGGCACAGCGCCGTTCGACCCCAAGCTCGATGCGCTGGCGCGGCTCGTGAAGCAGGTGGCCCTCGACCGCGGCCATGCAGAACCAGCGCTGCTGGAGGCCTTCTTTGCCGCTGGCTGGACGCAGGAGAACCTGGTCGACACGTTGGTGGTCATCGGCGACAAGGTGGTCAGCAACTACCTGCATTCGACGACGCAGATCCCGGTCGACTTTCCCGCCGCCCCCGCGCTCTGAACCGCGGCGCCAAGCTGCGAGACTGTCGCGATGGCGCCTCCCCCCCAGCTCACCCTGCGCACCCTGACCCGCGGCGACGGCCTGCTCGGCCTGCGTCCGCGCGGGGCGCTCGGGCCGCGCGGCGAGCAGGTGACGGTGGCCCTGCTGCTGCAACGCGATGCCGACGCCGAACAGACGCTGGTGCAGCGCGGGCTCGTCGCCCTGGACCCGGCCCTGCTGCAATGGCGCGGCACGCCGCCCGCGCTCGGCGGCGCGTCGATCTGGACCACGCCGCAGGAGGAGTTCTTCGGCGACTTCCATGCCGAGCAGGTGCCCGCCTTGCAGGCGCTCGGCTGGCAGGTGAGCACCGAGCCCGGCTTTGCGCATCACAGCCAGTTCGTCAGCGGCTGGCAGCTCGACCTGACCGAAGCCACCGACGAGGCCGCCCCCAGGCCAAGCCGCCGCGTGCAGGGCCTCGACCTGGAGCGCCGTCGCGGTGCGTGGTTGGTGAGCCTGGGCGTGGAGGTCGAGGGCAAGCCGCTGGACCTCGCGCCCCTGATCGCCAACCTGCTGCGCCGTGACAAGCGCTGGCTGGACGCCATCGCCATCGCGGCCATCGAGGATGACGCCCTCATCTCGCTGCGCGCCCCCGGGGGCCGCCGCTATCACACCCCCGCCGCGCCGCTCAAGACCATGATGCTGGCGCTGCTGGACCTCCTCAAGCCCGCCGAGCTGGAGAAGGGCCAGCCGCTCAAGCTCGATGCCTGGGACGCCGAACGCCTGCGCAGCCTGCAGGAAGACGAGCGCAGCCGCTGGACGGTCCACGGCGATGCCGGCCTGCGGGCCGTCGGCCAGCAG
>JAIPCJ010000227.1 GCA_021738245.1 Methylotenera sp. | reverse complement strand
CGCCGGCTGCGGCCAGCAGCGCCAAGATCACGGAATCCGAAATGGCCTGGGAATCGTTCTGACGGCCGCGGCGGCTCAGGCCTCCGTGCCGAAGAGGCGCCGTGCCAGCTCGTCGGCCGCATTGACGGTGCGCAGCTCGGTGTAGGCCGCCTCCGCCTCGGGGTAGGCCCGCCGCAGATAGTGCAGCCACTGCTTGAGGCGCCCGCCCTGGTGGCGAGGCGCCACGTGGCCGCGCACCTGATCGAAGAACGCCGCCATCAGCGGCAGCAACTGCGCCCAGGGCAGCGGCTCCGCGCGCAAGGCGGCCACGCGCAGCGCCAGCCCCGGGTCGGCCACCATGCCACGGCCCAGCATCAGGTGCTCGCAACCGCTGCGCTCGCGTGCCAGCGCGGCGTGTTCGACCGTCCAGATCTCGCCATTGGCGATCAAGGTCACCGGCACGGCCTCGCGCACCGCGGCGATGCGCTCCCAGTAGGCCGGCGGCTTGTAGCCATCGGCCTTGGTGCGGGCGTGCACGACGATCTCGCTGGCACCAGCGGCGTGAATGGCCCGCGCCACGTCCAGCGTGCGGCTGTCGTCCATGTAGCCCAGGCGCATCTTGGCCGAGACCATGATGCCGGCCGGCACCGCGCGCCGCACGGCCGCGACGATCTCGTGGATGAGCTCGGGCTCATCCAGCAGCACGGCGCCGCCACGGTGGCGGTTCACGCACTTGGCGGGGCAGCCGAAGTTGAGGTCGATGCCCTCGGGCTGCAGCTCCGCCAGCCGTGCGGCGTTCTCGGCCAGGCAGTTCACGTCCGAGCCGAGCAGTTGCGGATGCACTGGCACGCCCGCTGCGGTCCGGCCGCCGTGAAGCAGCTCCGGCACGATGCGGGTGAACACCCGCTTGGGCAGCAACTGGTCGGTCACGCGGATGAACTCGCTGACGCAGCGGTCCACGCCGCCGACGCGGGTGAGCACATCCCGCAGGATGTGGTCGAGCAACCCTTCCATGGGGGCCAGCAGGATCATGCGGCCCCCTGCTCCACGGCACCGCCGGCCGGGTGTTCAAGGTTCATCAGGTAAAGCCGCAGATCAAACTCCAGCTGGAAGTACTCAGGCTCCATGTGCTGGCAGAGCTGGTAGAAGGCCTTGTTGTGGTCGAGCTCGCGCAGGTGGGCCAGCTCGTGCACGACGATCATGCGCAGCAGCGCGGCCGGCGCCTCCCGGAACAACGTGGCCACGCGGATCTCGCGCCGCGTCTTCAGGCGCGCGCCCTGCACCTGGGTGCGCCGGGTGTGGGTGCCCAGGGCCTGCTGCAGCACGCGCAGCTTGGCATCGAAGCCGACATAGTTCAGCGGGCCGGCATTGCGCAGGTGGCGTGCCTTGAACGCCTGCACATAGTCGAACAGGGCCGCGTCGCTGCGCACGTCGTGGCGCTCGGGCAGGCGGCGCGCGAGGTGTTCGGCCAGGCGCCCGTCCAGGCGCAATTGTTCGGCCTGGGCGATGAGTTCGGGCGGGTAGCCGGCAAGGTAGCGGGCGGCGAGCATGAGGCAGGAGCGGGGACCGTGGGCAAGGGGCGTGATTGTCGTTGTCCCGCCGCCGGCCAGGCCTGCGGCATGATGCCTGCATGCCCGAGACCTACCGCGTCACGCTGCTGCCCGGCGGCGAGCGCTTCGACGCTCCCGCTGGCGAAACGCTGCTGCTGTCGGCGCTGGCGGCCGGCATCCCCCTGCCCTGGTCGTGCCGCAACGGCACCTGCCGCACCTGCATCTCCCATCTCGCCGCCGGCCGCATCGAGCACCGGATCGCCTGGCCCGGCCTGTCGCTCGAAGAAAAGGCCGAGGGCTTCATCCTGCCCTGCGTGGCCGAGCCCCGCAGCGATCTCACGATCACTTGCGGGCCATGACGATGCGGGCTGTCCCCTGCAGCAGCGTCGCCGTGGCCGCGGGGCCGTCGTCACCGCTGAAGTCGAGCTGTGCATCAACCTGCGGCACATGCACGCGTCGCGGGCTGCTGGCCTTGAGCTCGAAGGCCGGCTGCCCAGGCGCCTGCGCCTTCAGCCGCCCTTGCTCGTCGACGAACACGCGGATCGAGAACTCCGGCGCGCTGTAGTCCCCCACCAGGGCTTGCATCTGCGCCGGGCTCAGCGTGATGAAGCTCAGCCCGGCAGGCAGCTCGCCGCGGCGCGCCCAGCGCTCCGGCTCGGCCTCGCCATTGCTGTAGACCTGCAGCGCCACAGTGCGCCCGTCGCTGCCGCGCTCGACCTGCAACCAGCTCAGGCCGTCCGGGAAGGCATAGCGGCCCTCGCCCTGCGGCACCAGCGCGATGCTGTTGCCTCCGCCGCGCTGGCTGTGCAGGCGGCCATCGGTCACGCGCAGCGTCCGCGGCGGCTGGCCGTCGCGGGTGTACACGCCTTCAGCGGCCGTCAACTCGGCAGGCGTCACGGCCACAGGCTGCGGCTCGGCAAAGGGCTCGCCGATGGCAAACGCCGCCAGCTTGCGGGCCACGGCGTCCATCGGCAGGCCGGGGCCGTCGCTGTTGCGCAGGATGACGACCGTGGTCTGCGTCCGCGGAAGGTAGGTCAGCATCGAGACGAAACCGTGAATGCCGCCGCCATGCGAGAACAGCGGCTGGCCCCGCAGCGAGCCCACGCCGATGCCATAGCCATAGCGCTGCGGCTGGGCGGCACCTTCGGGCGTCGTCATGCGGGTGTAGAGCGCGGGGCTGAGCAGGCGCCCCGCATGCAGGGCCTCGTTCCAGCGCCACAGGCCCTCGGTGTTGGCCACCAGCGCACCGGCGGCGTGGGGCTGGGTCATGCTGATCAAGCCGGCCGGCACCACGCGCCCGCCATCGGCCACGGTATAGCCCTGCGCCATGCCCTTGAGCAGCCGGTCACCGGCCGGGTAGTGGATGCTGCTGATGCGGGCGGGCTGCAGCAGCAACGAATCAATGCTCTCGTGCCACGACTTGCCCGAGATGGCCTCGACCACCGCCCCCACGAGCACGTAGCCGGAGTTGTTGTAGGCCCATTTCGCGCCGGGGGCGAAGTCGGGCGGCAGGTCCTTGAAGACCTTCACGAGCTCTGCCGTGCTCAGGTCGCTGCGCACCGGGTTGCCCATGTAGCCGGCAATGCCGGTGTAGCTCTTCACGCCCGAGGTGTGGTTGAGCAACTGGGCCAGCGTGATCTGGGCGCCGTTGGGGTAGTCGGGCAGGAAGCGCGACAGCGGGTCGTCCAGCCCCGCCTTGCCCTCGTCGATCTGCTTGAGCAGCGCCGCGGCGGCCATCTGCTTGGTGACGGAACCGATGCGCATCAGCTGATCGGGCTGCATCGGCACGCCGAGCTCCACGCTGGCCAGGCCCCGTGCGCCTTTGTAGAGCAGTTGGTCGCCACGGGCCACCAGCACCGTCACGCCGGGACCATCGGCGGCGAGCTTCTGGGCATCCAGCAGCTGCTCGGCATAACGCGCCATCGCTGCGGGGGTCGCCGGGTCGGCCGCCTGAGCGGGCGAGGCCAGGATGACCAGGGCCGCGGACAAGGCGGCAGGAACGGCGGCAGGAATGGCGGCAGCAAAGGTGGCAGGCATCAGACGCATCAACAGGCTCCGGAACTGGAAGGCTCGCAGCATCGCGATGGCCGGTCGAGTTCACAAGCGCGGATGCGACGAACGGCAGGATGCCGTGCACCAGCTGCGTGCCCGCCATCCACAGCTGCTGTGGACAACCCCGTGAACAGCCTGCGGGCGGAACGCGCAAGTCCTTGGCAGATCAGCATTTTTCTTGCGCTGCCTCAGTTTTTGGCAGTGCACCAGCACGGGACAATCGCGGCATGCATCGCACCATCTTCACGACGCCCGTCGTCAGCAGTCTGCTGCGCGGTGTCTCCCTGGCCTGGCTGCGCCTGGCCGGCTGGACCGTGCAGGGCGCCCTGCCCGAGCAGGCCCGCAAGAGCGTATTCATCGCCGCGCCCCACACCAGCAACTGGGACCTGCCCTACACCCTGTTCGCCGCCTTCGCATTGCGGCTCACGCCCTACTGGATGGGCAAGGCCTCGATCTTCAGGTTCCCGTTCGGCGGGTTGATGCGCTTCCTGGGCGGCATCCCGGTGGATCGCAGCAAGAGCAACAACCTGGTGGCCGCCTCGGCGGACGCCCTGGTCGCCGCCGACGGCCCGGTGCAGCTCATCGTGCCACCCGAAGGCACGCGCAGCAGAACCATCTACTGGAAGACGGGCTTCTACTGGATCGCCGTTACGGCGAAGCTGCCCATCGTCATGGCCTACATGGACTACCCGCGCAAGCTCGTGGGCCTGGGGCCGCTGTTCACGCCAACCGGCGACGTGGAGACCGACATGGCCGAGATCAAGCGCTACTACGCCCAGTACAAGGGCAAGAACGCGAGCCAATTCACCCACGAATGAACACGCCGCAAACCTCGAAAGACCCGCTTCACGGTCTGACGCTGGAGACCATCGTCACGGCGCTGGTCGAACATTTCGGCTGGGTCGAGCTCGGCCAGCGCATCGAGATCAAGTGCTTCCGTATCGACCCGAGTGTGTCGTCCAGCCTGAAGTTCCTGCGCAAGACGCCCTGGGCGCGCGCCAAGGTGGAGAGCCTGTACCTCTTCATGCGGCGCGAGCAGGCCCGCGCATCGCGCTAGCGCCGGACGTTCGGGCCGAGCGCCGGGCCGCCCCAAGCCGGCCCGCGATGGCGATGTGCGAGCGGCCCAAGGCCGGGAGCATCGCCGTCCCCTCGGGGGACCGGCCGGGCTTTGCCCGCGTTCAGCGGCGCAAGCCCGGACGAGGGGTCTACTTCGCTTCCGGCAGTTCGATCTTCACTTCGAGCACTTCGAGGTCGCCCTGGCGCTCCATGTGGACCTTGATGTCGTCGGGGTTGATCGACACGTACTTGCTGATGACCGCCACCAGCTCACGCTGCAACTGCGGCAGGTAGTCGGGGCTGCTGCTGCGGCCGTTGCGCTCGTGGGCGAGGATGAGCTGCAGGCGCTCCTTGGCGACGCTGGCCGAGCTCTTCTTCTCGCCGAGGAAAAAGTTCAGGAATCCCATCGCGAGGCTCCTATCACTTGGCGCCGAAGACGCGCTTGAACCAGCTCTGCTTCACGGCCTCGGTGAAGCGCATCGGCTTTTCTTCGCCCAGGAAGCGGGCGACGACGTCCTTGTAGGCCTCGGACACATCGCTGCCGGCCAGATGGATGGCGGGCGTGCCCTGGTTGGAGGCCTGCAGCACGCTCTCGCTCTCGGGGATGACGCCGATCAGCGGCGTGCGCAGGATCTCGTGGATGTCGTCCAGGCTCAGCATCTGGCCGCCTTCCACGCGGTTGGGGTTGTAGCGCGTGATGAGCAGGTGCTCCTTCACGGGCTCGGCGCCTTCGATGGCGCGCTTGGTCTTGCTGGAGAGCATGCCCAGGATGCGGTCGCTGTCGCGCACCGAAGAGACTTCGGGGTTGGTCACCACCAGCGCCTCGTCGGCGTAGTGCATGGCCATCAGCGCGCCGGTCTCGATGCCCGCGGGCGAGTCGCACACGATGTAGTCGAACTCCATGGCCTTGAGCTCGTCCAGCACGCGCTCGACGCCTTCCTGCTTCAGCGCATCCTTGTCGCGCGTCTGCGAGGCCGCCAGGATGTAGAGCTTGTCGAGCTGCTTGTCCTTGATGAGCGCCTGCGTGAGCTTGATCTCGTCGTTGATGACATTGATCAGGTCGTACACCACGCGGCGCTCGACGCCCATGATGAGGTCGAGGTTGCGCAGGCCGACGTCGAAGTCGATCACGCAGGTCTTGAAGCCGCGCATGGCGAGGCCGGTGGCGAAGCTTGCGCTGGTGGTGGTCTTGCCGACCCCGCCCTTGCCGGAAGTGACGACGACGATCTTGGTCATCTGGGGCTTTCTAGGTTGGTTCAGTTCAGTAGGGGTTACGCGACTTACAGCGACAGCGGCTGCATCAGCAGCTTCTCACCGTCGAGCAGCACCTGCGCCGGCTTGCCGGCCACTTCGGCCGGCAGCGGGTTCTCGGTCGTGCGATAGATGCCGGCGATGGACAACAGCTCGGCCTCCAGGCTGTGCGCGTAGATGCGAGCCGAGGTGTCGCCACGTGCGCCGGCTATCGCCTTGCCGCGCAGTGGCGCGTACACATGCACGCTGCCATCGGCAATGACCTCGGCGCCGTGGTTCACCAGGGCCAGCACGACGAGGTCGCTGCCCTTGGCGTAGATGCGCTGGCCGGAGCGCAGCGGCTTGTCGACGACCATCGTCGGCACCGGCGCGGCGGGGCGCTCGATGATCTTCTCGACCACGATCTCGCGCACCACTTCGCGCACGGTCTCGGCCGGGGCCGCAGCAGCCGGCGCGGCACGCTCGGGCACGGCTTCGTCGGCCGCATCGGCGAGGCCGAGTTCGTGCGCGAGCGCGAGCTCTTCGGCGGTGGCTCCGGCGACGGCCACCGGCTGCAACTGGCTCGCGCGCAGCAGCGCCACGATCCCACGCAGGTCCACCGGCGCCGGGCCGTCGAGCGCGAGCGGCGCCTGGCCCTCAGGCACT
>JAIPCJ010000226.1 GCA_021738245.1 Methylotenera sp. | reverse complement strand
TGGTGCTCTGCAGGGCAAGGGGGGCACGCAGCGGCGCGGTGTAGCCCGCGGGGTTCAGCGCGAACTTCACTGCCTCGGCGGCGTCGAGCAGGCCCGCACCGCCCGTGGCGGCCTGCAGCGTGCAGCGGCTGTTGTTGCTCGACGCGCAGTAGCCCAGCGCATAGGCCGTCACATGCGGTCGAGCGCTGGCCTTGAGGCCAGCCTCCACCTGCGCGAGCGTGAGGCCCGGGTTCGCGGCCCACATGAGTGCCGCAGCCCCTGCCACCTGGGGTGCGGCGAAACTCGTGCCGCTGACCGCGCCATAACCCGCTGTCGAAGGCGCCGTGCGGCCGGTATTGATGGTGGAAACCACGCCGCCGTCGGCCAGTTCGGTGTCGCAGGTGCGGCCATAGTCGGCATCTCCGCCTGGCGCAGCCAGTTGCACTTCGGGACCGAAGTTCGCGTAGAACGCCTTGAAGCCCTGGCGGTTGGCGGCGGTCACCCCGAACACGCCGGCGCAGTTGGCCGGGCGGCCCACGCTGCCGCGCAGATTGCCGGCAGCGGCCACGATCAGCACGCCCTTGGCGCGGAGTTCTGCAATCGCGTCCTGGTAGAGCTTCGCAGCCGCCGCCACATCGGGGTTGCTGTCGGTCGTGCTGCAGGACGTGACGCCCGCAAACCCGATGACAAGGATCTTGGCCGGGTTGGCGTTGGTGGGCACGCCGGCCACCGGCAGACCGGCCGACCAGCGCATGCCGTCGACCATGTCGGCCACCGAGGCGCCGCATTTGCCCGACACGCGCACCGGCAGGATGCGCGCATTCCAGTTCATGCCCGCCACGCCCCCGGCGTTGTTGGTGACCGCGCCCAACTGGCCGGCCACCAGCGTGCCATGCCAGCTGCTGGTCGCGTTCACGAGGCAACCGTCCCACAGCGCGAGGTTGCCATCGTGCTCGGCCTGACTCAACGCATCGCCCGGATCGGCGGCCCCGGCACTGCGACCGGTGCCCCCGTTGTTCGCGTACTCGGGCTTGCTCACGAAGTTGTAGCCCGGCAGCAGATTGGCGTTGAGATCGCCGTGGGGCGTGATGCCGGAATCGAGCACCGCGACGACCGTCGCCGCCGAGCCGGTGGTGGTGTCCCACGCCTTGGTGAAGCCGGCCGCACCGGCGTTGCTGGTGTCGTTCTGGTCGTCCAGCCACCATTGGCTGGCGGCGGGGTCAGTGCTGCGGAACAGCGGGTCATTGGGGACCGCCGCGCGCTGCTCGCGCAAGTCGGGCATGGCGTGTGCGACACGCGGGTCGGCACGCAGCGCGGCAAGCCAGGCGGCCTGGGCCTTGGCGTCCAGCGATCGATCGGCCTGCAGCCGCCACCAGCCAGCGCCCAGCGGCCGGCTCACTTGGAGCCCGAGCCCGGCTTCGGTCAGCACGCGGCGCAGCAGGGCCTGTTGATGCGGAGCGTCGGGGCCGGCTTCGGCAAGCTTGACGATCAGCGTGCTGCCGTCACTTGCGGTGGCAGCGAGCACGGGCTTTGCGTGCCAGCTCACGCCGACAGCCGTGGCCGCGCACGAGGCCACGGTAGCGGCGGCCATCAGCCGGTTGAGACGGGGCGTGCTGAAAGCAGGCCGGGGCGGACGGGACAGGGGTGGGGTCTTCACGGGCCGCGACCATAGGCACGCCGGGTGAACGGGCCATGACATGAGCCGAACGGCGCATGGCCGGCGTCTTATGTTCTTCATTCATGCCGCGGTCATTGCGCCTTCCTAATCTGCGCCGCCCTGACCCGTTCGGACCATGACACCTTCCGCCCTCCCCCTCCGCCCGCGCGGCTTCACCTTGCTGGAGTTGCTTGTCGTCATGGTCATCATCGGCCTGCTGGCCGGCTATGTGGGGCCCAAGTTCTTCGGGCAGATCGGCAAGAGCGAGGTCAAGGCCGCGCGCGCCCAGATCGATGCGCTCACCAAGGCACTCGACCAGTACCGCCTGGACACCGGCCGCTACCCAAGCACCGAGCAGGGCCTGCCGGCCCTCATGACCCGCCCGGCCGATGAGCCCAAATGGGCTGGCCCCTACCTCAGCAAGGCCCTGCCCAAGGACCCCTGGGGCCACGACTACCAATACCGCTCGCCCGGCGAGCATGGCGACTACGACCTGCTGAGCTGGGGCAAGGATGGCCGCCCCGGCGGCGACGGCGAAGACGCCGACATCACCAGTTGGTGAGGCCCGCCGTGCCAGAGTTCGACGTCCGCTACCTTGACGCCACACGCCGCCCGGCACGTGCCCGCGTGCAGGCCGCGGACGAGGGCGGCGTTGCACGGGCTCTCGGGCTGCCTGCGGCGTCGTTGCTGGCCATCGAACCGGTCAAGGCCGCCCCCCTGGCCGCACGCGCAGGCCGCTTCCCGCGGCGCCAGTTCGCGCACCAGCTGGCCGTGCTGCTGCGGGCCGGCATCCCGCTGCTGGAAGCCCTGCAGACCCTGCAGGCACAGGCCAACCCGCCGTCGGTCGACGCTGCGCTCAGCGGCATCATCGAGCGGGTCCAGCTGGGCGAATCGTTCTCGGCGGCGCTGCGGTCGCAACCCCAGGCCTTCGACGCACTGTTCGTCGCGGTGGTCGAGGCCAGCGAACGCAGCGGTCAGATGGAGCAGGCCCTGTTCGAGCAGGCCAGCTACCTGGCTTGGGTCGAGCAACTGCGCGGCAAGCTCGTCGCTGCGGCCCTCTACCCGGTCATGCTCATCACGGCGGGCACGGCCGTGGTGCTGTTTCTGCTGGTCTTCGTGGTGCCGCGCTTCGCGGGCCTGTTGGAGGGCGTGGGCGGCGAGCTGCCGATGGCCTCGCGGGTGCTGATCGCCGTGGGCACGTTCAGCGGTGCCCACCCCAGCGCCTTGCTGCTGATCACCGCAGCCCTGGTCGCCGTGCCGGCATGGGCATGGACGCAAGGCCTGCGCGAAGCCGTGCGGGCCTCGCTCTGGCGGCTGCCACTCATCGGCCCGCGCCTGCATCTGCTGTCGCTGGCCCAGCTTTACCGCTGCCTCGCCATGCTGCTGCTGGCCGGCGTGCCGGTGGTGCCGGCCCTGCTGAACGCCCGCGGCGTGGCAGCGCCGCATCTGCAGGCCGCGCTGGACCGCGCCACTGATGCCGTGCGCCTGGGAGAGCGGCTCTCCGGCAGCCTGCAGCGCGAAGGCCTCACCACGCCGGTATCGCTGCGCATGCTCATCGTGGGCGAGCACAGCGGCGAGCTGGGCGCGATGCTGGCCCAGGCCGCCGCCTTCTACGACGAAGAACTGTCGCGACTGTCAGACCTGGTCACGCGGCTCGTCAATCCGGTACTGATGCTGGTGATGGGGCTGGTGATCGGCACGGTGGTGGTGCTGATGTACTTGCCCATCTTCCAGCTGGTGGACCAGGTGCAATGAACGCACGGCTGCAACCCGCACCCGACGTGCTGGCCCGCCTGCCGGCCTCCGACGCACCCTGGACGCTCACCTTCGAGCCCTGGCCGCAGGCCGAGGCCCAGCGCTGGCGGGCGGTCATGGCGCGGTCGGCCCGCGGGCGCCTGGCCCTGCTGGCCGACCGCCCCCTGGAGCCCTTGCTGCGGCTGCGGGTGGAATCCCAGTTGCAGCGGCCGGTGCTGTGGTGGCCCTGTGAGCCGGCCGAGCTGGACGGCCTGCTGGAAGCCGGCGAAGCCGACTACCGCGCGCTGGGCAGCCTCGCCGAAACCTTTGGCGACACGCCCGACGCACAGGCCGCCCAGGAGCTGTCGGCCCTGCATCTGGCCCAGCAGGCCAGCCCGGTGGTGCGCCTGCTCGATGCCACGCTCTACGACGCACTGCAGGACGGCGCGAGCGACATTCATTTCGAATGCCAGCCGCGCGGCATGCGCATCCGCAGCCGCGTGGACGGCGTGATGCTCGACGTACGCAGCGTCGAGGGCATGCAGGCGGCCGAACAGCTGGTCTCGCGCCTGAAGGTGATGGCGGAGCTGGACATCGGTGAACGAAGACTGCCGCAGGACGGGCGCTTCAAGCTGCGGGTGCAGGGGCGCGAGGTGGACTTTCGCCTGTCCATCATGCCGAGCGTGTTCGGCGAAGACGCCGTGGTGCGCGTGCTGGACCGCGCCCAGGTCGAATCCCAGGGCGCACTGACGCTTGACGCCCTGGGCTTCGACACCGAGGCCCGGGCCCAGATCCGCGCCCTGGCCCGCCAGCCACACGGCATGCTCCTGGTCACCGGCCCCACCGGGTCCGGCAAGACCACCACGCTCTACGCCGCCATCAGCGAGGTGAACACCGGCCGCGACAAGATCATCACCATCGAAGACCCGGTGGAGTACCAGCTCCCGGGCGTGGTGCAGATCCCGGTCAACGAGAAGAAGGGCCTGACCTTCGCACGCGGGCTGCGCTCCGTCCTGCGGCATGACCCCGACCGCGTGATGGTGGGCGAGATCCGGGACGCCGAGACCGCACAGATCGCGGTGCAGGCAGCGCTGACCGGTCACCTCGTCTTCAGCACCGTGCACGCCAACCATGCGTTCGACGTGGTCGGGCGCTTCATGCACATGGGGCTGGACCTGTACAACGTGGTGTCGGCACTCAATGGTGTGCTGGCGCAGCGGCTGATGCGCATCAACTGCCCCCACTGCCTCATCGCCGCGCCGGCCACAGCGGCCCAGCGGCGCGCGCTCGGCCTGCCCGAGGACGCCGAGCTGCGGCAGGGAAGGGGGTGCCCCCAGTGCCGCGGCACAGGCTACCGCGGCCGCCGCGCGGTGAGCGAGCTGCTCTGGCTGGACGACGAGCTGCGCGACCTCATCGCCGGGCGCGCGCCACTGTCCCGCATCAAGGAGGCTGCACGCGCCCGCGGCATGCGCTCGTTGCGCGATGCGGCCCTGGGACTCGTGCTGCGCGGCGAATCGACGCTGGAGGAACTCGACCGTGTCACGCTCGCGGACTGAACGCCTCCTGCTCACGGCCGATGGTCTCGTGGATGCCGCCGGCCGGACCTGGCCTGATTTTGCGGCCTGGTGCAGGACGCACACGGGCACGCGCGCCGTGCTGTATGCCGGCCCGCGGCAGATGCACACCTTGCGGGTGCCCGATGACATGCCGCTGGACGATGACGAGGCCCGGCTGGCCTATGGGCGCCTGCAGTTCACGCACTACTTCGGCCCGGTGGCACAGACCTGGCCCTTGGCTGCCTGGCCGGGGGGCGTGTGCGCGCTCGTGCACGGTGACCTCGCAGGGCTGCACGCCACGGCCGCCCGCCACCGCGTCAAGCTCGTCGGCCTGCGGCCGAGCTGGACCCTCGCACCGGTGCGCGACGGCCAGGTCGCCGTGCGGGAGGGGGAGCTGATCACCTCCTTGCTCCACGAGAACGGCCATCTGGCAGACCTGCAGCAGCGCCACGCCGACGAGGAGGACTCCGCGGGCGGCGCCGCGGTGCTGGACGCGGCTTCGTTGCTGGCCACGGGTGCCGGGCAACCGGGGCCGGATTTCATCCCGCCGCCGGCCCGCGGGCGTGCCCTCGCCTGGGCCTGGGCCGCGACGGCGGCAGCCGCTTGTGCCCTCGTCGCCGCGCAGGCGCTGGGGCAACGCGAGGAAGCGCAGCGCCTGGCTGATCAGGCCGGCGTGCTGGCCCGCATGGCCGCCCCACCGCCTGGTGTCACCGCACCTGCCGCCCAGCGCGCCAAGGTCTGGGCTGCGGCCCGCCAGCTTGACCTCGACTGGTCGGGCCGCTGGGCCGAACTGGAACAGGCCCTGCCACCCGACGTGCAACTCGCGGCGCTGGACATGGATGGCAGCGGCCTGCGCGTCGAAGGCCAGGCACCAGCGGCAGACGCCGTCACCCAGCTGCTCGATCGCCTCGCGCTGCGCGCCGTTGCTGGCGAAGAAGTCGTGCTCACACGCCTGCAAGCGCCGGAGGCCACCACGGGCGCGAGCCTGCTGCGCTTCGAGCTGGTCCGGCGCAAGGCGGGGGGGCCGCGGTGAGCCACGCGCTGAGACGCTGGCGACCCACGGCGCGGCGACTGGGCTGGCCGGCCGCCCTCGCGGCCGTGCTGACACTCGCCGCGCTGGCGGGCGCGTTGCAGGTGGCGTCAGCGCAAGACCGCCTGGATGCCCGGCGCCAGGCTGTGGGAGCGCAGCGGCTCACCGTGCAGCAGTCCGCCAAGCCTGCCCAGGCGGACGCTCACAGCTTCATTCGCAGCCTGCCGCCCGACGGTGAGCGCCAGGCGCGCACCGCGGCGCTGCTGGCCCTGACGGCCGAGCAGGGTCTGCCCTGGCCGCGCAGCGAGTTCCGCTACCAGACCGATGCTGAAACAGGCCTGGCCCAGTACCGTGTGGCCATGAGCCTGGCCGGGCGCTACGCGGCGCTGAGGAACTACGTGGCCGAGGCCTTGCGACGCGACCCGGCCCTGGCGCTGGAGGCGGTGCGCCTGCGCCGCGACGCCAACGGCGAGCTCAAGGCCGACCTGACCTGGGTGCTTCACATGCAGGCCGCACGATGAGACTCGCAGGTTTGGCATCACGTACCTCGCGTCGGCAGTTGATCCTGTTCGGCGCGCTGGGTCTGAGCCTGGCGGCGACCGCCTGGGTGGCCAGCCGTGAGGACGATGCCCCGGTCGCCGCCGCACCGCGGC
>JAIPCJ010000032.1 GCA_021738245.1 Methylotenera sp. | reverse complement strand
ATGGGGCTGGCCTGGGGCCAGTCCCATCGCCCGGGCGGGCCGGCTTGGGGCGGCCCGGCGCTCGGCCCGTTCCGGGGGTCAGAGGGTGCAGCCGGCTTCCGCGCGGCTGCCGCCCGCCTGATAGCGCACGGCGGTCATCTCCGCCAGGATGCTCAGCGCAATCTCCGGCGGCGTGCGGGCGCCGATGTTCAGGCCGACCGGGCCGTGCAGGCGGTCGAGTTCCGCGTCGGCCAGGCCGAAGTGCTCGGCCAGCCGCGCGCGGCGCTTGGCCTGGTTGACGCGTGAGCCGATGGCGCCGACGTAGAAGGCCGGGCTCTTGAGGGCCTCCATCAGTGCCAGGTCGTCGAGCTTGGGGTCGTGGGTGAGCGCGACGATGGCGGTGGCGTCGTCCACCTGGAAGGCGGTGACCACGTCGTCGGGCATCTCGCGGGTCAGTGTGACGCCGTCGATCGCGAAGCCATCGGCGTATTCCTCGCGCGGGTCGCACACCGTGACGCCGTAGCCGAGGGCCTGGGCCATCTGGGCGAGGTAGTCGGTCATCTGCCCGGCGCCAATGACGAGCAGGCGCCACTGCGGGCCGTGGTGGCTGATGAGCTGGGTGTCGGTCACGCTCAGCGTGTCGGCTCCGCGCTCGGCGGGGGCGAGCGTGACGGCGCCGGTGGCGAGGTCGAGCGTGCGGCACACGCGCTCGCCACGGGTCAGGCGGGTGAGCAGCTCATCCAGCGCTGACTGCGGGCCCAGCGGTTCCAGCATCAGCTCCAGCGTGCCGCCGCAGGGCAGGCCGAAGCGCCGCGCCTCCTCGGCGCCCACGCCGTAGCGCAGCGGCGCGGGGCGGTCGAGCGCGAGGCTGCCGGCGCGCAGCTGGGCGACCAGGTCGTCCTCGATGCAGCCGCCCGACACCGAGCCGGCGATCTGCCCGTCGTCCCGCACGGCCACGAGCGAGCCCACCGGCCGCGGCGCCGAGCCCCAGGTGCGCGTGATGGTGCCCAGCACCACGCCGCGCTGCTCCGCGCGCCAGCCTGCCGCGGTGCGCAGCACGCTCAGGTCGAGGTTGTCCATGGTTTGTCGATCCCCAGCTTCAATTCCCACTAGGGTAAACGGCAATCACAAGTCGGGTGCTCAGGAACAGCATTTGACCCACAACACCCACGGAGACAAGCGATGAAGATCCAGCTCACGGTCAACGGCCGTGCGGTCAGCCGCGACGTGTCGCCCGACAAGCTGCTGGTGCAGTGGTTGCGCGAAGACCTGGCCCTCACCGGCACCCATGTCGGCTGCGACACCTCGCAGTGCGGCGCCTGCACCATCCACCTCGATGGCCGCGCGGTGAAGGCCTGCAGCCTGCTGGCCGTGCAGGCCGACGGCGCGCAGATCACCACCATCGAAGGCCTGGCCGCAGCCGATGGCAGCCTGCATCCGATGCAGGCGGCCTTCAAGGAATGCCACGGCCTGCAGTGCGGCTTCTGCACGCCGGGCATGGTGATGAGCGCGGTGGACCTGGTGCAGCACCACGACTGCAGCAGCGAAGCGGCCATCCGCGAAGGGCTGGAGGGCAACCTGTGCCGCTGCACGGGCTACCAGAACATCGTGCGCGCCGTGCAGACCGGCGCCCAGGGCATGAAGGGAGCGTGACATGAACGCACCGCAAGACGGCTTCATCGGCCAAAGCGTCAAGCGCCGCGAGGACGCGCGCTTCCTGACCGGCCGCGGCCAGTACACCGACGACATCCTGCTGCCACGCCAGACCTACGGCGTGTTCGTGCGCAGCGCCTATGCGCATGCCCGGCTGAACAAGGTCGACACGGCTGCCGCCGCTGCCGCGCCCGGCGTGCTGGGCGTCTACACCGGCGAGCATTTCAAGGACGTGGGCGGCCTGCCCTGCGGCTGGCTGATCAACAGCACCGACGGCAGCCCGATGAAGGAGCCCAAGCATCCCATCCTGGCGCACGGCAAGGTGCGCCAGGGGGGCCATGGGCTCGCCCTGGTGGAGGTGGACTACGAGGAGCTGCCGGCGGTCGCCGACACCGCCACCGCGGCGGGTCATGCCGGCGTCGTGCATGACGAGGCGCCCGACAACCGCTGCTACACCTGGGGCTGCGGTGACAAGGCGGCGACCGATGCGGCCATGGCGGGCGCGAGCCACATCACGCGGCTGCAGTTCCGCAACAACCGCCTGATCCCGAACGCCATCGAGCCGCGCGCTGCCAACGCCAGCTACAGCCCGGCCGACGAGAGCTACACCCTGTACGTCGCCAACCAGAATCCGCATGTGGAGCGGTTGCTGATGTGCGCCTTCGTGCTGGGCATTCCCGAGCACAAGCTGCGCGTGGTGGCGCCCGATGTGGGCGGCGGGTTCGGCTCCAAGATCTTCCTGTACGCCGAGGAGACCGCGCTGGTGTGGGCCAGCAAGCAGCTCGGCCGGCCGATCAAGTGGACGGCCGAGCGCAGCGAGAGCTTCCTGAGCGACGCGCATGGCCGCGACCACGTCACCACGGCCGAGCTGGGCCTGGACGCGTCCGGTCGCTTCGTCGGCCTGCGGGTGCACACCACCGCCAACCTGGGCGCCTACCTCTCCACCTTCGCGTCCAGCGTGCCCACCATCCTGTACGCCACGCTGCTGGCCGGCCAGTACACCACGCCCCGCATCTATGCCGAGGTGACGGGCGTGTTCACCAACACCGCGCCCGTCGATGCCTACCGGGGCGCGGGGCGGCCCGAGGCCACCTATGTGGTCGAACGCCTGGTGGAGACGGCCGCACACGAGCTGGGGCTGGACCCGGCCGAGCTGCGCCGGCGCAACTTCATCACCACCTTCCCCTACGCCACGCCCGTGGGCCTGACGTACGACACCGGCGACTACGACGCCACCCTGCGCCAGGCCCAGCAGCTGGCCGACGTGGCGGGCTTCGCGGCCCGCAAGGCGGCGAGCGAGGCCAAGGGGCTCAAGCGCGGGCTGGGCTACTCCACCTACATCGAGGCCTGCGGCCTGGCGCCGAGCAACATCGCCGGCGCCCTCGGCGCGCGAGCCGGTTTGTTCGAGGCAGGCGAGGTGCGCGTGCATCCCACCGGCAAGGTGACGGTCTTCACCGGCAGCCATTCGCACGGCCAGGGGCACGAGACGACGTTTGCCCAGGTGGTGGCCGACCGGCTCGGCATCCCGCTGGAGGATGTCGACATCCAGCATGGTGACACCGGCAAGGTGCTGTTCGGCATGGGCACCTACGGCAGCCGCTCGCTCTCGGTGGGCGGCACGGCCATCGTGAAGGCGCTGGACAAGGTCATCGCCAAGGGCCGCAAGATCGCGGCCCACCTGCTGGAGGCCAGCGAAGGCGACATCGAGTTCAAGAACGGCGAATACCGCATCGCCGGCACCGACCGGGCCGTGCCCTTCGCCCAGGTGTCGCTGACCGCCTACGTGCCGCACAACTACCCGCTCGACAAGCTGGAGCCCGGCCTCAACGAGAACGCCTTCTACGACCCCACCAACTTCACCTACCCCGCGGGCAGCTATGTGTGCGAGGTGGAGGTGGACCCCGCCACCGGCGCGGTGCGCATCGACCGCTTCACGGCGGTGGACGACTTCGGCAACATCGTCAACCCGATGATCGTCGAGGGCCAGGTGCACGGCGGGCTGGCCCAGGGCATTGGCCAGGCGCTGCTGGAACATGGCGTTTACGACCCCGACTCCGGCCAGCTGCTCACCGGCAGCTACATGGACTACGCCATGCCGCGCGCCGACGACCTGCCCAGCTTCACGGTGCAGACCGCCAGCGGCACGCCCTGCACCCACAACCCGCTGGGTGTGAAGGGCTGTGGTGAGGCCGGCGCCATCGGCTCGCCGCCGGCCGTCATCAATGCGATCTGCAACGCCATAGGCGTGAAGGACCTGCCCATGCCGGCCACACCCTGCGTGGTCTGGACGGCGCTGCAAGCCCAGGCCTGAGGAGACGACGATGAACTACCAAGCCGCTTCTTCCGTCGCCGCTGCCCGCCTCGGGCCCGACGACAAATTCCTTGCCGGCGGGCAGAGCCTGCTGGGCGCCATCAAGCTGGGGCTGGCCGCGCCCGAGGGCCTGCTGGACGTGCGCCGCCTGCCCGAGCTCCAAGGCATCGGCGTGGCGAGTGGCGCCGTGCGCATCGGTGCCGCGACACCGCATGCGGTGGTGGCCGCCTCAGCCGAGGTGCAGCGCGCCATCCCGGCCGTGGCCGACCTGGCCGGCCGCATCGGCGACCGGCAGGTGCGCAACCTCGGCACGCTCGGCGGCAGCCTGGCCAACAACGACCCGGCCGCCTGCTACCCCGCGGCCGTGCTGGCCCTCGGGGCCACGGTGCACACCGCCTCGCGCCAGATCGCAGCGGACGACTTCTTCCAGGGCCTGTTCACCACGGCGCTGCAGGAGGGCGAGCTGATCACCGCGGTGAGCTTTCCCATCCCGAAGGCCGCCGGCTGGCAGAAGTTCAAGCAGCCAGCTTCGCGCTTCTCGCTGGTGGGGGTGTTCGTGGCGCGCTTTGACAGCGGCGCGCGTGTGGCCGTGACGGGCGCGGGGCCGGGCGTGTTCCGCTGTCACGAGCTGGAGCAGGCGTTGTCGCGCGACTGGAGCGCTGCCGCGGCGCGGGCGGTCAAGGTCAGCGCCGAGGGGCTGAACACCGACCTGCACGGCACGGCCGCCTACCGCGCAGCGTTGATCCCCGAGCTTGCTGCACGGGCGGTGGACCACTGAGCGCCAGACCGGCCGCCAGGTCGTCGCGCCGCCAGCGGCCCTGACGGCACCGGCCTTGCCGGGCCGTCGAGGGCGCCCCGCGTGAGGGGACGGCAAAGCCGGCCGGGGTGGTCTACCCCAGTGGCCGCTCGCTCTCCTGCGCGGCAATCAAGGCATCACGCCACAGCCGGGCCGGGATGAAGGTGCGCAGCTGCTCCATGGCCTTCTCGATGAGGGCCGGGTGCAGGCTGTGGTCGATGTGGGGCAGCAGGTCGGCGGTCACGTCGGCGCCGAGGTCCACCAGGGCCTGGGCGGCATCCACCACGTGCCGGTAGGGGAAGCGCTGGTCGGCGATGCCGTGCAGCAGGTGCACGCACACGTCCTGCGGCGCGCTCTCGGGCCGGGCGAGGTAGCCGCCGGCGAAGGCCAGCACGCGGCCCACCAGCGCCTGCTCGGCCTGCACCGCTTCCAGGGCCAGCAGTGCGCCGTCGCCCACGCCCGCCAGCGCCACGCGCTGCCAGGGCAGGTCGTGCCGGGCGGCCTCGAAGCGCAGGCGTTCGATCAGGTGGGGCAGTGCGGCGTTCACGCCGTCTTCGTCGGGCTGGGCGCCCGGCCACCAGCGGGAGCGGCCCTCCGCATCGCGCAGCGGCGGGTGCAGATGCAGCACCTGGGCGCGGGGGTATTGCGCGGTCAGGGCCGCCGCCAGCGGGGCGAGGGTGTCGGGGCCGTCAGGGGCGATGCCGCTGTCGGGCAGGAGGGCGAACAGCAGGTCAGGCGCTGTTGCATCTTGGGGCTGGCTCATGCCGGTATTTTCGTCGCCTGCGGCTATTCTGGCGCGCCCTGCCCGCCGAGATGACGCGCCGATGGATCTGAAAGTGAATGGCCAGGTCGTGGCCCTGCCCGAGATTGCAAGCGACCCCGCCATGCCGCTGCTGTGGGCGCTGCGTGACGGGCTGCAGCTCACCGGCACCAAGTTCGGCTGCGGCGTCGGAGCGTGCGGCGCCTGCACCGTGCATCTGGACGGTCAGCCGGTGCGGTCTTGCGTCACGCCGCTGGGCGCCTGCGCGGGCAAGCCGGTCACCACCATCGAGGGCCTGGCGCCAGCCGGCTCGCCCCATGCGTTGCAGCTGGCCTGGCTGGCCGAGCAGGTGCCGCAGTGCGGCTATTGCCAGAGCGGCATGCTGATGGCGGCTGCAGC
Organism: Methylotenera sp.; assembly: GCA_021738245.1. Taxonomy (GTDB): domain Bacteria; phylum Pseudomonadota; class Gammaproteobacteria; order Burkholderiales; family Burkholderiaceae_C; genus Pelomonas. The sequence goes on along the minus strand of JAIPCJ010000032.1, from coordinate 27,340 downwards.
CCTGTTGGCCCGCAACCGCCGCCCGACCGATGCCGACATCGACGCCGCCATGACCAACCTCTGCCGCTGCGGCACCTATCCGCGCGTGCGGGCCGCCATCAAGCAGGCGGCGCAGGGGCTCAAGCCATGAAGCGCCGCACCTGGTTGCTGGCCGGCGCAGGGGCGGCCGGCGCGCTGGTGGTGGGCTGGGGTGCACTGCCGCCGCGGTCGCGCCTGGGCAAGGCCCACACGCTGCCGGTGGTGGCCGGCGAGGTGGGGCTGAACGGCTGGATCAAGATCACCACCGATGGCCATGTCGTGCTGGCCATGAACCGCAGCGAGATGGGCCAGGGCGTGCACACCGGCCTGGCGCAGCTGGTGGCCGAGGAGCTCGATGTACCGCTGCACACCGTGCGCCTCACGCCAGCCGGGCATGACAGCCTCTACGGCAATGTGGCCACGATGCTGGGCAACATGCCCTTCGGCCCGCGCGACGAGGGCAAGGTGCCCGAGCGCGTGGCGCGCTGGGCGACCGTGCGGGTGGCGCGCGAGCTGGGCATCAACCTGACGGGCGGGTCATCGAGTCTGGCGGATGCCTGGGACCCGTTGCGGCTGGCCGCGGCCACGGCGCGGGCCCAGCTGCTCGGTGCCATGGCGCTCAGGCACAAGCTGCCCGTGGCCGAGCTCACGGTGAAGGATGGCGTGGTGCACCACGCGAGCGGCGCGCTGGGCCATTACGGCGAGGTGGCCGCCCAGGCGGCGCTGACGCCACCGGGCGAGGTGACGCTCAAGCCGCCCGCGCAATGGCGCCAAATCGGCCAGGCCCTGCCGCGCATCGACCTCGCCGGCAAGGTGAACGGCCAGGCCCGTTTCGGGCTGGACGTGCGCGAGCCCGGCCAGCTGTTCGCGGCAGTGCGGCACTGCCCCATGCTGGGGGGCGGCCTGGGCCCGGTGCGCAACCTCGCGCAGGTCATGGCCATGCCCGGCGTGCTGCGCCTCGTGAGCCTGGGGCCTCTGGCCGGCTCGACCGCGGGCTACGCGGTGGTGGCCCGCACCACCTGGCATGCCCAGCAGGCTGCCCGCGTGCTGGATGTGGACTGGCAGGCGCCGCCAGCGGGCCGTGTCGACTCCGCCACCGTGATGCAGCAGCTCGCGCAGGCCGCGCAGACGGCGCATGACGCGGGCGAGGGGTTTGCCTTTCGCCGCGAGGGCGATGTGAAGGCCGGGTTGCAGGCCGCCGCCCGGCAGGTGAGGGCGGTGTACAGCGCGCCTTATCTGGCCCACGTGACGATGGAGCCGATGAACTGCACGGTGCAGGTCCGCGAGGGGGCGGCCACGGTCTGGGCGCCTACCCAGGTGCCGGGCGCGGCCCGGGCGGCGGCGGCGCGGGTGCTCGGCCTGCCCGACGAGGCGGTGACGGTGCATGTGACCTACCTCGGCGGCGGTTTCGGCCGCCGGCTGGAGGTGGACTTCATCGCCCAGGCCGCACGCATCGCGCTGGAGTGCGGCGGCGCGCCAGTGCAGCTGGTGTGGTCGCGCGAGGAAGACATGACGCACGACTTCTACCGCCCGGCCGGCGCGGCCGTGCTGCAGGCGGGGCTGGGCGGCGATGGCCGGCCGGTGGCGCTGGCCATCACGAACGCCGGCGACGCGCTGGTGCCGCGCTGGCTGTCGCGCATCGTGCCGCGGGTCTCCGGTCTGATCGACATGCTCACCCGCAACGGCTTCCCCGACAGCCGGGCCCCGGGGGCGCTCACCGCGCCGGGCGACGCCCCCGACAAGACGGCCGCCGAGGGGCTGTTCGACCTGCCCTATGCGGTGCCGGCGCTCCGGGTGGCGCATGTGGCCACGCACAGCGGCATCCCGGTGGGTTCCTGGCGGTCGGTGGGGCACAGTCATCACGCGTTCTTCCTGGAGAGCTTCATCGACGAGCTCGCCCATGCGGCAGGCGCTGACCCGGTGGCCTACCGCCTGGCGCTGCTGGACGGCCTGCCGCGCCACGCCGCGGTGCTCAAGCGCGCCGCCGAGGCGGCCGGCTGGGGGCAGCCGCTGCCGGCGGGCGTGGGGCGGGGCGTGGCCCTGCACGAAAGCTTCGGCAGCATCGTGGCCCAGGTGGTGGAGGTCAGCCGCGTGGCGGGTCGGCCCCGGGTGCGGCGGGTGGTCTGCGCGGTGGACTGCGGCACGGTCGTGAACCCGGGCGTGGTCGCGCGGCAGATGGAGAGCGGCATCGTCTTCGGCCTGACGGCGGCGCTTTACGGCCGCATCGACGTGGTCGGTAGCGAGGTGCGGCAGCACAACCTGCCCGACCAGCCGCTGTTGCCGCTGGCGGAATGCCCGGCCATCGAAACCTATTTCGTGCCGAATGACGGCCCGCCGACCGGCGTGGGAGAGCCGGGGACGCCGCCCGTGGCGCCGGCACTCGCGAATGCCTGGTTCGCGCTGACGGGCGAACGGCGGCGCAATCTGCCGTTGATTTGAGCGCGGCGATCTTTGCCCGCAGGTTTCCGGCGGGGCTGGAAATCTTTCTGGTTGGTAAAACAAGCCGCTTCGCCAAACTGTCGGGCAGGCTGGTTTGGTGAATATTCGCATTGAATATCCCGTGACTTCCGCCATGGGTGGCGTGTCAGCCAGGCGGCGCCGCGGCGTGGCGAGACCGCGCCGCTGCATGAGCGCACGAGCGGCCGACTTGTTGGGAAGTTGCAACATAAGTGTCACGGAGCAGCCTGCCAAGGCTCGGGGAAGACCCTGGGTCCAAGCACAGGGATGACCTCCCTGGGGGACCCATCCCTAACATGAGCTTTCGAGCCCGATGGCCGCGTCGCCCCACCCGGATTACGCAGGGTTCGAGATACCCCTTGATGGACCCAATATGCCTACGAACTCCACCCGCTTCAAACCCGCTCGCAAACCCATTGCGATTGCAGTGGTCGGTTTGATCCTGGCGCAGCAAAACGCGCTCGCCCAAACCCAGGCCCCGGAAACCAAGCCTGCCACGACGGCAGAAACTCCGGCGCCCAAGACCGACAATCCGCAGAAACTCGAAACGGTCGTCGTGACCTCGGGTTCGCGCATCAAGCGTGACAACTACAGCACCACGGCCCCCCTGCTGGTCGTGAAGAGCGAAGACGCTGCGCTGGCCGGCTACAGCTCGACCGCCCAGATCCTGCAAGGCACCGCCGTGACCGGCGGCCAAGGCCAGGTCAACAATGCCTTCGGCGGCTTCGTGACCGACGGCGGCCCGGGCGCCAACACCATCGGCCTGCGCGGCTTCGCCCCGACCCGTTCGCTGGTGCTGCTGAACGGCCGTCGCCTGGCCCCGTCGGGCACGCGCGGCTCGGTCGGCGCCGTCGACCTGAACGTGCTGCCGAACTCCATCGTCGAGCGCATCGAAGTGCTGAAGGACGGCGCGTCCTCCATCTACGGCTCTGACGCCGTGGCTGGCGTGATCAACGTGATCACCAAGAAGGACCTGACCTCCATCCAGGTGGACGGCTCGGCCACCCGCACCGTGGACGGCGGCGGCAACCAATACAACTTCTCGATCGCTGGCGGCTTCGTCACCGACCGCACCCGCTTCCTGGCCTCGTACAACTACAACGCCTCCACCAGCCTGACGCTGGCCCAGCGTGACTGGACGACCTGCAACACCGACTACCGCCGCACCAGCGTGAACGGCGTGGTGGGTGACTGGGGCAGTGCCGACACCATCGACCCGCTGACCGGCAAGCCCAAGTGCTACCCCATCACGGGCACCGGCTCCAACGGCGTGACGATCAACACCATCGGCACCAACAGCATCGCCGGCGTGGGCGCCGTGGGTGCGACGGGCCCGACGTTCAACCGTTGGCGTCCGAATTCCGCCGTCTCGACGGGCCTCGTCGGCTTCGAGGGCGTGGGCGGTGCGAACACCCCCAACACCAACATCCGCGACACCTTCGACCCGCGCACGCTGAACCGCACGCTGTACTCGCCGGTGCGCAACCACAACCTGTTCGCACAAGGTGGCGTGGACCTGGGCATCCTGGGTGATGCCGAGCTGTACTACGAAGTGCTGCTGAACCGCCGCGAGTCCTCGCAGGTCGGTTACCGCCAGCTGTCGCTGGACTACATCAAGGGCAGCCCGCTGATCCCCGCCAACCTGGCAGGCAGCACCTTCTCGTCGGCCCCGGTCAATACCAGCAGCGGCCAGCCCGTCGGTGTGCGTGCCTTCATCGGCTTCGGCAACGACAGCAGCAGCCAGAGCGTCGACTTCGTGCGCACGGCCGTCGGCCTGCGCGGCGCGGTCACGCCGCTGGCGAGCTGGGACTACGACGTGTCGTGGACCCACTCCGAAAGCCGTGGCTTCTACAACCAGCAGACCTTCCTGACCGACCGCCTGGCCAACAGCCTGAACGTGGTTGCCAGCGGCAGCGGCTTTGCCTGCGCCAACACCAGCGCCACCGGCTGCGTGGCTGCTCCGCGCCTGACCTCCGCCGTCATCGGCGGTCAGCTGCCGCAGGCCTGGGTCGACTACGTGTGGCAGAACGTCACCGGTCTGACCAAGTACAAGGAAGACATCTTCACCGCCACCACCACCGGCACGCTGTTCAAGCTGCCCTATGGTGACGTGAAGGCTGCCTTCGGTGCCGAGTTCCGCAAGGCCAAGATCGACGACACCCCGTCGCTCGACTCGCAGAACAACAACCTGTACAACCTGACCTCGTCCACGCCCACCCGCGGTGGCGACCAGGCGACCGACTTCTTCGGCGAAATCGAAGTGCCGGTGCTGAAGAACCTGCCGCTGGCCAAGGAAGTGACGATCAACGCGTCCACGCGTTACGCCGACTACAAGTCCTACGGTTCCGACTCGACCTACAAGGTCGGCGCCATCTGGGCCCCGACCGGCTGGCTGACGCTGCGTGGCTCCAACGGCACCTCGTACCGCGCCCCGGCGCTGTTCGAGCAGTACCTCGGCCCCACGACCGGCTTCCTGAGCAACCAGGGCGACCCCTGCAACAACTGGGACAACCCGGCTCAAGCCGGCACGCCGCGCGCGAAGAACTGCGCGTCCGAAGGCCTGCCTGCTGGCTTCCAGGCCACGACGAGCATCACGTCCGTCAACTCCGGCGGTCGTGCCGCGGGTCTGAAGGCCGAGACCTCGAAGAACGCCTCCTGGGGCCTGGTGCTGCAGCCCACGCTGCCGACCGGCTGGGGCACGATGTCGTTCGCGGTGGACCGCTTCGATGTGGTGGTGGACAACGGCGTCTCGCGCGCCGGCACGGCCAACATCCTGCAGCGCTGCTACGACGATCCGCAGTTCCGTTCCGGTGGCGGCTTCTGCCGTCTGGTGGCTGCGCGTGCGGCGGGTTCCAACGCCCTGACCGTCAACGACAGCTACGTCAACCTGGCGACCGACATCGCTCGCGGCTTCGACTACACGGCCCAGTACACGAACGATATCGGTTCGGGCAAGCTGAAGGTCGACCTGACGCTGACCGAGTACCGCTCGCAGGCCTACAAGCTGTTCGCCGAAGACGCGCTGGATGACAACAACGGCAACGTCGGCACGCCGAAGTGGTCGGGTCAGCTGGACGTGAAGTACAACCTCAAGAACTGGGGTGCCTTCTACAGCCTGGAGTGGGTCGACAAGACCTCCAGCTACGCCTACTACGGCGAAGATCCGGCCACCAGCCGCTTCAAGCTGAACACCCCGAGCTACTTCCTGCACTCGGCTTCCGTCTCGTACAACGACTCGGTCAACAAGTGGAAGGCCACCATCGGCGTTCGTAACCTGTTCGACAAGAAGCCCCCGGTGATCTCCTCCGGTGTCTACAACCGCGTGGGCAATGCGCCCCTGTACAGCGGCTATGACTACCTGGGCCGTCGCCTGTTCCTGAACGTCTCCAAGACGTTCTGATCGCGTAAGTGATCCAATGCCCTGGCAGCTTCGGTTGCCGGGGCTTTTTTTTGACGTGAGACTCCCATGAAGAGCTACTTCAAGCCTGCAGCGCGCGTCCTGGCGATCGCCAGCGCAGCCCTGCTGCACACCTTCGCGGTGGCCGCCGAGGCGCCGCCGATCCGCGTCCCCACGGTGGAGACGCTGGCCCAGTTCCCAGGCATGACGGGCTTTCGCATCTCGCCCGATGGCAAGCACATGCTGGCCCTCCAGAGCCAGGGCGATACCCGCAACATCCTGGTGTGGAAGCTGGCCGACCTGGCGGCCAAGCCCGCCGTGATCGGCTCCAAGAACATGCAGATCAGCAGCGCGTCGTTCCTGAAGAACGACATGCTGCAGGTCACGATGATGCAGCCCTACGACTGGCGCGGTGACGAGATCACCAAGACATTCATCAGCAAGCTGCTGTTCACCGACCTGGAAGGCAAGAACTGGATCGAGCCGACCGTGTCGGGCGAAGTTGCCCGCTCCGAGTCGGCCAAGCGCGCTGCGGCGCTGGCCAGCCCGCGCGTGATCAACCGCCTGCTGTCCGACCCCGACAACGTCATCATCCAGAGCGGCTCCATCGAAGGCCGCGACATCTACCGCTACAACCTGCGCACCAACAAGACCTCGCGCATCCTGCGGCTGGGCGAGTCCGACAACACCGTCCGCGTGAACAACGCCGGGCAGGCGTGGGCGAAGTCGCGCGCGGGCATCGATTCCACCGGTCCGTTCGTCGCCATCGACTTCCGCAGCGGCGACAGCGATTGGGTCGAGCACTTCCGCAGCTACGTGAAGGACCGCGACATCGTGGACGTGGTGGCCCAGGGCCTCAAGCCGGGCACGGCCATCATCCGCAGCAACGTCGGCCGCGAGTTCACGGCGCTGTACGAGTACGACATCGCCACCCGCAAGATGGGCGCGCCGCTGTTCGAGCACAAGTACTTCGACGCCACCGGCGTGCGCAGCTTCCGTGATGACGATGCGCCGCGCGAAGAGGGCTTCGACGGCTATGCCTTCGAAGGCCATCTCGGCGGCGACGAGCACTGGGAGAACCCCAAGCTGGAAGCCACGCTGCGCGGCGTGGCCCAGGCGCTGGGCATCAAGGAGATCGACCAGGAACTCGTGAACGCCGCCACCGGTGAGCGCGCCACGATCAAGTCGCTCGACGGCGTGCAGGTGCGCCTGGTGTCGTATGTCGGCGGTGAAACGCCGACCTACCTGATCCGCGTCAGCGGCCTGACCTACCCGACCGAGCACTACCTGCTGCGCGGCCAGGCGATCCAGCTGCTGGCCAAGGAGTACCCGGACGTCGACAAGCGCTCGCTCGGCACGGCCCGCTTCGTGTACTACAAGGCACGCGACGGTCTGCCCATCCCGGCTTACCTGACCGTGCCCAACGCGCAGCTGTGCGGCCCGGGCCCCTACTCGGCCGTCATCCATCCGCACGGCGGCCCGTGGTCGCGTGACACGATGGACTACGACCGCTCCGGCTGGGTGCCGCTGCTGGTGTCGCAGTGCCGGGTGGTGCTGCAGCCGCAGTTCCGCGGCTCGGCGGGCTGGGGCCGTGCCCTGTGGTACGCAGGCGACCGCGAGTGGGGCCAGAAGATGCAGGACGACAAGGACGATGGCGCCAAGTGGCTGGTCAGCGAGAAGTTGGCCGACCCCAAGCGCATCGCCATGTTCGGTTTCTCCTACGGCGGCTACTCGGCCTTTGCGGCCGCGGTGCGCCCCAACGGCCTGTACAAGTGCGCGATCGCCGGCGCGGGCGTGTCGGACATCGAGCGCATCGGCGCGCGGTTGTTCACCAACCCGTTCTTCCGCTCCGCGCAGGAGCCCACGATGCGTGGTCTGAATCCGCTGGCCCAGGCCGACAAGATCCAGATCCCGATCATGGTCTACCACGGCGACCGCGACCAGACCGTGCCGCTGATGCAGTCCGAGCTGTTCGTGGACAAGGCCAAGGCCGCCGGCAAGCCCGTCGAGTACCACGTGCTCAACGACTACGCCCACGGCCCGGCCTGGACGCGCAAGGTCAACATCGACCAGCTCAGCCTGATCAGCGACTACCTGAGCAAGGGCTGCGGCGGCGGCGGCCTGTGATGGCCTGACACGCTGACCCAGCGACTCATGACGGCGGCTCTCGGGCCGCCGTTTTTGATGGGGTCAGACCTTGATCTTGAACGGGTTGAAGTTGGTGCCGCGGTCGTAGAAGTCCACGCCTTCGACGCGCTTCAGGAAGTTCACGACCCGTGCGGTCACCGGGTACATCACCGCCTCCCAGGTCGTCTTGAACAGGTACTGGGCCAGGATGACGGCGAACAGCTGCTCGTTGGCCCAGATGCCGTAGAAGGCGATCAGGAAGAACACGCTGGTGTCCACCAGCTGCCCCACCACCGTGGAGCCGATGATGCGCGCCCACAGGTGGCGGCCCTGGGTGGCGATCTTCATCTTGGCCAGCACGAAGCTGTTGGCGAAGCTGCCGCAGGCAAACGCGATCATCGAGCCCGCCGCGATGCGCCAGGTGTTGCCGAACACCGCTTCCAGCTGCGGCTGATAGACCGCCATGAAGGGCGTGTCGGCCGGGGTCTGGTGCACCACGGCCCAGGCCATGAAGGCCGAGAACAGCAGGGCGCCGAAGCCTGCCCACACCACGCGCCGGTCGCGGCCGTAGCCGTAGACCTCGGTGAGGATGTCGCCAAAGATGTAGCTGATCGGGAAGAAGAACAGGTCGGCGCCGTAGGTCACCGTGCCGATGACGGGCAGGGTCAGCTGCGCCTGCTTGGCCGCCCCGATCAGGTTGGAGCACAGCAGCACGCAGACGAAGGCCGCCATGATCAAGTCGTAGTACTTGAAATGACGCGGCGCGGTGTCGTTCATGAGGGGGCCTCCGGTTGGAGGCCGCATTGTCAGCGTTTGGCCGAGACCAGGCGCAACAGGGTCTGATGCAGCTTGGGCGTGTCGATCGGCTTGGTGAGGAAGTCGTTCATGCCGGCCGCGAAGGCATCGTCGCGCTCCGACACCAGCGCGGCCGCGGTCAGTGCCACGATGGGCAGCTGCTCGGCATTGAAGTGCTTGCGCAGCTCGCGCGTGGCGTCATGCCCGCCCATGACCGGCATCTGCACGTCCATCAGCACGATGTCGAAGGGCTTGCCCACGCTGGCGGCGGCCAGCACGGCCTCGATGGCCTGGCGGCCATCGCTGGCCTGGGCGACTTCCATGCCCCACTGCTCCAGCTGTGCCACGGCAATCAGCATGTTGACCGGGTGGTCTTCCGCGATGAGCACGCGGCGGCCGAACAGGGCCTCCTCGGCCGTGCCCTGCGGGCGCGGCTCGCGCGGCTGGTGGGACAGCGGGGCCGGTGCAGCCGGCAGGGGCAGCTCGGCCCAGAAGGTCGAGCCCTGGCCGGGTGTGCTGTTCACGCCCACCTCCCCGCCCATCAGCGAGGCCAGCTCACGGCAGATGGACAGGCCCAGGCCCGTGCCGCCGAAGCGCCGCGTGGTGGATTCGTCGGCCTGCGTGAAGGGCTGGAAGAGCCGCGCCTGCTGGTCGGGTGCGATGCCCGGGCCGGTGTCGCGCACTTCGATGCGCACCCAGTCGCCGGCGCTGCCGCGGGCGTTGGCGGTCAGCTGCCGCACGCTGACCGTGATGCCGCCCTTTTCGGTGAACTTCAGCGCGTTGGTCAGGTAGTTGGACAGGATCTGCCGCGTGCGCAGCGGGTCCCCGAACACCCAGTGCGGCAGCCCCGGGTCGATCTCCACGGCAAAGCTCAGGTCCCGCGCCTGGGCCAGGGTGAGGTAGGCCAGGCGGATGGACGCGAGCAGTTCGCGCAGCGAGAAGGGCTGGGTCTCCAGCGTCAGGCGCCCGGCCTCGATCTTGGAGAGGTCGAGGATGTCGGAGATCAGGCCCGACAGGCTCTCGGCGCTGTCCATCATCTGGTTGAGGTAGTCGCGCCGCTGGGCATCGCTGATGTCGGGCTGCTGGGCCAGGCGCCCCAGGCCCAGCAGGCCGTTGAGCGGTGTGCGGATCTCGTGGCTGGTGTTGGCCAGGAAGGCGCTCTTGGCCCGGTTTGCCGCCTGCGCTTCGTCCATGGCCTGGGCGAGCTGGTCTTCCACGCGGCGGCGCTCGGTCACGTCCTCGATGATCCAGATCGTGCCGCCGCGGCTCGGGTGCGCGGGGTCCACGGCCTGGGCGAGCAGGCGGGCCAGGAAGGTGCTGCCATCGCGCCGGCGCATGACGCGCTCGATCTCCGCCTGCTGCCCCGCGGCCAACTGCGGGCCGAGCTCGCGCCCGACCGACTGCCAGTCCTCCACGGTCGGCCACACCACGCTGCCATGCTGGCCGATGAGGGCGCCGCGCGGCCAGCCGAACATCGCCTCCACCTTCGGGTTGGCCAGCACGAACTGCTGGTCCCGCGTCAGCGTGATGCCGATGGAGGCGTTCTCCAGGATGGCGCCATGCACCAGTCGCGTCCGCTCGCTCTCGGAGACGTCGCGCGCATACAGCACGAGGTAGTTCTGCCCGTCCATCTCGAAGGGCGCGACCGACACCAGCATGGAGATCGCGCTGCCATCCTTGCGGCGGAAGGCGACCGCGTGGTTGCTGGCCATGCCGTCGCGGCGCACGGCTTCGCGCAGGGTTTCGCGGTCCGCCGGGTTCTGCCAGATGCCGATCTCGGTCGAGGTGCGGCCCACCACCTCGGCGCTGCTCCAGCCGGTGAGCGCCTCGAAGGCCTGGTTGACCATGGCGTAGCGACCGCTCTCGGCTTCGGTCAGCGTGATGAGGTCGGGGCTGGTGGCCACGAGGTGGCTCAGCAGGCCTTCGCTGCGGCGCAGGGCATCCTGCGCGCGGCTCTGCTCGGTCTGGTCAGTGAAGAAGGTCAGCGTGGCCGGGCCGCTGGCAGTCTCGACGCGCACGCTGGTGGCCTGCACCAGGCGGCGCCGGCGCGACAGCGTGCGCAGCCGGTACTCGGCCATCGGCTGCATCGCGCCGGGCGCCAGGCCTTCCAGGCGGGCGGCCTGCTGGCGCGCGAGTTCGTCGTCGCCGGGCTCGTAGTGGCTGAACAGGTCCTGCCCGATCATGCTGGAGCGCTGCGCGTAGCCGAACATCGCCATCGCGGCCGGGTTGGCATCCACCACGCGGCCCCAGCGGTGCAGCACCAGCGGGCTGGGCGAGCGGCGGAAGAGCTCGCGGTAGCGCGTCTCGGTGGCCAGCAGGGTCTGCTCGGCAGCCACCTCATGCGTCACGTCCCGGCCCACGCCCCAGTAGCCGCGGAAGTTGCCCTGGCTGTCAAAGCGCGGCTCACCGCTGATCGACACCCAGCGGGCACTGCCGTCGGTGCCCACACGCCGCGCCACCATGCCGTGAAAGGGACGGTGCGACTCCAGGTCGGCGCGGTGGGCGTCGAGCTCGTCGTCGGTGAGCCCCATGCCTTCGAGCTCCCAGGGCGTCTTGCCGATGCGCGATTCAAGATCCAGCCCCGACGATCCCGGCCGCTCCTCGGCCACGTGGGTGAAGCGGAACTCGCGGTCCATCTCCCAGTACCAGTCCACGGCCATGCCCAGCAGGCCGCGAAAGCGCGTGGTGCGCTCCTCGGCCTCCACCAGCGACCGCTGCACCATCTTCAGCAGGCCGAAGCCCGCGATCAGGCCCGCACCCAGCAGGCAGAACTGCACCGTGGCGCGCAGCAGCAGGCTGTTCATCGCCATGGGGTGCGTGGCCCAGCCCGGGGCTTCGACCAGCCCCAGGCCGGCCAGGGCCAGGGCCGCCAGCCCCGCCAGCATCGCGCCCGCGCGCAGGCCCAGCATGCCGGTCGCAAAGGTGACGATGACGCCGGTGATCGCCAGGCTCAGGGCCCACAGCCCCAGGTCGCGCGAGATGGCCACGCACACCGGCAGCGCGATCACCAGGGCCATCAGGGCCAGGGCGATGCCCGGCCGAGCCTCGCTGCGCGGGTTGCGCGACAGGAAGAACAGCCGCACCAGGGCCAGCACCGACACCAGCGCCGACATGATGGGCGGCAGCCAGCCGTCCAGCCATTCGCCGGGCTGGCGGGTGTACGCCAGCAGCGCGGCCACCGGCAGGAAGATGGGCGCGCAGGCCAGCAGGAAGACCCGCGCGGCCTGCCAGCGCATGCTGGTGGCCAGCTTCACGCGCTGTTGCTCTGGCGGTGCGGCCAGGCCGACGAGGCTGCTGGGATCGTCGCCGGTGCGGGCCATGTCAGGTCAGCGAGGCGCGCGTCGCTTCGGCCACCGCGCGGGCGCGGGTGGCGAAGTCGGGGCCGGCGCTGGCGTACAGGATGGCGCGCGATGAATTGACCACCAGCGGCGCCGCGCGGCCGGCAGCCTGCACCACGGCGGCGGCGTCACCGCCCTGCGCGCCCACGCCGGGCACGAGCAGCGGCAGCGTGGGGGCGAGTTCACGCACGCGGGCGATCTCGCCCGGGTAGGTGGCGCCCACCACCAGGCCGAGCTGGCCGTTGCGGTTCCACTGCGTCTCGGCCAGGTGCGCAAGGTGCTCGAACAGGCGCGGCTGGCCCGGCACATCGGCCAGGCGCTGCATCTGCCAGTCGTCGCCGCCCTTGTTGGAGGTGCGGCACAGCAGGATGGCGCCCTTGCCTTCGTAGGCGAGGTAAGGCTCGACGGAATCGAAACCCATGAAGGGCGACAAGGTCACCGCGTCGGCCTGGTAGCGCACGAAGGCCTCGCGGGCGTACTGCTCGGCCGTGGAGCCGATGTCGCCGCGCTTGGCGTCCAGGATGACGGGCACGCCGGGGGCGACCGCGTGGATGTGGGCGATCAACCGCTCCAGCTGCTCCTCGGCGCGGTGCGCGGCGAAGTAGGCGATCTGGGGCTTGAAGGCGCAGACCAGGTCGTGCGTGGCGTCGACGATGGCCGCACAGAAGTCGTAGATCTTGCTCGCGTCACCCGCCCAGGCCCCCGGGAACTTGCTCGGCTCGGGGTCGAGGCCGACGCACAGGCGAGAGGAGGACAGGGCTTGGAGTTGGGCGACGAAGCTGGGCATGAATCAGAGGGCGTAGGCGGAAAGGGGGGCCGCAGCCGAGGGGGCGGCGACCTGCGCAAGGACGAATTCTGCAAAAGCCTGCGCGGTCAGCGGCCGGCTGAACAGAAATCCTTGCACGGCCTGGCAGCCCTGATGCCGCAGGAAGGCCAGCTGCCCCTCGGTCTCGACCCCCTCGGCGAGCGCCTGCAGCCCGAGGGCGGCCGCCATGCGGATGACCGCGTCGACGATGGCGCGGTCTTCCGCGTCCTCGGTCAGGTCGCGCACGAAGGACTGGTCGATCTTGAGCTTGCCCACGCGGAACTTCTTCAGATAGGCCAGCGACGAATAGCCGGTGCCGAAGTCGTCGATGGACAGCTGCACGCCGCGCGCATGCAGCTCGTTCATCACGGTGATGGCGACGCTCGGGTTGTCCATGGCGGCGCCTTCGGTCAGCTCCAGCTCCAGGCGCTCCGCCGGCATGCCGACTTCGTCCAGCACGCGGCCCACCAGCTCGGGCAGGTCGTCATGCCGGAACTGCACTGCCGACAGGTTCACTGCCATGGTCAGCGGCGGCAGGCCGGCGGCATCCCAGCGGCGCAGCTGCGTGAGGGCTTCGCGCAGCACCCATTCGCCAATCGGCAGGATCAGGCCCGAGGCCTCGGCCACCGGGATGAACTCGGCGGGCGACACCCAGCCCAGGTCCGGGTGATGCCAGCGCAGCAGGGCTTCGGCGCCGATGATGCAGCGCGTGTCGTCCTCGCCCAGCGCGAACTGCGGCTGGTAGTGCAGGCTGAGCTGCTGGCGCTCCAGCGCGCGGCGCAGCGCGTTTTCCAGCTGCAGCGCGCGGGCCGACTGGGCCTGCATCTCGCTCGTGAAGAAGCGGTAGGCATTGCGGCCATCGCGCTTGGCGCGGTACATCGCGGCATCGGCGCATTTGCACAGGGCCTCGAAGTCGTCGCCATCGGTCGGGAACATCGCGATGCCCATCGAGGGCGTGACCATCAGCTCCTGGCCGTCCACCGGGAAGGGTGCGCTGGCCAGCGTCATCAGCTTGGTGGCCAGATGGGCGGCACCGGCGATGTCGGTCAGCGGCAGCACCAGCACGAATTCGTCGCCCCCCATGCGGGCGACGGTGTCCTGTTCGCGCACCGCGCCGCGCAGCCGGGCGGCGAGCTGGGTCAGCAGGCTGTCGCCCACGCGGTGGCCCAGGGTGTCGTTGACGTTCTTGAAGTGATCCAGGTCGAGGAAGAGCACGGCCAGCGGCTCGTCGCTGCGCCGGGCGATATCGATGGCCTGGCTGGCGCGGTCAGCCAGCAGATGGCGGTTGGGCAGGCCGGTGAGGCCGTCGAACAGCGCCAGCCGCTCGGCGCGGGCCTCGGCCGCCTGTTGCTGGGCCATCTTCAGCTCGAGTTCGGCGACCGTCTGGCTCAGCTCCAGCGTGCGCTGGGCCACCAGCGCTTCCAGCTGCGCCTTGGCCTGCACCAGCTCCAGCTCGGCCTGCTTGCGGGCGGTGATGTCCTGCGTGATCCAGATCGAGCCGCGCGACAGGTCGCTGCGATCGATGGCCTTGCTGCGCACCTCGCACCAGACGGGCGTGCCGTCCTTGCGGCCGAGCAGCATCTCGGCGTGGAAGGATTCGCCACGCGAGAGCGGCTCATAGCAAAGGTCGCCCGCGGCCTTCCAGTCCTCGTCGTTGAGGTACCAGGCGCGTGAGAGCTGGCCGTCGAGTTCGCCCGGGTCGTAGCCGAAGAGCTGCTCGAAGGCCCGGTTGCAGCGCGTGACGCGCCGGCCGCGCAGGAAGACGATGCCCACCATTGCGTGGTCGAGGATGAGCTGCTGCTCGGCATGCAGGTCGGCCAGGGTGGCGTCGGCTTCCTTGCGGTCCTGGATGTCGTCGACGATCCAGATCGAGCCGTCGGCCGGGTCATCGGGATTGATGAGCCGGCCGGTCAGGTGGGTCCAGAACAGCTCGCCGTTCTGGCGGCGCATCAGCTGCTCGACGCGGAAGGTTTCGCCCGCGGCCAGCACCGGGTAGGCGCGGCGGCCCAGTTCGCGGGCCTCGGCCTCGGTGCGGTAGAGCTCCAGGCTGCTGCGGCCCACCGCCGCTTCGGGGCTGGAGAAGCCGTAGATCTCGGCATAGCGCTGGTTGCAGCGCACCAGTGTGCGCGCCTTCACGAACACCACGCCCACGCCCGCGTTGGCGAGGATGACGTCCAGCTCGCGCACGACCTGGTCGAGCACGGGGTTGTCGCTGGCGTCGGGCGCGTGACTCATCGGGGATCAGGGCGGGGGCAAGGCGCGAGAAAACGGGGCGAGGGCAGGGGAGCGGAGCATGACCGGTTATTGTCTTGTCTCATGCAAATCCTCAGCACCGAACGCCTGTCCCTGCGTGAATTCACACCGCTTGATGCGCCCTTCCTGCTGCGCCTCGTCAACGAGCCCGGCTGGATACGCAACATCAACGACCCCGGCGTGCGCACCGTCGAAGAGGCCCTGACCTGGGCCGAAGGGCGGTTGTTCAAGGCCTACCGAGAACTGGGTCACGGTTTCTGGGCCGTGCAGCGCCGTGACGATGGCGTGCTCGTGGGCATGTGCGGCCTGTTCAAGCGCGCCGCCCTGCCGGAGCCCGACCTGGGCTACGCATTGCTGGCCGAACACGAAGGCCGCGGCTATGCACTGGAGGCCGCCCGCGGCTGCGTGGCGCATGCGCGGGAGGTGCTGGGCTGGCAGACGCTGATGGCCATCACGGCGGTCGACAACCCGCCGAGCATCGCCCTGCTGGGCAAGCTCGGCTTCGTGGAGCAGCCCCAGCAGGTGCTGGAGGGCTACAGCGGGCCGTCCCGGGTGTTCCGGCTCGCGCTGTGAGGCTCAGACGCGCCGGGCCAGGTCTTGCGCCAGGCCGGTGTAGGACCCCGGCGTCATCTTCAGCAGGCGGGCCTTTTCGGCCTTGGGCAGGTCCAGCCCTTCGATGAAGGCGCGGATGGAGTCCTGCGTGATCGCCTTGCCGCGGGTCAGCTCCTTGAGCTGCTCGTAGGGGTTGGGCAGGCCGAAGCGGCGCATCACGGTCTGGATGGGCTCGGCCAGCACTTCCCAGGCGGCGTCGAGGTCGTCGGCCAGCGCGGCCTCGTTGACCTCCAGCTTGCCCAGGCCCTTGGCCAGCGAGTCGTAGCCCAGCAGCGCATAGCCCAGGCCCACGCCCATGTTGCGCAGCACGGTGGAGTCGGTCAGGTCACGCTGCCAGCGGCTCACGGGCAGCTTCTGGCTGAGGTGGGTCAGCACCGCGCTGGCCAGGCCGAAGTTGCCTTCCGCGTTCTCGAAGTCGATCGGGTTGACCTTGTGCGGCATGGTCGAGCTGCCGATCTCGCCGGCCTTGGTCTTCTGCTTGAAGTAACCCAGCGAGATGTAGCCCCACACATCGCGCGCCCAGTCGATCAGGATGGTGTTGGCGCGCGTGAAGGCGTCGAACAGCTCGGCCATGTAGTCGTGCGGCTCGATCTGGATGGTGTAGGGGTTGAAGCTCAGCTTGAGCTGCTTCTCGATGACGGCCTTGGAGAAGGCTTCCCAGTCGTGCTTGGGCCAGGCCGACAGGTGGGCGTTGAAGTTGCCGACCGCGCCGTTCATCTTGGCCAGCGGCTTGACGGCGGCGATGCGTGCACGCGCCGTTTGCAGGCGCGCCACCACGTTGGCGATCTCCTTGCCCACGGTGGTGGGGCTGGCCGTCTGGCCGTGGGTGCGGCTCAGCATCGGGATGGCGGCGAACTGGTGCGCCATGTCGCGCAGCTTGCCGATGATGCCGTCCAACGCCGGCAGCATGACCTCGTCGCGCGCGGCCTTGAGCATCAGCGCGTGGCTGGTGTTGTTGATGTCTTCGCTGGTGCAGGCGAAGTGCACGAACTCGGAGGCTGCCAGCAGCTCGGGGTGGCCCTCGAAGCTGCGCTTGATCCAGTACTCGACCGCCTTCACGTCGTGGTTGGTGGTGCGCTCGATGGCCTTGATGGCCTCGGCATCGGTCTCGCTGAACTTCTTCACGAGCCGGCGCAGGCGGCTGCGGGCGGCGCTGGACAGCGGCTTGAACTCCTTGAAGCCGGCGTCACTCAACGCGATGAACCACTCCACCTCGACCTGCACGCGGCGGTGCATCAGCCCGTACTCGGACAGCAGCGGGCGCAGCGCGGCCACCTTGGCGGCGTAGCGGCCGTCCAGCGGCGAAAGGGCGCTGATGGCGGAGTAGTCGGTCGTGGTCATGGCGGGCCGGCAGGTCGTGGAAAACCCGCGATTCTAGTTTTTGGGGGCTGGCCGCCGGCATGAAGCCGATTTGGAGGACAGCCCGGCACGGGCGGCCGCCTGCTGCCACTCAGCACTCTGACGGGCGCGCGTCTCTCTGACAAGCCCCGTTGCGGGTGGCTGTGGACCGCAGCCGACAGGCTCTTTTCACGGCCTGACCGCGAGGACCCGCTGGCTAGAATCGTTTCGACCTGTGACCCCCTTGCCGCCTTTATGACGATGAAGTTGATCGGATCTCTCGCCAGCCCTTACGTGCGCAAGGTGCGCATCGTGATGGCCGAGAAGAAGCTCGATTACCAGCTGGTGCTCGAAGACGTCTGGGGCAGTGATGCCATCCTCAAGATGAACCCGCTGGGCAAGGTGCCCTGCCTGGTCATGGAAGGCCAGGACTCCATCACCGGCGCGGTGTTCGATTCGCGCGTGATCGTCGAGTACGTCGACACCCTGTCGCCCGTGGGCAAGCTCATCCCCGAGCGCGGTCGTGAGCGCTGCGAGGTGCGCACCTGGGAAGCCCTGGCCGACGGCATCATGGACGCCGGCATCCTGGTGCGCCTGGAGCGCACCTGGGCGCATCGCCCGCCGGAGCAGCGCAGCCAGGCCTGGATCGACCGCCACCTCACCAAGGTGAATGCCGGCCTCGCGGCCATGAGCCAGGGCCTGGGCGACAAGGCCTGGTGTTCGGGCAACCACTTCTCGCTGGCCGACATCGCCGTGGGCTGCGCCCTGGGCTGGCTGGCCTTCCGCTTCCCGGAGATCAACTGGCGCGAGGCCTATCCCAACCTGGCCCGCCACATGGACAAGCTCTCGCAGCGCCAGAGCTTCATCGACACGGCGCCAGCCTGAGCGCAGCGCCCTGATTGCGCCACCCTGATCGCTCGCAGGCCCGTCAGCCCCCGGCGATCAGCAACTCGCGCGAGCGCACGTGCAGCAGCCGCACGAGGCGCCACACCCGGCGTTCAATCTCGGCGGTGTCCAGCTTCCACAGCGTGGCGATCTCGGGCAGCAGCAGGCCCTGCGCCAGCAGCGTCAGCAGATGCCGGCTGGCCTGCTCGATCTGGCGGCCGGCCGGGCTGGCGTCCAGTGGTGCGGCGGGTTGGCGGGCGGTGACCAGCGGGCTGCGCTCGATACCGAAGGCCGCCAGGGCCTGGCGGGCGAGCTGCGGGCTGAGCATGGAGCGCCGGTCATGCAGCCGCGCGAGCGCCTCCACCAGGGCGCGGGTGTTGCCGTCGTCGACGTGATAGGCATTGGCACCGGCGCTCAGGGCCGCGAACAGCTGCAGGTCGTCGGCGGTAGGCGTGAGCAGCAGCAGTTGCGGCCGCACGGGCAGCCGACCGAGCTCGTGGGCCACGCGCATCGCATGCGCGTCCACCAGGCGCAGATCGCTGGCGACGATGTCGGGCGCCAGCGCGGCGATCTCAGTCAGCGCATCGCCCAGCACGTGGCTGCTGCCGGCCAGCTCGATGCCCTTGGCCTGCAGCAGCTGCGAGCGGGTGCGCTGGAGGGTGGCCTCGTTGAGACGGAGCAGGTAGACGGTGGGCATGACGGTGCTTGGGAACGGGGCGCATTGTGCGCGTTTCGCCCTTCGTCCCCCTAACTTGAAGCCGTCGTCCCCCGCACCCGAGCGGTCTTGCCGGCCCCCGCATCCGGGTGGGGGTCAGTGCGTCCGTTCGATCGGCCCCTGGGGAGCGAAGCTGTGGGCGCTGGCCAGCGGCCAGTAGATGCGGAAGGTGTTGTGCGGCACCTCGCCCCGCAGCACGGCCCCGGGCTCCACGAAGGGCAGCAGGTTGGCCAGCAGCCTCACCTCGTGCTTGTCCATGCGGTGCACGATGTGCTGGGCCGTGATCTCCTGCGGGTGGCACAGGCCGGCGGCCTCCACCAGCTCCTTGAGCGCCTTCAGCGTGTTCTGGTGAAAGTTGGCCACCCGTTGTGCCTTGTCGGGCACGAACAGCGCGCGCTGGCGCACGGGGTCCTGGGTGGTGACACCGGTCGGGCAATGGCCGGTGTGGCAGGCCTGGGCCTGGATGCAACCGAGCGCGAACATGAAGCCGCGGGCCGAGTTGCACCAGTCTGCGCCCAGGGCCATCAGCCGCACGATGTCGAAGGCGGTCGTGACCTTGCCGGCGCAGCCGATCTTGATCTGGTCGCGCAGGTTCAGGCCGATCAGGGTGTTATGCACCAGCAGCAGCCCCTCCTGCAGCGGCGCGCCGACATAGTTGGTGAACTCCAGCGGCGCCGCCCCGGTGCCGCCCTCGGCGCCGTCCACGACGATGAAGTCGGGCGTGATGCCGGTCTCCAGCATGGCCTTGCACAGCGCGAACCATTCCCAGGGGTGGCCGATGCACAGCTTGAAGCCGGTAGGCTTGCCGCCCGACAGGGTGCGCAGCCGGTCGATGAACTGCATCATCTCGATGGGCGTCGAGAAGGCGCTGTGGCGCGCAGGCGAGATGCAGTCCTGCCCCACGGGCACGCCGCGCGCGGCGGCGATTTCTTCCGTCACCTTCGGCCCCGGCAGCACGCCGCCGTGACCCGGCTTGGCGCCCTGGCTGAGCTTGAGCTCGATCATCTTCACCTGCGGGTCGCGGGCGTTGGCCTCGAACTTCTCGGGGCTGAAGCTGCCGTCGTCATTGCGGCAGCCGAAATAACCCGAGCCAATCTCCCAGATCAGGTCGCCGCCATGCACGCGGTGGTGCACGCTGATCGAGCCCTCGCCGGTGTCATGCGCGAAGCCACCCGTCTTGGCGCCCTTGTTCAGCGCGAGGATGGCGTTGGCGCTGAGCGCGCCGAAGCTCATGGCCGAGATGTTGAAGACACTGGCCGAATAGGGCTGGGCGCGGCTGGCGCCGATGGTGATGCGGAAGTCGTGGCTCGTGAGATGAGTCGGCGCCAGCGAATGGTTGATCCACTCGTAGCCGCGCGCGCTGGTGTCGAGCTGCGTGCCGAAGGGGCGCTGGTCGGGCTCGCCCTTGGCGCGCTGGTAGACGATGGAGCGCTGGGCGCGCGAGAACGGCGCGGCATCCGTGTCGCCCTCGACGAAGTACTGGCGGATCTCTGGCCGGATGAACTCCAGCAGGAAGCGCAGGTGCCCGATGACCGGATAGTTGCGCAGGATGGCGTGGCGCTCCTGGCGCACATCCCGCAGCCCCAGCAGGGACAGCGTCAGGAACACCAGCACCAGCAGCCCGCCGGTCAGCCCGGCGGTCCAGGTCAGGGCGAAGAACAGCGCCAACGCGCCGCACAGCACCCAGGTGAGATAGCGCAGCGGGAAATGCTGGTTGATCCAAGTGGTCCACCGGGGCCAGGCGAGCATGGGGCGTCCTCAAGTCCGTGACGACCGGATGCTAGCCGCGATGCCTTCACAATGGCCGCCACTCCTTCTCGAGGTCATTGCTCCATGAAGTCTTTGTTCTCCGGCATCGGCTGGCTGTTCTCCAAGGCCTGGTGGCTGCTCGACGGCACGCGCCGCGCGCTGATGAACCTGGTCGTGTTGCTGCTGATCATCCTCGTCGTGACGGCCATCGTCACGCGCGGGGCCAAGCCGCTGGCCGACAAGACCACCCTCGTGCTCAAGCTCGACGGCAACCTGGTCGAGCAGTTCTCCGGCAGCCCGCGCGAGCAGCTGATGGCCCAGGCCCAGGGCCGCGGCGTGCCCAAGCAGACCCGCCTGCGCGATGTGCTCGCGGCGCTGGACCAGGCCGCGCGTGACGACAAGATCAGTGCCGTGCTGCTGGATGTCGAGAACTTCAACGCCGCCGGCCTGGCCGGCCTGCATGAGGTGAGTGCGGCCCTGCAGCGCTTCAAGAAGAGCGGCAAGCCGGTGCTGGCCTATGCCGACAGCTACAGCCAGCGCGGCTACTTCCTGGCGGCCCAGGCCAACGAGGTCTATCTGCACCCCATGGGCCTGGTGATGCTGGAAGGTTTCGGCCGTTGGCGCACCTACTACAAGGACGCGCTGGACCGGCTGGGCGTGACCGCTCACGTGGCCAAGGTGGGCACCTACAAGAGCTTTGCCGAGCCCTACACCGCCACCGGCCCGAGCCCCGCCACGAGGGAGGCCGAAGGCCTGGTCTACGGCGAGCTGTGGAGCGGCTTCACGCAGGCCGTGGAGGCCGCACGCAAGCTGGAGGCCGGCAGCGTCGGCCGCGACATCGACCAGATCCCGCAGCTGCTGGCCGCCGCCAAGGGCGATGCCGCCCAGATGGCCGTGCAGACCAAGCTCGTGGACGGCCTCAAGACGCGCGACCAGATGCGCGAGCTGCTCATCGCCAAGGGCGCCAAGGACGAAGAGAGCAAGAGCTTCCGCCAGGTCTCGCTGGGCCAGTACCTGGCCTACGTGAAGAACCCCGGTGCGCCCAACAAGCTGCAGCCGGGCGTGGGCGTGGTGGTGGCCGAGGGCGAGATCATCGACGGCGAGGCCGGCCCGGGCCGCATCGGTGGCGATTCCACCGCTCGCCTCATCCGCAAGGCGCGCGAGGACGAAGGCATCAAGGCCGTCGTGCTGCGCGTGAATTCGCCCGGCGGCAGCGCCTTCGCCTCCGAGATCGTGCGCCGCGAGCTGGAACTGACCCGTGCCGCCGGCAAGCCGGTGGTGGTCTCGATGGGCGACGTGGCCGCTTCGGGGGGCTACTGGATCTCCATGGCCAGTGACGCCGTCATCGCCGATGCCGGCACCATCACCGGCAGCATCGGCGTGTTCGGCATCCTGCCGACGGCCGAGAAGCTGATGGACAAGCTGTCCCTGCACACCGGGGGCGTCACCACCACCTGGCTGGCCGGCGCAGGCGACCCGCGCCGGCCGATGGACCCGCGCTACCTGGCGGCGGTGCAGTCCAGCGTGGAGAACATCTACAGCCGCTTCACGAGCCTGGCGGCCCAGGCGCGCAAGAGCACGCCCGAGAAGATCGACACCGTGGCCCAGGGCCGCATCTGGACGGGCGCGCAGGCCAAGGAGCGCGGCCTCGTGGACCGCCTCGGCAGCTTCGACGATGCGGTGCAGGCGGCGGCGCAACTCGCCAAGCTCGACATCAAGGACGGCGAGAAGCCGCGCCTGGCCTATGTGGAGCGTGACCTGAGCCGCAGCGAGCAGCTGATCGCCTCGCTGACCGATGTGCTGGCCCCGCCGCTGGCGGTTGCCGTGGGCCAGGCCCTGGGCCTGGATGCCCTGCCGGCGCCGGTGGTGGAGGAGATGGCCGCGCTCAAGGAGCTCACCCGCATCGCCGCCCGCGGCCAGTGGGACCGGGCCGCGGCCGTGCACTGCCTGTGCGGCGTGCCTTGACGCGGGGGGGGGGCGGCCCTGACCGCGCGGCGCCGCCAAATCCGGTAGCAATCCTCATTTCCTGCCCCCTCGCCCTCTGGCGCGCTGGGGGCCTTGATCCCGATCATGGCCGCTCACCCAGCGACGCGGCCAAGATGCGCTGTGTGCCTGCCGCAGGTCGGCTGGCGCTTGCCTTCACGGATCGAATCATTAGCATGCAGCCGGGCCCGACTTCGCGCCTGCGCATGGAGGAAAGAGCATGAATATCGCCACCTGGATGCGAAGCTTCACCATCCGAACCCGCATGCACGGGGCCATCGCGATGGTGCTGGCGATGTTTGCCGCCATCGGTCTGACCGGCCTGGCGGGCGGCAAGCGGCTCGCGTCGCTGAACGAGGACTTCATGCACCACTCCGTGAAGGAGGTCGGGCATGTGGCGTCCATCCGCCAGGCGCTGGCGGATGTGCGTCTGGCCGAGAAGGACATGGTCATCGCCTACGAGGTGCCCGAGAAGATCCGCCAGGACCGCCAGCGCTGGGATGCTGCGGCCGAGCGGCTCGTGGCCTCGCTCAAGGGCCTGCTCGAAGGCGAGGAAGACGAAGACAACCCGCTGGCCCGCGAATCCATCCAGCTGCTGGCTGAGTACCGCCAGTCGGCCGACCCGGTGCTCAAGCAGATCGAGGCCGGCAGCTATGACAACGCGCGCGTGGCCGACCGCATGCTCGCCCGCCCCAAGGCGAGCATGGCCGAGATCGAGAAGCGGGTCGAGAAGATCGCCACCATCATCAACAACGAGGTGGTCAAGACCCAGGGCGAGTTCGACGACGAGATGCGGCTGATCGCCTACCAGTCCCTGGCGGTGCTGGGCCTCATCATGGTGCTGGTGGTGCCGCTGACGCTGATCAATTCCAACACCATCATCAGCCCGATGCGCTATGCCTGCTCGGTCGCGCGGGCGATTGCCGGGGGTGACCTGAACTGCGCCATCCGCGTCGTCGGCCGTGACGAGGCGTCGGAGCTGCTGCAGGCCCTGGATACCATGCAGAGCAGCCTGCGCAACCTGGTGGGCCAGGTGAAGGCGTCCACGGAAAGCATCGAGGGCGCCAGCAATGAGGTGGCCTCGGGCAACCTCGACCTCAGCCATCGCACCGAGGAGGCAGCGTCCAACCTGCAGCAGACGACCGCGTCGATGGAAGACCTGACCGCCGGCGTGCAGCATGGCGCCGAAGCCGCGCTCAACGCCAAGGAGCTGGCCCTGGGCGCTGCCGAGGTGGCGCGCCGCGGCGGCGAGGAGGTGGCCCGCGTCGTCACGACGATGGACGACATCAACACCAGCTCCAAGCGCATCGGCGACATCCTGGGCCTGATCGACAGCATTGCCTTCCAGACCAACATCCTGGCGCTGAATGCCGCGGTCGAGGCGGCCCGCGCGGGCGAGCAGGGGCGTGGTTTTGCCGTGGTGGCGGGCGAGGTGCGGGCCCTGGCCCAGCGTTCGGCAGGCGCCGCGCGCGAGATCAAGAGCCTGATCGAAGCCAGCCTGGCGCGCACCGACGAAGGCGCGCGGCTGGTGCAGCATGCGGGGCACACGATGCAGGAGATCGTGAACGCCGTGCAGCGGGTCAGCGACATGATCGGCGAGGTGGCGGCCGGTGCGGCCGACCAGAGCGCGCGCATCCAGGAAGTCAACGGCTCGGTCAGCAAGCTCGATCACATGACGCAGCAAAACGCCGCCCTGGTGGAACAGTCAGCCGCGGCTGCGGAAAGCCTGCGCGAGCAGTCGCAGCTGCTGTCGGGGGCGGTGGCGCAGTTCCGCCTGGAGGCGCAGTCATGACGGGCCGAGCGCGCCGCCGCGCATAGAATCCCGTCACAGCGCCGATTTGTTCCGGATTGCGGGCGCTCTACAAATGCCGCTAAACAGGACTCCGAAACCCGGCGTCCGCAACAGTGGCCGCCGGTTTTTTCTTTTTGGAGTGGCCCATGACAGGCCGTAGCGTCGGCGACGTATCGCCGCAGAGTTTTCATTTCGACGAGCCGCTGCCGCTGCGCAGCGGGGCGAGCTTCGGGCCCTATGACCTGATGGTCGAGACCTACGGCCAGCTCAACGCCGAGCGCAGCAACGCGGTGCTGGTGTGCCATGCCCTCAACGCCAGCCACCATGTGGCCGGCACCTACGCCGGCCAGGCCAAGAGCGAGGGCTGGTGGGACAACCTCATCGGCCCCGGCAAGCCGCTGGACACCGACCGCTTCTTCGTCATCGGCATCAACAACCTGGGCTCCTGCTTCGGCTCGACCGGGCCGATGCACATCAATCCCGCCACCGGCCGGGCCTGGGGGGCCGACTTCCCCGTGGTCACCGTGCAGGACTGGGTGGACGCGCAGGCCCGCGTGGTCGAGCGTTTCGGCATCCTGAAGCTGGCGGCGGTGCTGGGCGGCTCGCTCGGCGGCATGCAGGCCCTGGACTGGGCGCTGCGCTACCCGGAGCGGCTGTCGCACTGCATCGCGATCGCGACGGCGCCCAATCTGTCGGCCCAGAACATCGCCTTCAACGAGGTGGCACGCCGGGCCATCGTGACCGACCCCGACTTCCACGGCGGGCACTTCTACGCGCACGGCGTGGTGCCCAAGCGCGGCCTGCGGGTGGCGCGCATGATCGGCCACATCACCTACCTGAGCGACGATGTCATGGCCGAGAAGTTCGGCCGCGAGCTCAAGACCGGCGCGCTGGGCTACAGCACCCAGGAGATCGAGTTCCAGATCGAGAGCTACCTGCGCTACCAGGGCGACAAGTTCAGCGACTACTTCGACGCGAACACCTACCTGCTCATCACCCGGGCGCTGGACTACTTCGATCCCGCGTCCGAACACGGCGGCGACCTGGCACGGGCTTTCGCCTCGGCGCGGGCCAAGTTCCTGATCGCGAGCTTCACGACGGACTGGCGCTTCTCGCCGCAGCGCTCGCGCGAGATCGTCAAGGCGCTGCTCGACAACCGGCTGGACGTGTCGTACGCCGAGATCGACGCGCCGCATGGGCACGATGCCTTCTTGCTCGACGACCCGCGCTACCACGGCGTGCTGCGCGCCTATTTCGAGCGCATCGCCGACGGCTTGCAACGGCCGGCCGGCTTCAGTTTGACGGGGGTGGCGGTATGAGCTTCGACCCGGCGATCGCGGCCCTGGTGCCGCCGGGCTCCCGCGTGCTCGACCTGGGCTGTGGCACCGGCGAGCTGCTGGAGCACCTCATCAAGCACAAGGGCTGCACGGGCTACGGCGTGGAGCTGGACGATGCCAACCTGCTGGCCTGCGTGAAGCGCGGCGTCAATGTCATCCAGCGCAACCTGGAGGAAGGGCTGTCCATCTTCGAGGACCAGACCTTCGACGTGGTGCTGCAGCTCGAAACCCTGCAGCACCTGCGCAATGCCGAACAGATGCTCAAGGAGACGGCGCGGGTGGGCAAGATGGGCATCGTCAGCTTTCCCAACTTTGCGCACTGGCCCAACCGGCTGCAGGTGCTGACCGGCCGCATGCCGGTCACGCGCGCCTTGCCCTACGAGTGGTACGACACGCCCAACATCCGCGTCGGCACGTTTGCCGATTTCGAGGTGCTGGCGCGCAAGAACCGGCTGAAGATCCTCGACAGCTTCGGGCTGCAGTCGGGCGCGGTGGTGCGCTCCTTGCCCAACCTGATGGCCAGCGTCGCGGTGTTCAGCTTCCGGCGGGACTGAGCCCGCCACCCGGCCCGGGGGCCGGGCCGCGGGCGGAAGGCGCTCAGGCCGCCTTCTTGTGGCCCTTCTTGGCCTTCTTGTGCTTGGCCTTGGTGGTCTTCTTGCTGGCCGTCTTGACCTTGGCGGCGCTGGTGGCGTGGCTGCCGTTGTGGTGCTGGCTCACGCGGGCTTCGGCCGCCGGGGCGGCGAGGGCGATGGCGAGTGCGGCGGCGGTGAGGAGGGCTTTCATGGGGGCTTCCTTGAACGAATGCCGACAGCGTAGCGGATGCAGCTTGCACCGGGCGGACAGTCAGCTGCCCTTGCGGATGATGAAGCCCTCGTCCGTCCGTTCGTCGTCCTTGAACACGCCCTCCCAGCGGTCGCCGGTGGGCCAATGGAACACGCCCTGGCCGTGCTTGACCCCGCGCTGCCAGGCGCCTTCGTAGCGTTCGCCGCCTTTCCAGGCGTACTTGCCATCGCCGTGCGCCTTGCCGGCCTCGAACTGGCCTTCGTAGATGTCGCCGTTGGGGAAGACCATGCGCCCGCGGCCCTGCGGCAGCCCGGCGGCCATCTGGCCCTCGTAGTGGTTGCCGTTGGCAAAGCGCATGCGGCCCTGGCCGTGCGGCTTGTCGTCCAGCCAATCGCCCTCGTAGCGCTGGCCGCTCATCCAGACGTAGCTGCCGCGCCCATGCGGCAGGCCGCGGCGGATCTGGCCGGTGTAGACGTCGCCGGAGGCATAGGTCAGCTTGCCCTCGCCCTCGGGCTCGCCATCGACCAGGCTGCCTTCGTACACATTGCCGTTGGTGAAGCTCATCACACCCCGGCCCGTGGCGCGGTCGGCCACCCACTCGCCCCGGTAGCGCTGGCCGTTGGCCCAGCGGATCTCGCCCACGCCCTCGCGCCGGCTGCGCGTGAGCGGGCCCTCGTAGACATCGCCGTTTTTCCACTCCACACGGCCGGTGCCGGTCACGGTGTCATCCTCGTTGCGCACGAAGCGGCCGAGGTAGCGGGTGTCTCCCGCCGTGCGGTCGAAAAGCGGGGGCTCCGGTGCTGGCGCGGCGGGGGCTGCGGTCGCTGCGGCTGCCACGCGCGCCGCGGCGGGGGCGGCTGCGGGGGCGAGCGCGGTGGGTGAGGCCGGTGGAACGGGCGGTGTGGCGGGCGGTGTGGTGGACAGTGTCGCGGCCACGGCCGCACCCGGCTTCGCGC
>JAIPCJ010000225.1 GCA_021738245.1 Methylotenera sp. | reverse complement strand
GGCGCCGGGGCCGCCAGGCCCACCCGGCCCGCCGGGGCCGCGCCGGCCGCCTCCCGCACGCCCGCCACCCGGGCCGGGCGCACCGGCCGAGGCCTGCTCGCCCTGCGCCGGCGCCCGCTTGTTCCACCACCACAGCCCGCCCCCCGCCACCAGGGCCAGTGCCACCACGCCCCACATCAGGGCGGGCCGTACCCGGCCGCGCTGGCGTACGCCGTGGGCATCTGCAACAAAGGGGCTGCTTGACAGGCGTTTCATGGTCACTGCGGGAAGTCGTGGGAGGAAACCGTGGGTCCGGCCCCAGAACAGGGAACGGCGGCGGATGCGGCTATGGTAGCCAGTCCCATGCTCTCCAAAACGAGGCAGATCGCCGTTTTACGCAGGCATTACCCCCGCTTTACCCCGGCTTTACCCGCTCTGACCAGAGCGTTTTCGGAACAGGTCGAGCACCCGTCGGCAGGGTCTCAGACAGGGCACGGCGCTCAAAACACTGTTGACCCAGGCACGGCCAATGCGGGGCGCATCAGCCCGAAAGTCCATTGAAAACAAGGCATTGCACCGCACCTCGGCGCGGCCCGCGCCTCGCCCCCCGTTGGACTGCCCCCCGCGCTTGTGGCTACGATGCGCGGCCGCAGGCCTGCAAGCGCAGGCCGCCATCCATCCGTCCCAGGAGAACACCATGACGACTGCCAACCCACGCCTGACCGACCACCCCGAAGAAGCCGCCGTGCGCGTGCCGCTGGAGCTGTACATGCGCGGTCATGCCGAGGACAACAGCGCCCACATGCGCGCCGCCTTCATGCCCACCGCCCGCATCGAAAGCGTGCGCGAAGGCCCGCTGACCTCCTGGGACATCGACACCTACTGCGCCCGCTTCAAGGGCCAGCCCGCCGCCGACGAGGCCACGCGCCGCCGCAGCATCGACGCCATCGACATCGGCGGCACGGCGGCCAGCGCCAGGATCACCCTGGTGCACGGTGCCATCACCTTCATCGACTACTTCGTGCTGCTCAAGACCGAGGCCGGCTGGAAGATTGCCAACAAGGCCTTCCATGCCCAGCCGCACTGACATCACCAGGGCTTGAAATGGGCCAGCAGGCCGTAGGTCAGCGCACCAGCCAAGGTCGGCATGGCAATGCCTCCACGCACCAGGCGTGCGAGGCAGATGGCCAGCAAAGCCAGGGCGATCACGGCCACCCGCCCCCAGCGGACATCGCTGACCAACAGCCCCCAGGTTGACACCACGAACAGAGCAGCGATGGCGGCGGGCCCGACACCCGCCAGCCACCTCTGCACCTGTGGGGACGCCCGTGCAGAGTGCCCTCTTCGGCGTGCCTGCCACAACGGCAACCAGCGCAGGCCAAAGGTGCCGGCACCGCACAACAGCAAGATCCAGAATGTGTACGACATGGTGATCAGCCCCTATCGGCCGTGGCCGCATGCGCCAGCGCACCGCACAGGATCGCCAGCGCCAGTGCGTGGTAGCCCGGAATGAAGCAAACCAGCACCGCAGCGACCACGGCGGCCGTGAGCACCGCACGCCACCAGCGCAGCACCCCCGCCTCCAGCAGCAACGCAAAGAACAACGCCGGCAGAACGAAGGCCAGCCCCTCGCGGACGGCTGCCGGCCACCGATCCACCTCGCCCACCAGCGTCACCCCCATCACCGTGCCGCCCACCCAGGCCGCGTAGGCGCCAAGTTGCAGGCCCAGAAACCAGTGCTCGCGCTCGGCCTCTGGCACGCCCTGCATCTTGCTCATGGCGGTGGCAAACACCTCATCGGTCAGGCCAAAGGCCAACCAGGGCGTGGCCAGGCGCTGCCGCGGCCCCAGCACCACCTGCAGGGCCGGGCCATACAGCACATGCCGCGCATTCATCAACAGCACCGTGGGCAAAGCGGTCCACAGCCCGGCTCCCGAAGCCAGCAACGAAATCAGCAGGAACTGGCTGGCTCCGGCATAGACAAGCACGGAAGCCAGCACCGCAATGGATGGAGCAAGACCCGCCTGAACGGCCGCCACGCCAAAGGAAAAAGCAATCGGCAGATAGCCTGTTGCCACGGAGAGGCTGGCGGTCAGGCCGGCAGCCAGCGGACGAGCGCCGCTCACGCCGCGCCTCCGAACCATTTCGCCACAGGATTGCCGACAATCGTGCCGGGCAAGCCGGCCTCATTCCCAGCCAAACACATGATCGCCTCCCTCTATGAAAGAAGATCGATCAATATAGCGTCTCAACTCCCGTCACTGCAGCCCCATGCCACCCGCCTGCGGCGCCCCGTCTACCCCACCCCGCACACCAAGGGCGTAATGCCCTCGGGCCCGTCATCCTCCAGCGGCTGCGGGGGCTGGGCTGCGGCGAGCTTGCCTTCTTCCACGGTCATGCCGCGCGGCAGGGCCACGCCGTTCTTGGCGGCCAGGACCTCGGCCATGATGCTGACGGCGATTTCGGGAGGCGTCTTGCTGCCTATGTACAGGCCGATGGGGCCGCGCAGGCGTGCCAGCTGCGCGTCGCCCAGGCCGAAGTGCTCGCTCAGGCGCTGCAGGCGCAGCGCGGTGTTGCGGCGCGAGCCGATGGCGCCGACGTAGAAGGCCGGGGATTCCAGGGCTTCCATGAGGGCCAGGTCGTCGAGCTTGGGGTCGTGCGTGAGGCCGATGATGCAGGTGCGCGCATCGGCGCGCATGGTGCGCACGAGGTCGTCGGGCATCTCGCGCGACAGCTGCACGCCGGCCACGCTCCAGTGGCGGCTGTATTCCTCGCGCGGGTCGCAGACGGTGACCGCAAAGCCGTTGAACAGCGCCATGGTGGCCAGGTATTCGGACAGCTGGCCTGCGCCGATGAGCAGCATGCGGTACTCGGGCCCGAAGCTGTTGGCGACCTGCTGCCCGTCATGCACCAGCGGCTCGGGCGCATCGCTGACCTGCTGGGCGACCTGGCCGGTGGCCTTGTCCACGGTGCGCCGCACCATGCGGCCTTCGTCCAGCCATTGCACGAGTTGCTGCAGCGCAGCAGCGTCGGGATTGAATTCGAGCAGCAGCTCCAGCGTGCCGCCGCAGGGCAGGCCGAAGCGGTGGGCCTCGTCGGCGCTGACGCCGTAGCGCAGCAGCCGGGGCGCGCCGTCGCGCAGGGCGTCGGCGTCCGAGGCGTGGCTGTAGCGGGCGATCAGGTCGTCCTCGATGCAGCCGCCGGACACGGAGCCGACCACGGCGCCCGAGGCCCCCAGCGCCATGATGGAGCCGATGGGCCGGGGCGACGAGCCCCAGGTACGCACCACCGTGGCCAGCAGCGCGCGCTCGCCCTGAGCGCGCCATTGCGCGAGGTGGCGCAGAACATGAACATCCAGGTTTTCCATTGCAAATCTCCACGCCGGCACCTGGCTTGCCTGTGCAGCTGGGCGCCTGGCGTTTTTCGGCGGCTATTGTGCTGCGCCAGCGCGCATCGTTCAGGGTGGGTGGAAAAAGCCGTGGGTCGGCGCAAGGACTCAGTACCGCGAGAGCAGCCAGCCGGCCCCGAGGACGACGACGATGGCCAGCCCCCAGCACCACAGCGGGATGGCGCGGCGCGAGCGTTCCTCGGCCTCGGTGGCCGGTGCGGCATCCAGCGGCGTGGCCACGCCGGCTGCGGCGTCGTGCTCCCAGGCCTGGGCGTCCACGGTGGGCTCGATGTGGCCGGTTTCATCGGCCAGGCCGGCAGGCAGGTGGGACAGGTCGGCGGTGTCGCCTGCATCGGCAGGCGCTGCGGGCGCGCGCGGGTGGCGCTGCTGCATCAGCGTGTCGAATCGCGCGAAGAAGTCGTCGGCCATGTTGCGCGCGGCGCCGTCGATCAGCCGCTGGCCCAGCTGGGCGATCTTGCCGCCGACCTGGGCCTGCACGCTGTAGCTGAGCAGGCAGCGCGGCTGGCCTGCGGCGTCAGCGGGCTCGGGGGTGAGGGTGACGTCGGCCTCGCCCTTGCCGAAGCCGGCCACGCCGCCCTGGCCTTCAAAGGCGATGCGGTAGCGCTCGGGCGGCGTGATGTCGGACAGCGTGACCTTGCCGCTGAACTTGGCCGATACCGGCCCCACCTTGACCGCCATGCCCACGGCGTACTGGTCATCGCCCAGGGGTTCGAAGCGGTCGCAGCCGGCCAGGCAGGCCTTGAGCGTTTCTGGATCGTTGAGCGCCTCCCAGGCCTGCTGCTGGCTGACGGCAAGGGAACGGCTGGCTTGCATTTCCATGGCAATTCCTTTCTGCGATGGGGGTGGCCGCAAGCGGCCCAGCGGCCTGGCGCCGCCAGCAGCCGCGCCAGGTGACCGGCCAGTTGCTGCAGCGATTCCAGGTTGTGTACCGCAAGCATGGCATGGGCATGACGATGCAGCACGGCCGCCCCCTGGGCCAGTGGGGCATACCCGTCAAAGCGCAGCAGCGGGTTGAGCCACAGCAGCCGCGCGCTGTGGCGGCGCAGCCAGGCCAGTTCGCGGTCCAGTTCGGCGGCATCGCCGGTGTCCAGGCCGTCGCTGATGATGAGCACCAGGGTGCGCCGGCCCACCAGGCCTGAAACCCGGTGGCGCGCATGCAGGCGGCGCAGTTCGCCCAGGCTGCTGCCCAGGCGCGTGCCGCCGCCAAAGTCGGCAATGGCGGCGTTGGCGCGCTCGAGCATGGCGTCGGTATCGGCCTGGGCAAAGGCCGGGCCCAGGTCGCGCAGCTCCGTGCCGAAGCTGAAGACCTGGCGGCGCAGGCCCGCATGGCGCTGCTTGCTGGTGGCCGCGTGCAGAAAGGCCAGCAACAGCCGCGCATAGCGCTCCATGGAGCCCGAGACATCGACCAGGGCCAGCCAGGGCAGCGGCAGGCGCCGCCGTTCGCGCCGCAGCAGCTGCAGCATTTCACCGCCATGGTGCGATGCCGCACGCAGGCTGGCAGCCCAGTCGGGCACCGCGCCGCGCTGGCCCGTGCGCGTGCGGCGGCTGCGGTAGCGGGGCAAGGGAAGGGCAATGTCCCGGGCCAGGCGCTGCACCAGCAGGTATTCGCTGGCGCTGAGCTGGTTGAAGTCGGCATGGCGCAGGCGGTGGCGCTCGCTGGCCGTCATGGCGGCGTCCAGCTTCAGCTCTTCATCGACGGCGGCCCTGCCCTCGCCTGCCTGGCGGGGCGACAGGGCTTCCTGCACGCGCGGGCGGTGGCGCGGCGCGGACGGCCGGGGCGCCTGCGGCAGCAACTGGGCCAGCAGTTGCCGGGCCACATCGGGATTGCGGAAGTAGGCGTCGAACAGTTCGCGGAACACGGCGCGGTCCTGGGCGTTGCTCACAAATACGGCCTCCAGCGCTGCGGCCATGTCCTCGCGCGCCAGGCCGACAAGGGACAGGGCCTGCTGGGCCAGCGCCATGCGCCCGCCATCCACGGGCACGCCCGCGCGGCGCAGCGCACGCGCAAAGCCGACCAGGTTGCCGGCGAGCTTGCCGCTGCGCGCATCGCCCAGCCAGCTGGTGCGCTCGCCCCCATCGGCGGCACCGGCGGCACCGGCTGCACCAGCCGTCACGGCGCGGGCTCCGGCGCCAGCAGTTGCTGCAGCCGCTCGGGCGTGAGCGCGGCCACGTCCTCGCGCTGCTTGAAGAGGATGCCGGCCGTGTCGTGCACGACTTCGGGATCGACCACCAGGGTGTCCAGCGCCACCAGGGCCTTGGCCCATTCCACGCTTTCGGCAATGCCGGGCACCCGCTGGAAGGCGTCGGCAAAGGGCTGGCTGCGCAGCCGTCCCACGAAGCTCGCCACCTGGGCGGTCAGGGCCTGCCCGGCCCCGGGCACCAGGGCGCGCACGATGGCCAGCTCGCGCTCGCGCCCGGGATAGTCCAGCCAGTGGTAGAGGCAGCGGCGCTTGACGGCGTCGTGCAGGTCGCGCGTGCGGTTGCTGGTGAGCACGGTCACGGGCGGCACGCGTGCAGCCACCGTGCCCAGCTCGGGAATGCTGACCTGGTACTCGCCCAGGTATTCGAGCAGGAAGGCCTCGAAGGGCTCGTCGGCACGGTCGATCTCGTCGATCAGCAGCACGGCGCCGGGCTCGGGCTGCTGCAGAGCCTGCAGCAGCGGGCGGCTTACCAGATAGCGCTCCTGGTACACCTCCTGCTCGGCGCGCTGCAGTCGGTCCTGCTGCGGTGCGGCCGCGGGCTGCGTCGAGGCCAGCTCGGCCGCGCGCAGGTGCAGCAGCTGGGCCGCGTAGTTCCATTCATACAGCGCCTCGCGCTGCTCCATGCCGTCATAGCACTGCAGCCGGATCAGGCGGCGCGCCAGCACGCGTGCCAGCGCCTGGGCCAGCGCGGTCTTGCCCACGCCGGGCTCGCCCTCCAGCAGCAGCGGCCGCTGCAGCCGCAGGGCCAGGAAGACGGCCGTGGCCAGGCGCCGGTCGGCGAAATAGCCTTCGGCCTGCAGCGCGGCGACCAGGGCGTCTATGGAGGCAATGGCTTGCTCGGAAGGCATCCGCCGTGTCACCCCAGCATCTGCGATACCGCACGCTGCGTCTGCACGCTGATCAACTGCGCCCGGTAGCGCGCGCTGGCATGCAGGTCGCTGTTGAGGTCGGCATGGTCGATCAGCACCTGGGCGGCCGCGTCGGGCGTGAAGCTCTGGTTGAGCGCGGCCTCCAGCCCCGCATGGCGGAACACGCTGAGCCCA
>JAIPCJ010000224.1 GCA_021738245.1 Methylotenera sp. | reverse complement strand
CCGAAGTCTTGGCGCCCGGGCGGTTGAAGCCGAAGAAGGGGCCGCCGGCGATGTCCTTGTAGAGCTGCGCGCGGTTGTCCAGCGAGGCCTTGCGCAGGCTGTCGAACACGGCTTCGGGCACGCCGTTCGGGTTCGTGGGGCTGGCTCCCATGATCGGCGTGACGGCACTCACGAAGGCCACCTTGGCCACACGCGCCGTGCCATGCCGGCCGATGTAGCGAGCCACCTCGCCGCCGCCGGTGGAGAAGCCCACCAGCGTCGCGCGCTTCACGCCCTTGGCGCGCAGCACGGCGTCCAGGTCGTCGGCGTACTGGTCCATGGTGTTGTTGGCCCAGGGCTGGCCCGAGCGGCCGTGGCCGCGGCGGTCATGGGCGATCACGCGGTAGCCGCGCTCGGCCAGGAACTGCATCTGCGACTCCCAGCTGTCGGCGTTCAGGGGCCAGCCGTGGCTGAACACCACGACCGGGCCGTCCTTGGGGCCCCAGTCCTTCACGTAGATCGGCGTGCCGTCATTGGCCGTGACGTACTGGCTGGCGACGGCTGCGGCGGCGGAAGGCGCCGGGGTGGCTGCCTGGGCCGTGTTGGCGGCGGTCAGGACGGCAGAGCCGCCGAGGGCGAGGGTGGCGGCGAGGGCGAGGCGGGTGAGGGCTTGCATGGTGGATCTCCGGAAAAGGTCAGTGGGTCAAGGGAGGAGGGGAAAGACGGGGCGGCCGTTCAGGCCTTCGAGGCGGTGCGCAGGGTTTCACCGCGGCGGGCGGCGTACTCGGCCACCAGGGCGGCATAGCGCTCACCCTGGCGCAGCGCGGCGTAGCGCTGGCGGGCGGCGTGCAGGGCGGGCGTCTCCACGCCGGTCTCCGCCGTGACGCGCTCGGCGGCGGCCAGGCCCGACTCCTGGTAGATCTTCAAGTCGGCCAGCACTTCGGCGCGGGAGACGGTCGACTGGGTGCTGACGCTGATGCCGGACTCGGGGTCCATCAGGAACGACTCGGCGTGCGCCGAGGCGGACGCGGCGATGGCGGCACCGAACACGAGTTGGAGGACGGCACGGTTGAAGCTGTACTGGCGGGACATGGCAGGCTCCTGAACGAGGGGTTGGGTTGCTGTCTTGCGACGGTATGAACTGTGCCGGGGTTGCTTGAACTAGAGATGCCGTAAAGTACGTTTAACTTTGCATTACGTACTTTCGACGCTGCCATGGCTGACCGACTCGCTGCGCTGTTCACCCACTTCGCCGTCCGTGCCGAGACCTTCCAGGCAGGCCCGCTGTGTGGCGTCAACACCCTGGAGCCGAAAGCCGGGCGGGGCCAGTTGCACCTGGTGCGCGAGGGGGGCGTGGAGGTGCACCACGGCACTGCGGCGCCGCTGCGCATCGACGAGCCCAGCCTGCTGCTCTACCCCCGGCCGCTGCCACACCGCTTCGTCACCGACGCCGTGCACGGCGCGTCCTTCCTGTGCGCCCACATGACCTTCGATGGCGGCGCCAGCCACCCCATCGCCGGGGCGCTGCCCGACTGGATCTGCCTGCCGCTGGCGAGCGTGCCGAGCTGCGAGCCCGTGCTGACCCTGCTGTTCGCCGAGGCCGAGGCGACGAACTGTGGCCGGCAGTTGATGCTCAACCGGCTCTTCGAGGTGCTCATGATCTGGGTGCTGCGCGAGCTCATGGCCCAGGGGCGGATGGAGGCCGGCATGCTCGCCGGCCTGGCCCACCCCAAGCTGCGCGGCGCGCTGGTGGCCATGCACGACCTGCCGCAGCGCGACTGGCCCCTGGAGGCGCTGGCCGAGGCGGCCGGTATGTCACGCACCGTGTTCGCCAACACCTTCCGCGACGTGGTGGGCTGCACGCCAGGCGCCTACCTGCAGCGCTGGCGCATCGGCCTCGTGCAGAAGGGCCTGCGCGAGGGCCGTGCGCTCAAGCACCTGGCCGACGAGGTGGGCTACGCCGGCGAGGCGGCCCTGTCACGCGCCTTCCGCGCACAGACGGGGCAGTCGCCGCGGGAGTGGCGCAAGGGGGCGCTGGCAGGCGGCTGACGGCTGTTCTTGCCGTCTACAGCGCCTTGCGCAAGTTCGCCGGCGCGATCTTCATCGCCTCGCGGTACTTGGCGACCGTGCGCCGTGCGCACTGGATGCCTTGCTCCTCCAGCATGGCCGCAAGCGCGCTGTCGGACAGCGGCTTCTTGCAGTCCTCGGCGGCGACGAACTGCTT
Organism: Methylotenera sp.; assembly: GCA_021738245.1. Taxonomy (GTDB): domain Bacteria; phylum Pseudomonadota; class Gammaproteobacteria; order Burkholderiales; family Burkholderiaceae_C; genus Pelomonas. The sequence continues at coordinate 4,441 of JAIPCJ010000224.1, read as the reverse complement.
GATGAGGGCGCGCACCGCGGTGCTGGAGGCTTCGCCGCCGGCTTCGGTGGACAGGCCCGAGCCGAAGAAGTACTTCAGCTCGAAGGTGCCCCACATCGTGGCCATGTACTTGGCGGTGGTCACGCGGGAGATGGTGGATTCGTGCAGGCCGAGCTCGTCGGCGATCTCGCGCAGCACCAGCGGCTTCATCGCCAGCTCGCCGTGCGTGAAGAAGCCGCGCTGGCGCTCCACGATGGCCTGGCTCACGCGCAGGATGGTGTCGAAGCGCTGCTGGATGTTCTTGATGAACCAGCGCGCCTCCTGCAGCTGCGCGCCCAACGGCGAGTTGCTGATGCCGCCGCGCGTGGCACGCAGCGCGTTGGCATAGAGCTCGTTGATGCGCAGCTTGGGGGCGACCTCGGGGTTGAGCATCACGCGGAACTCGCGGCCCACCTTGCGCACGATGACATCCGGCACGATGGCCGCGGCCGCGCCTTGCGCGAAGCGGCGGCCCGGCTTGGGTTCGAGCCGGGTGATGAGGCCCTGGGCTTCGCGCAGCAGGGTTTCGTCGGCGCCGGTTTCGGCCATCAGGCGGCGCATGTCGCGCTTGGCGAGCAGTTCCAGATGACCCTTGCAGATGAGGATGGCGATGATTTGCGCCGGGCTCTTGGGCAGGGCGCGCAGCTGCAGCACCAGGCATTCCGACAGGTCGCGGGCCCCGATGCCCAGCGGCTCGAGGTTCTGCATCAGGCGCAGCGCGAAGCGCAGGCGGTCCAGCAGCTCCTCGCGGTCTTCGGGGTCGTCGGCCAGGGCGGCGGCGATGTCTTCGAGCGGGTCTTCGAGGTAGCCGTCTTCGTTCAGCGACTCGATGAGCACCTGCATCACGGCGCGGTCTTCCGCCGAGAGGTGGTGGCCCGCGAGCTGCTGGGCCAGGTGCTCGGCCAGCGTGGTGTCGGCTGACTCCTGGCTCTCGCGCTCTTCGTCGCCGTCACCGCTGCCCGTGCCGGCGGAGGAGGGCAGCTCGCGGATGCCGTCGAAGTCGTCCCGCTCGGTGCCGTTCTCCCAGTCCTCGCGCTCGGTGCCGCCGAAGTCTTCGCCACTCAGCTCGGGCGCCTCGGCCTCACCGCCCCCGTCGCCGGCCGTGTCGGCCGCGCTGTCGCCCGCCTCGGCCGGCGCATTGGCGGCCAGCTCGGGCGCGCTGACGCCGAACTCCTCGTCGGTCTCCAGCAGCGGGTTGCTGGCGAGCATCTGCTCGACTTCCTGGTGCAGCTCCAGCGTCGAGAGTTGCAGCAGCCGGATGGACTGCTGCAGTTGGGGTGTCAGCGCCAGGTGCTGACTGAGGCGGACCTGCAGGGTCTGTTTCATCTCAGCACCGGGGCATCACATCTTGAAGTGCTCGCCGAGATAGACCTTGCGCACGTCCGCGTTGGCCACGATCTCGTCGGGCGTGCCTTCGGCCAGCACGGCGCCCTCGCTGATGATGTAGGCGCGATCGCAGATGCCCAGCGTCTCGCGCACGTTGTGGTCGGTGATGAGCACGCCGATGCCGCGGCTCTTCAGGAAGCCGATGATGCGCTGGATCTCCAGCACCGCGATCGGGTCCACGCCCGCGAAGGGCTCGTCCAGCAGGATGAAGCGCGGCTGCGTGGCCAGCGCTCGGGCGATCTCGACGCGACGCCGCTCACCGCCTGACAGCGCCGGTGCCGGGCTGTCGCGCAGGCCTTCGATGGACAGGTCGTGCAGCAGGCCGTTGAGCAGTTCGTCGATGCGGGCCTTGGACAGCGCACGGCCGTTGTCGTCCTGCTGCAGCTCGAGCACCGCGCGGATGTTCTGCTCGACCGTCAGCTTGCGGAAGATGGAGGCTTCCTGCGGCAGATAGCTCAGGCCCAGCCGGGCGCGCTGGTGGATGGGCAGGCGCTGCACTTCCGAGCCATCGATGCGGATGATGCCGGCATCCGACCGCACCAGGCCCACGATCATGTAGAAGCTGGTCGTCTTGCCTGCGCCGTTGGGGCCCAGCAGGCCGACCACCTCGCCGCAGTCCACGCGCACATGCACGTCCTTGACGACGCGGCGCACGCCGTAACTCTTGGCCAGGCCCTCGGCTTCGAGCCGGCTGCCACAGGACGGGGTCGTCATCACGAGGGCTTGCCGGGTTGCAGCGTGGTGGAGGGCTTGAGCGGCAGCGGGGCGGCGGGCGCAGAGGCCGCCTCGTCGCCCGGCTGCACGCGCGGCATCATCACGATGCGGGTGCGGCCGTTGGGGTTGGGCGAGGCGCTGCCGCCTTCGAGCGTGAAGACTTCGGTGCGGCTGTCGTACACGATGACAGCACCCGTCACCTCCTCGGCCACCGAGGTGCCGCGCAGGCGGCGCACGGTGGCATTGCCGATGAAGCGCACGGTCTCGGTGCGGGTGTCGTACTCCAGCTGGTTGGCCACGCCGTCGATGGCTTCACCGGGCACATCGCGCGCCTGGCGGAAGGTCACCGGCTGGCCGGCCACGCCGCTGGCGAAAGCCTGGCGGTAGCCATCGCGCGTCTCGCGAATGTCCACCTTTTCAGCGCGCAGCTGCAGCGTGCCCTGGGTGATGATGACGTTGCCCAGCAGCTCGGTGCGCTGGTTCACGCTGTCGAGCTTGCCCTGCTTCTCGGCCGTGAAGACCATGGGCTTGAGCCGGTCGGCCTTCTCCGCCCGGGCGGCGGGAAGGGCGAGCGCCAGGGACAGCGCTGAGGCGATCAGGATCAGGTGGCGAGACATGGCGGCACGGAAGTTGCAAGCCATTCTAGGGGGCTGAATGCGTCGCCAGCCTTTCCGGCGCGACAAGCGAGTCAGGAAGTTTTGCCGCTTCGCGCCTGCTGCACCAGGAAGCTGGCCACCGCCAGCGCCTGCTGGCCGTGGGCGGCCTCGCTCTGGCCGGGTGTGCCCGCTTGGCTCGGGCTGGTGCGCCAGCGGCCGGCGACGACCAGCGCGGGCACGCTGTCCACGCCTGCCAGCTCGGCGAGCTTCAGGCCCTGGTTGACCTTGGCCTGCACGCCGAAGGCGTTGAACGCCGCCTTGAACCTGGCCGTGTCCACGCCCAGCTGGCCCACCAGCGCCACGATCGCGTCTTCGTCATTCGCCTGCACACGGGCCCGGTGGAAGGCGTTGAAGATGCCGGCGTGGACCTGCGGCGTCAGGGCGCCCAGGGACTCCAGTGCGTAGAACATGCGCTGGTGCAGCTTGTGCACCAGGGTCACACCGACCGGCACGCGGCGAAAGCTCACGTCCGCCGGCAGTTGGTGCACCCAGGCTTCCAGCAGCGGGTCGAAGGCGTTGCAGTGCGGGCAGAGGTAGAAGAAGAACTCGACCACCTCGATCTTGCCCGCCGCCGTAGGCAGCGTCTGGCCCAGGCGCGCGTAATGGCGCCCCTCGACCGGCCCGCCCTGCGCGCGGGCGAGCGGCGTCAGGCCGGCGGCGATCAGGGCCGCCGCCGCGTGGCGGCGCTTCATGCCTTGTTGCGCACGCGCTGGATCAGGAACTCGGTGATCTGCAGGGCGCGCTGGCCCAGCTCCAGCTCCGACAGGCGCTGGCCCAGGCCGGCCTGGCTGGGCGAGGTCAGGAAGCGGCCGCCGATGCCGATCGAGGGCACGCCGTCGATGCGGTAGGCCTCGGACAGCTTCTCGGCCTGCTGGCACTTGGTGACCACGCCGAAGGAGTTGTAGGCCTCCTGGTACTTGACCGGGTCAATGCCCAGCGGGCTCAGGAACTTGGCCTGGCTCTTGGCATCGTCCAGCGTCTGGCCCTGCTGATGCATGGCATTGAAGATGGCCGGGCGGGCCGCGGCTTCCTTGCCCAGGGCTTCCAGCGCGTAGAACATGCGCTGGTGGATCTTGACGTTGGCGCGGAAGGCGACGTGCACCTTGCGGAAGCTCACGTCGTTGGGCAGGCGCTTGCTCCATTCCTCGATGGCCGGCTCGAAGGCGTAGCAGTGCGGGCAGCCGTACCAGAAGAACTCCACCACCTCGATCTTGCCCGGCGCCGTCGGCAGGGGCGGGGTGATGACCTGGTAGTGGCGACCCTCGACGGGGCCACCCTGGGCATGCGCGCTGGTGGCGGCACCCAGGGCGGGCGCGGTGGCGAGGAGGGCGGAGAAATCGCGGCGCTTCATGGCGGCAGGCTTCCTGGTGGACTGACGTGGGTCAGCGTTGTACACGAACGAGATTGGCCTCGAAGCCCGCAGCCTCAATCTTGCGCTGCAGGTCTTCCGCGGCTTCGCGGGTGTCGTTGGGGCCGAGGCGCACACGGTAGACCGTGCGGCCGTTCTGCTCCCGTTCCATGACCTTGGCGGTGAAGCCCTGGATGGCGAGCTTGGCCTTCTGGGTCTCGGCCTCCTCAGGGCGGGTGAAGGCGCCGGCCTGCACGAAGTAGACGTAGGCGTCCGCCGCGGCGGTGGCCGGTGCGGGCGTGGAGGCGGCAGCCGGCGC
>JAIPCJ010000031.1 GCA_021738245.1 Methylotenera sp. | reverse complement strand
CCAGGTTCACGATCTGTGCCCCGGCCGGGGCGGCGGTGGGCGCCAGGCGCATGCGCAGCGCCTCCCGCCCCCGGTGCCGGCGCGGCATCACGGTGCCGACCGGCACGCCCAGGATCTCGGCGGCCTCGGCGTAGGTGTACTCCTCGACGACCACCAGCAGCATGACCGCCCGCTGCCCCGGCGGGAGCGCGGCCAGGGCGCGTTCCAGGTCGAGCCGGTCACCGGCCGGCGCGCCAGGGTCCAGGGGCTCGGGCAGGTCGTCCAGCAGCGCATGGCCGTCGTCCAGGTGCCAGTCGCGCAGCTGGTTCAGGTGCAGGTTGTGCATCACCGACAGCAGCCAGGGCCGCAGCGCCGTGCCCGGGCGCCACAGGCTCCATTTGCGGCAGGCGCGCTCCAGGGTGTCCTGCACAAGGTCGTCGGCCCGCGTGGCATCACCCGTCAACAGCCGCGCATACCGGCGCAGGGCCGGGATATGCAGCAGCAGTTGTTCGACGGCCACGGCGGGTCCTCACTTACGCCGGGCCAAGCGCCGCGCCGCTCCCAAGCCGGCCCGTGCGGGCGATGTGCTTGGCGGTCGAGCCGCCAAGCATCGCCGCCCCCTCGGGGGCTGAGGCCGGACTCATGGCGCCCAGTGAGCGGCATGTGCCTGCCGAAGGGCTGGCGCGCAAGCGCAAGCGCGGTCTGCAAGACCGGGTGGGGTTGCCCGCGTTCAGCGGGGCAAGACTGGGCGAGGGGCTCATCAAGGCTTTGCCAGCTGCCAGACCTTGTTGAAGCCGTCGCCCGTGCGGTCGCCGGGCTTCTGGTCCTTGGCCCAGAAGTACAGCGGCTTGCCCTTGTAGGCCCACTGCTTGCTGCCGTCGTCGCGGGTGATGACGCTCCAGTCGCCCGTGCCCGCGGCGCCGGCAGCGGCCATCAGCGGCGGCCAGTTGGTGGCGCAGGGACCGTTGCACACGCTCTTGCCGCTGCTGGCGGTGTCCTTGTCGAAGGTGTAGAGCGTCATGCCATTGGCGCCCACGAAGACGCCATCGGCCACGGTGGCCGGGGCCTGCGGCGCCGAGGCGCAGGCTGACAGGGCGAGAGCCGCGGCGGCGGCGAGGAGACGAAGGTTCATGTCGAGACCCATGAAAAGTGGAGGGGACATGACGGTGAACACGCCAGAGGCGCCAACTATTCCATGCCCGCAAAATGACGACCATGCCCGAGGCCGCCGCCCAGCCCCCCGCCCCCGCCAAGACCGCCACCAAATCGGCCCCGCAGAAGGCCATGGAAAAGCTCGGCCTGGTGCGCGACATCGACCTCGCCCTGCACCTGCCGATGCGCTACGAGGACGAAACCCGCCTCACCCCGATCGCCGCGCTGCGCGAAGGCGAGGCCGCGCAGGTGGAGGGCGTGGTGGTGGACTGCCAGGTCGAGATGCGGGGCCGGCGCCAGCTGCTGGTGAGGCTGAAGGACGACACCGGCACGCTGCTGTTGCGCTTCCTGCACTTCTACCCGTCGCAGCAGAAGCAGATGTCGGGCGCCGACCGGCTGCGGGTGCGGGGCGAGGCGCGCGTGGGCTTCTTCGGGCGGGAGATGGTGCACCCGGTCGTGAAGGTGGTGGACGAAACCACGCCCCTGGCCCAGTCGCTCACGCCGGTCTACCCCGCGTCGGCGCAGCTGCCGCAGGCCTATTTGCGCAAGGCGGTGGCCTCGGGCCTGGCCCGGGCCGACCTGCGCGAGCTGCTGCCCGAGGGCGTGGTGCCGCGCGGGCTGCCGCCGCTGAAGGACGCGCTGCACTATCTGCACCACCCGCCGCCGAGCGCCTCCCTCGCCGCGCTGGAGGACCACAGCCACCCGGCCTGGCAGCGGCTCAAGTTCGAGGAGCTGCTGGCCCAGCAGCTGTCGCAGCTGCAGGCCCAGCGCGAGCGTGCCCGGCTGGTGGCGCCCGCCCTGCAGGCCCGGCCCGGCGGGCTGCACGAGCAGCTGCTGGGCGCCCTGCCCTTTCAGCTGACCGCCGCCCAGCAGCGCGTGGCCGAGGAGATTGCGCAAGACCTGGCCCGGCCGCAGCCCATGCACCGGCTGCTGCAGGGTGACGTGGGCTCGGGCAAGACGGTGGTGGCCGCGCTCGCGGCGGCGGTCGCGATCGATGCGGGCTGGCAGTGCGCGCTGATGGCGCCCACCGAGATCCTGGCCGAGCAGCATTTCCGCAAGCTGGTGGGCTGGCTGGAGCCCCTGGGGCTGAAGATCGCCTGGATCACCGGCAGCGTGAAGGGCAAGGCACGCCAGAAGATGCTGGACGCCGCCGCCTCGGGCGAGGCCCAGCTCGTGGTGGGCACGCATGCGGTCATCGAGGACAAGGTCAAGTTCGCGCGGCTGGGGCTGGCGATCATCGACGAGCAGCACCGCTTTGGCGTGGCGCAGCGGCTCGCCCTGCGCCAGAAGCTCAAGGCGATGGCCCTCGAACCTCACATGCTGATGATGAGTGCGACGCCCATCCCGCGCACGCTGGCCATGACCTATTTCGCCGACCTGGACGTGTCCACCATCGACGAGCTGCCGCCCGGCCGCAGCCCCATCGTCACCAAGGTGTTCACCGACAGCAAGCGGGACGACGTCATCGACAAGATCCGCATGGCGGTGGCCGACGGGGCCCAGGTCTACTGGGTCTGCCCGCTGGTGGAAGAGAGCGAGGCCGTGGACCTGCGCAATGCCACCGAAACGCATGAAGAGTTGGCCGCCACACTCGCCGGCACGAAGGTCGGGCTGCTGCACGGCCGCATGTCACCGGCCGACAAGGCGGCGGTCATGGCCGAGTTCTCCAGCGGCCAGATGCGTGTGCTGGTGGCCACCACGGTCATCGAGGTGGGCGTGGACGTGCCCAATGCCAGCCTGATGGTGATCGAGCACGCGGAGCGCTTCGGCCTGGCGCAGCTGCACCAGCTGCGCGGCCGTGTGGGGCGCGGCGCCAAGGCCAGCGTGTGCGTGCTGATCTACACGCCGCCGCTCAGCGACACCGGCAAGTCGCGCCTGAAGGCCATGGCCGAGACGACCGACGGCTTCGAGATCGCGCGGCGCGACCTGGACATCCGCGGCCCGGGTGAGTTCATGGGTTCGCGCCAGAGCGGCGCGGGGTTGCTGCGTTTTGCTGACCTGCAGGAAGACGCGCCGCCGCTGGTGGCCGCCCGCGCACTGGCGCCGCGGCTGCTGGATGAGCATCCCGCAGCGGCCCAGCGCCAGGTCATGCGCTGGCTGGGCACCAAGGCGGAGTTCCTGAAGGCCTGAACCCCGCGCGGTCGCCACCCGCTCGCTGCGGTGTGCCGCTTATTTGCAGGTGAAGCTCTTGGCGTTCACTTCCTTGACGTTGCCCGCACCGCAGGTGGCCAGGGCCTGCTCGCTCATGCGGCTGATGGAGGCGGTGTCGGTGGTGGTGGTGACCGGCGGCGCGAAGACGCAGGCGCTGAGCAAGGCAGCGGCGGTCAGGGCGGCGGCGGCGGTGGCGATGCGGTTCATGAGATTCCCCTCGTTGGTTTGGTGAAGGCGCGCAGGGTAGGCCGCGGCGGGCGGAGCGTCGCCCGGCATGCGACGGACTGCACCACGGGCGGGTCAGGCTGCAGACCGGCGCGCGTTCATTGACCGAGGCAGACGCCCAGATCACGCGCGGTGGCGAGCGTGTCGCCATCCAGCGGCACGGCCTTCATGCGGCCGGCCACATCGGCCAGCGGCACCGGGCGCACGGTGTTGCCGTCGAGCGCCACCATGACACCGCTCAGGCCCGCTGCGAGTGCCCGCACCGCCGCGGCGCCAAAGCGCAGCGCGGCCACGCGGTCGAAGGCGCTGGGGCTGCCCCCGCGCAGCAGGTGGCCGAGCACCACGCAGCGCGCATCCTTGCCCGTGAGCCGAGCGAGCGCCTGACTGACCTGCTCGCCCATGCCGCCCAGGCGCTCGGCATGCCCCGCCTCGGCCGGGCCGCAGAGCGCCCGCTCGCCGCCGTGCGGGTGCGCGCCCTCGGCCACCACCACCAGCGAATGCGACTGGCCCTGCGCATCGCGCCGTCGCACCATCTCGGCCACGGGCTCTAGGTCGAAGGGCAGCTCCGGCAGCAGGATGGCGTGCGCACCGCCGGCCAGGCCCGCATGCAGCGCGATCCAGCCCGCATAGCGGCCCATCACCTCGACCGCGATGATGCGGTGATGGCTGGCCGCGGTGGTATGCAGGCGGTCGATGCATTCGCTGGCAAAGGCCACGGCGGTGTCAAAGCCGAAGGTGGTGACGGTGCCGTCCAGGTCGTTGTCGATGGTCTTGGGCACGCCCACCACCGGCAGGCCGCGCTGGGCGAGGCGGTGCGCAATCGCCAGCGACCCATCGCCGCCCACGGCCACCAGCGCGTCCACGCCCTCGCGCGCCAGTGCGTCCAGCAGGTCCTGCGAGCGGTCGACCAGCACGGTGCTGCCGTCGACCTGGCGCACCGGGTAGGCGAAGGGGTTGCCCTGGTTGGTGGAGCGCAGCAGCGTGCCGCCGAGGGCCGCAATGCCGTCCACGCGCGGCAACGTCAACGGGATCAGGCCCTCGCCCGGCCCATAGCGCTCGGGCCGCAGCAGGCCGTCGTAGCCGTCGCGGATGCCCACGCAGGTCCAGCCGCGCAGCAGGGCCGACCGCGTGACGGCCTGGATGACTGCGTTCAAGCCGGGGGCGTCGCCGCCGCCTGTGGTGATGGCGATGCGTCGGATGTGCTGATGCAAGGCAGTCATGCGCAAAAGTCTAGAAGGTATGCGCTTCTCAGAGCTCCAGGCGTTCGCGCAGCAGCTTGGCCTGGCGGCGTGACACCTCCACCTCGTGGCCGTCGCGCAGGGTCACGCGGTAGCCGTCGTTGTGCCAGGGCGCGATGGCCTGCACCCAGCGCAGGTTGATGAGATGGCTGCGGCTGGCGCGGAAGAAGAGCTGCGGGTCGAGCTTGTCTTCCAGGCTGGTCAGGGTGCGGTGGATGAGCGGGCGCTGGCCGTTGAACCAGGCCTGGGCGTAGTTGCCGGTGGCCTCGAAGCCGGCAATGTCGCCCAGGCGCACGAACCAGCAGCGCTCGCCGTCGCGCAGGAAGACCATGTCGTCGGCGCCCTTGACGGTGACCGGCGCGGCCAAGGCCGGCGGCGGGCGCAGTCGCTCGCGCGCCTTGGCCAGGGCCGCCTCCAGGCGGTCGGGCGCGATGGGCTTGAGCAGGTAGTCCAGCGCATTGCGCTCAAAGGCGGCGAGCGCATGCTGGTCGTAGGCGGTGGTGAACACCACGAGCGGCAGATGGTCGAGCTGGTCCAGCAGGTCAAAGCCGGTGGCGCCAGGCAGCTCCACGTCCAGCAGCAGCAGCTCCGGCTGCAGTTGCTCGATGGCCTCGCGAGCCAGTAGCAGCTCGGCGGCTTCGCCCACGATGTCGGCATCCGGCACGGCGGCCAGCAGGGTGCGCAGCTCCTGGCGGGCCAGCCGGGAGTCCTCGACGATGAAGATCTTCATGCGCTCAATTGCACACTGACTTTCACCCGACCGTCGGCCGGCTCGATGCGGCAGCCCGCGCCGGCGCCCCCCGCCCGCGCCAGGCGCTCGCGCAGATGCACCAGGCCCAGGCCCGTGCTGGTGGGCGCGCCTGGCACCGGTGCCCACGAGCCGGGGTTGCTGACCGCGATGTTCAGCATCGCGCCATGGCGGGTGATGGCGATGTCCACCACGCCGCCGCCCGGCGTGCGGGCGATGCCGTGCTTGATGGCGTTCTCCACCAGCAACTGCAGCAGCATGGGCGGCACCTGGGCCTCGACGGCACCCGCGTCGATCTGCCACTGCACCTGCAGGCGCTCCTCGTGGTGCAGCTGCTCCAGGGCCACGTAGTCGCGCACCACGGCCAGCTCGTCGGCCAGCGGCACACGGTCCTTCGCGCTGTGCTGCAGGGTGTGGCGCAGCGTGTTGGACAGGCGGCTCACCATCTCGCGAGCGCGGGCCGGGTCTTCGTTGATGAGGGCGCGCAGGTTGTTCAGCGCGTTGAACAGGAAGTGCGGGTTGATCTGGGCCCGCAACACCTGCAGCTCCAGCTCGCGCGCCGCGGCCTCGGCCTGCCACTTGGCGATCTCGCCCAGGCGCCAGCGACTCAGCGTCTGCACGCCGACCCACACCGCCAGCCACAGCCACAGCAAGATGGTGGTGTTGATGGTGTAGCCCAGCAGCACGCCCAGGCCATTGGGCATGCCGCGTGGGAAGCTCAGCAAGCCCAGGGCCAGGCCCAACGAGTTGATGCCGTAGAGCGTGGCCTGTACCGCCACGGCGGCCAGCGGCGGCAGCAGCGCCAGGCGCAACAGCAACCCGCGCGTGCCGACGTCCAGCCAGGCCTGACGCAAGGCCAGGGCCCGCAGCCCTTCACTGGCAAGCCACAACAGACCGCCGAGTGCGACCATCACGAACACGAAAGACGGGCTGACCGGCTGGAAGCTCGCCAGCATGCCCAGCGAGATGAGCACATAGCCGCCCCACACCACCGCCTGCAGCGCGGCGCGCCGGCCGGTCGTCATCGCCGGGCTCCCGGGTTGCCCGACTTCACCGCGCGGCGGCCAGGAAGCCCTTGACCTCGCCGACCAGCCACTCCGGGTCGTCCCACATCAGGAAGTGATAGCCCCGCGGGCTCATGGCCACCTTCACGCCGGCAAGACCCGCGTACTGGCCTTCAAAGATCTTGCGGGTGCTGTCCATCGTCGAGCCCATGGGCTCGTAGGCCGCCCAGGCGCCGAGCACGAGGGTGGGCGCGGTGATCTTGGACAGCAGTGGGCGCAGGTCGGCCCCCCAGAGCTCGGACATGGCCTGGGCCGAGGTGGCGCGGTCGCTGGCCAGGCTCCAGCCGGCCACGCGTTCGTTGTTGGCCGGGTTGCGGCTCATGCCCATGCTGCCCTGGCGCGCGCCGGCTTCCCATTGCTCTTTCGTCGAGTTGAGCATCTGCTGGCGCATGGCTGCCGCGGCGCCCTTGGCGGCTTCAGGCGACATGCCACGCAGGCCGGCGAAGAAAGGCAGGGAGTCGACGATGACCAGGCGCTCGATGCGGCCCGGCTTCTCGGCCGCCATCTTGAGAGCGAGGGCGCCGCCCAGGCTGTGGCCCATCACCACGGGCTGCTGGAGCTGGCGGTCGTCCAGGTAGGCCAGCAGGCGGTCGCGCATGCCGTCCAGGAAGGCGTCGGTCTGGACGGCCGGGGCGCCGGCAAAGCCCGGCAGCTGCACGATGTGGCACTGCACCTGGGGCTGCAGGGCGGCGCAGGTCTCCGTCCAGGTGCTGGCGGCGCTGTTCAGACCCGGGATCATCAGCACCGGACGGCCGCTGCCGACCACGTCCACCCTCAGGTCACGGAACTCGACTGTGGCAGCGCGGCTGTGGCTCACGCCCAGCGCCGTGGCGATGGCGACGGCGGCAGCGAAAAGACCCATCCAGGAACGACGGCGTGACATGCGGGAATCTCCATGCAGGTGTTGTGATGGCGCGCATGTTGCCCCCTCCGGCCACCTGCCGCGCCGGCCGGATGACGAACGGCGGGCGCCGCGGACGAATGGCGAGCCGCCCGGTTGAGCGGCGGTTCGGGTGTGGGTCGGGTTTCAGAATCGCCATTGCCTACAAGGCATGCATTGATTGCACGGGAGGCCCCATGGCCAGCTTGACCATCCGCGATCTGGACGAAAGCCTGAAGCAGCGCCTGCGCGTACGCGCCGCTCACCGCAATCGATCCATGGAGGAAGAGGCCCGCCAAATCCTGCGGGAGGCCCTCGCCGAGGCGCCAGCGCCTTCGGTGGACCTGGCACAACGCGTCCGGGCCCGCTTCTCGGCTCTGGGTGGGGTGGACCTGCCCCTGGCGCCGCGCGAGGCCGTGCGCACGCCCCCGGCCCTGGGCACGCCTCCCGCCAAAGCCCGCCGCGGATGAAGTGGCTGCTCGATACCCACGTGTTGTCGGAGCTGCTGCGCGCCGCGCCCGACGGCCAGGTGCTGAGCTGGTTTTCGCAGCAGCATGCGGAGGCACTCTTCGTCAGTGCCGTCACCCAGGCCGAGATGCTCTATGGCGCCGTTCTGCTGCCGCGCGGCCGTCGGCGGACGCAGTTGGAGGAGCAGCTGCAAGCCATGTTCGATGAAGACTTTGCTCGCCGCGTGCTGCCTTTCGACGGCCAAGCCGCCGTCGCCCACGCCGCCTTGGTGGCGGCGCGCCGCAGCGCCGGGCAGCCGATCTCGCAGTTTGATGCCCAGATTGCGGCCATCGCCCTGACCCACCGGGCCACCTTGGTCACGCGCAATGTCGACGACTTCGACGGCTGCGGCCTGACCGTGCTGAACCCCTGGCAGGAGGCCGACTGAGCGGCCGGGCCTGACCGGCCTACTTCAGCCGCTGCATCCAGTACACCAGCACCTCGGTGCGGGGCTCGATGTCCGTCGAGCTGTAGGTGTAGGTGGGCACCACGTTGATGGCGTCCAGCGTGGGCAGGCCGGAGATGATGCGGCCGAACACCGCATAGCCGGGGTTGGCGGCGCTCTGGTAGTCGAGGCTGGTGTTGTCGTTGACGTTGAAGAAGAACTGGCTGGTGGCGCTGTCGGGGTCGCTGCGGCGGGCCATGGCGATGGTGCCGCGCAGGTTGGACAGGCCGTTGTTGCTCTCCAGCTTGATGGGCGCGTACAGCGCCGGCTTGCTCACCATGCCGCTGGTGTAGCCGCCGCCCTGGATGACGAAGTCGCGGTCCACGCGGTGGATGAGGGTGTTGCTGTAGAAGCCCGCCGACACGTACTTGTAGAAGTTCGCCACCGTCTGCGGCGAATAGGTGTCGTAGAGCTCCACGACGATCTCGCCGCTGCTCGTCAGCATGCACACCGTGCCCCACTTGCTGGCCGCCGAGGCCGCCAAGCCCGCGGGGCTGCAGGACAGCGTGGGCGGGTTGGGGTTGGGATTGGGCTGCGGGTAGGGCGTGCCGCCGCCACCCCCGCCACCTCCGCCGCCACCGCTGACCTCGACGTCCACGCCACCGCCACAGGCGCTGAGCAGGGCGGCGGTGCCCAGGGCAAGCAAGAGGGTGGCGATTCGCTGACGCATGGTGTCTCCCGTGGAATGCTGGCTCAACGCGCGGCGCGCGCGGCTGTTGACGCTGCTTACAAGCGTTTACCGCGCGGGCGTTCACCAGCGCTGGCTATAGTGCGCGCGCCGCCATCCGCGGCTCCCTTCACTATCGCTGCAGTTCAACGCATGTCTTCCATCGTTTCCCGCCGTTCCGCTCTCCTGCTCGCCCTGAGCGCCAGCCTGGCCCTTGCCGCTTGCGGCGGCGGCGGTGGCAGTTCGGGCACGCCCGCCAACAGCGACCCCAACGGCTGGAACGGCGTGACCGCGCTCAAGATCACCGACACCACGGTCGGCACCGGCGCCTCGGCTGACCGCGGCAAGACTGCCACCGTGACCTACAGCGGCTACCTGTACGACGTGCGCGTGGCCGACACCCGCGGCACCAAGTTCGACAGCGGCAGCTTCTCCTTCGTGCTGGGCGGTGGCGGCGTCATCTCGGGCTTCGACACGGGCGTGACCGGCATGAAGGTCGGCGGCAAGCGAACCGTCACCATCCCGGCCAGCCTGGCCTACGGCAGCACGGGCGCAGGCAATGGCGTCATTCCGCCGAACGCCGCGCTGGTGTTCGACATCGAGCTGACTGCGGTCAACTGACCTCGAAGTTGTCGATCAACCGCGTGCTGCCCAGGCGCGCGGCGGCCAGCGCCACCAGGGGCTGGCCTTCGGCGGCGGCGCCCAGGTCATGCTGGCGGCGCAGGGTGACGTAGTCCGGCGCCCAGCCGGCATCGCGCAGCGCCTGCATCGCCTCGGCCTCCAGCGCCGGCACGTCGCGTTCGCCGGCCTGCCAGCGGGCGATCAGGCCCTTGAGCGTGCGTGACAGGCGCAGCGCCTCCACCTTCTCGGCCTCGCTCAGGTAGCCGTTGCGCGAGGACAGCGCCAGGCCCTCGGGGCTGCGGCGGGTCTCGCCGCCGTGGATGGCGATCGGCAGGGCCATCTGCGCCGTCATGCGGCGAATGACCATCAGCTGCTGATAGTCCTTCTTGCCGAACACCGCCAGCGTGGGCTGCACGATGTTGAAGAGCTTGTGCACCACGGTGCACACGCCGGTGAAGAAGCCGGGCCGGAAATGCCCTTCGAGGATGTCGGCCAGGTCGGCCGGCGGCACCACCTTGTAGCCCTGGGGCTCGGGGTAGAGCTCGGCCTCGCTCGGCGCAAAGACGACATCGCAACCAGCGCCTTCGAGCAGCTCGCAGTCGCGTGCCAGCGTGCGGGGGTAGGTGTCGAAGTCTTCATGCGGCGCGAACTGCAGCCGGTTCACGAAGATGCTGGCGACCACGGCACCCGCCGGCCCCACGAGTTCGCGGGCCTGCCTCACGAGGGCCAGGTGGCCGTCATGCAGATTGCCCATGGTGGGCACGAAGCCCCGCTGGCGGTGAAGGGCGAGCGCTTCGCGCAGCTCGGCGGTGGTGTGGATGACTTGCATCGCGCGTCCCATCGAAATTCAAAAGGCGCCACAGAGGCACAGAGGCACAGAGAGGCTCGTCGGCTGCTGGCGACCTCTCTGTGTCTCTGTGTCTCTGTGGCTGTGTTCCGGGGCCTCAGAAGCCATGGACTGCGTCCACCGGAAAGGTGCCGGCCTTGACCTCGCTCACATAGGCCTTCACACCGCCCAGGATGGAATCCTGGCCGGCCATGAAGTTCTTGACGAAGCGGGGCTTCCTGCCCTGGGTGATGTCCAGCATGTCGTGCAGCACGAGCACCTGGCCCGAGGTGCCCACGCCCGCACCGATGCCGATGACGGGCACGGGCGACGCCGCGGTGATCTCGGCGGCCAGCGCGGCCGGCACCATCTCGTACAGCAGCATGGCGGCACCCGCGTCCACCAGATCCTGCGATTCGCGCTTGATGCGGGCCGCGCCCGCCTCGTCCCGGCCCTGCACCTTGAAGCCGCCCAGCGACGTGACCGTCTGCGGCGTGAAGCCGAGGTGGGCGCACACCGGGATGCCGCGCTCGCTGATGAAGCGCACCGTCTCGGTCGTCCAGCCACCGCCTTCGAGCTTGACCATGTGGGCGCCCGCCTTCACCAGCGCCGCGGCGCTCTTCCAGGCCTCTTCCTTGCTGACGTGATAGCTGTCGAAGGGCAGGTCGGCCACAACAAAGGCGTACTTCACGCCCCGGCGCACGCAGGTGGTGTGGTAGAGCATGTCGTCCAGGTTGACCGGGGCCGTGGAGCCGCGGCCCTGCAGCACATTGCCGAGCGAATCACCGATCAGCAGCATGTCCACGCCGGCTTCGTCCAGCAGGCCGGCAAAGGCCGCGTCGTAGCAGGTGAGCATGGCGATCTTCTCGCCGCTGGCGTGCATCTGCGCGAGGCGGGGCAAGGTCATCGGTTTGCGGTCGCTCATGGCTGACATCTCCTGGAAAACCCTGGGGCACCCCCCGAGGCGGGCGCAGTGTAGCGTTCGGGTCTATGACCCTCACCGAGCTCCGCTACATCGTCGCCGTCGCCCGCGAACGCCATTTCGGCCGCGCGGCCGAGGCCTGTTTCGTGTCGCAGCCGACGCTGTCGGTGGCGATCAAGAAGCTGGAGGAGGAGCTCGACCTGAAGATCTTCGAGCGCGGGGGCAGCGAAGTCACGGTCACGCCGCTGGGCGAGGAGATCGTGCGCCAGGCGCAGTCGGTGCTCGATCAGGCCGGCGCCATCAAGGAGATCGCCAAGCGCGGCAAGGACCCGCTGGCCGGCGCACTGCGGCTGGGCATCATCTACACCATCGGCCCGTATCTGCTGCCGGAGCTGGTCAAGCACAGCATCGAGCTCTACCCGCAAATGCCGCTGATGCTGCAGGAGAACTTCACGGTGAAGCTGCTGGAGATGCTGCGCACCGGCGAGCTGGACTGCGCCATCATGGCCGAGCCCTTCCCCGACACCGGCCTGGCCGTGGCGCCGCTGTACGACGAGCCCTTCGTCGTGGCCGTGCCCACCGCCCATGCGCTGGCGCAGCGCGAGGCCATCAGCGCGGAAGAGCTCAAGCGCGAGACCATGCTGCTGCTCGGCACCGGCCATTGCTTTCGCGACCATGTGCTGGAGGTCTGCCCCGAGTTCGCCCGCTTCTCCAGCGACGGCGAAGGCATCCGCCGCAGCTTCGAGGGTTCGTCGCTCGAAACCATCAAGCACATGGTGGCCTCGGGCATGGGCATCACGGTGGTGCCGGCCCTCAGCGTGCCCAAGGAGCCGTCGGCGCACCTGCGCTACGTGCCGTTCAGCGACCCCATCCCGACGCGGCGCGTGGTGCTGGCCTGGCGGCGCAGCTTCACCCGCTATGAGGCGATCGCGGCCCTGCGCAACGCTATCTATGCCTGCGCGCTGGACGGGGTCAAGCGGCTGAGTTGATCGACAGCGGGTCATCAATAGCAATTTTCTAATGATGACTTATCCCCAATCAAATTGCTCAATTAACCCGCGGTGAGGATCATGCGGTCTCTCTGTTCACGACCCAGGAGACCGCCATGTCCGAGACGCCCAAGACCGCCGCCGCCCAGTGCCCCTTCCACCACGGTGGCAGCGCCAGCCCCAGCCGCGCCGCGACGGCCAACCAGCGCTGGTGGCCCAACCAGCTGAACCTGGCCGTCCTGCACCAGCGTGCGCCCAAGTCCAACCCCATGGGCGAGTCATTCGACTACGCCAAGGCCTTCCAGAGCCTGGACCTGGATGCCGTCGTGGCCGACCTGAAGGCCCTGATGACCGACTCCCAGGACTGGTGGCCGGCCGACTACGGGCACTACGGCCCCTTCTTCATCCGCATGGCCTGGCATGCCGCCGGCACCTACCGCGTGGCCGACGGCCGCGGCGGCGCGGGCACCGGCAACCAGCGCTTCGCCCCGCTGAACAGCTGGCCCGACAACGGCAACCTCGACAAGGCCCGCCGCCTGCTGTGGCCCATCAAGCAGAAGTACGGCGAGAAGCTCTCCTGGGCCGACCTCTTCGTGCTGACCGGCAATGTCGCGCTCGAAACCATGGGCTTCAAGACCTTCGGCTTCGGCGGCGGCCGTGAAGACATCTACGAGCCCGAGATCGACATCGACTGGGGCCCCGAGGCCGAGTGGCTCGCCCTGAGCGGCACGCCCAACAGCCGCTACAGCGGCGAGCGCGACCTGGCCCACCCGCTGGCCGCCGTGCAGATGGGCCTGATCTACGTGAACCCCGAAGGCCCGGACGGCAACCCCGACCCGCTGCTATCGGCCCGCGACATCCGCGAAACCTTCGCCCGCATGGCCATGAACGACGAAGAGACCGTGGCCCTCGTGGCCGGCGGCCACACCTTCGGCAAGGCCCACGGCGCCGGTGACCCCCAGCACGTGGGCAAGGAGCCCGAGGGCGCCGACATCCTGGACCAGGGCCTGGGCTGGAAGAGCAGCTATGCCTCGGGCATGGCCGGCCACACCATCACCAGCGGCCTGGAGGGCGCCTGGAAGCCCAACCCCACGACCTGGGACAACGGCTACTTCGACACCCTGTTCAAGTACGAGTGGGAGCTGACCAAGAGCCCGGCGGGCGCCCACCAATGGACGCCCAAGGGCGGCGCCGGTGCCGGCACCGTGGTCGACGCGCATGACCCGACCAAGTTCCACGCGCCCATGATGTCCACCGCCGACCTGGCCCTGCGCATGGACCCGGCCTACGAGAAGATCTCGCGCCGCTTCCATGCCGACCCGGCCGCGTTCGCGGACGCCTTCGCCCGCGCCTGGTTCAAGCTGACCCACCGCGACATGGGCCCGATCAACCGCTACCTCGGCAAGCTGGTGCCGAAGGAAACCCTGATCTGGCAGGACCCCATCCCCGCAGTCGACCACCCGCTGATCAACGCGGCCGACATCGCCACCCTCAAGGCCCAGGTGCTGGCCTCCGGCCTGACCACGGCCCAGCTGGTGAGCACGGCCTGGGCCTCGGCCGCGTCGTTCCGCGGCAGTGACAAGCGCGGCGGCGCCAACGGGGCGCGCATCCGCCTGGCGCCGCAAAAGGAATGGGCAGTCAACCAGCCGGCCCAGCTGTCGACGGTGCTGGCCAAGCTCGAAGCCATCCAGCAGCAGTTCAATGCCAGCGCCGCTGGCGGGCGCAAGGTGTCGCTGGCCGACCTGATCGTGCTGGCCGGTAGTGCCGCCGTCGAGGCCGCCGCCCAGGCTGCCGGCGTGCCGGTGGAGGTGCCCTTCCACCCCGGCCGCATGGACGCCAGCCAGGACCAGACCGACGTCGACTCGTTTGCGCCGCTGGAGCCCAAGGCTGACGGCTTCCGCAACTACCTCGCCCCGGGACTGCCCGAGGCCGCGGCGGCGGAGCTGCTCGTCGACAAGGCCCAGCTGCTGACGCTCGCCGCCCCGGAGATGGCCGTGCTGGTGGCCGGCCTGCGGGTGCTCGGCGCCAACACCGGTGGCAGCGCCCACGGCGTGTTCACCACCCGTCCGGGCGTGCTGACCAACGACTTCTTCGTGAACCTGCTGGACATGCGCACCCAGTGGAAGAAGAACGGCGACGTGCTCGAAGGCGTGGACCGCACGACGGGCGCGCGCAAGTGGACGGCCACCATCGTCGACCTGGTCTTCGGCTCCAACGCGCAACTGCGCGCGCTGGCCGAGGTCTACGCCGGCAGCGATGCCCAGCCCAAGTTCGTGAAGGACTTCGTGGCCGCCTGGACCAAGGTGATGGAGCTGGACCGCTTCGACCTGCATGCCTGATCTGCAAGACTGAAAGGAGTTCTGCGATGAAACAAGCCGTACGCACCGCCCAGCAGGGCCTGGGCTGGTTCATCTTCGCCAGCGGCAACCTGGCCGGCGTGGCGATGCTGATCCACGGGCTGTCTGCCTGACACGTTGAAAGCCCAGCAGGCCCGCAAGGGTTGAAAGCCGAGCAGCCCGCAAGGGCTGAAAACCGAGCAGCCCGCAAGGGCTGACACCACAGGGGCGAGCCGAATCCGTTAGGCTCGCCCCATCTGTTTTCTGGAGAGACGCCATGGCCAAGAAATCCGCATCTGCAGCCCCCGCCATCAGCATCGGCATCAGCGAGAAAGACCGCGCGGCCATCGCCGCTGGCCTGTCCAAGCTGCTGGCCGAGACCTACACGCTGTACCTGACGACCCACAACTTCCACTGGAACGTGACGGGCCCGATGTTCAACAGCCTGCATGCGATGTTCATGGCCCAGTACACCGAGCTGTGGAATGCGGTCGACCCCATCGCCGAGCGCATCCGCTCCCTGGGCCATGCCGCCCCCGGCAGCTACGCGCAGTTCGCCAAGCTCAGCGGCCTGCCCGACGCGCCCGACACGCCGCCCAAGGCGCTGAAGATGGTGGAGCTGCTGATGCAGGGCCACGAAGCCATCGCCCGCACCGCACGCGCCCTCTTCCCGCTGGTGGACAAGGCCGGCGACGAACCCAGCGCCGACCTGCTGACGCAACGTCTGACCGTGCACGAGCAGACGGCGTGGATGCTGCGCAGCTTGCTCGAAGAGTGAGCATGAAGATTGCCGTCGTCACCTTCGACGGCTTCAACGAGCTCGACAGCTTCATCGCGCTGGGGCTGATCAACCGGCTCGGCCACCTCGGCTGGCGGGCCGAGATCACCAGCCCCACGGCGCAGGTCACGTCGATGAACGGCGTGACCGTGTCCGCCCAGCAGCCGCTGAGCTTCGCCAATGAGGCCGACATCGTGCTGTTCGGCAGCGGCATCCACACCCGCGCCATCGCGGCCGATGGCGCGCTGCTGGACCGGCTGCAGCTCGACCCGCTGCGCCAGCTCATCGGCGGCCAGTGCTCCGGCACGCTGCTGATGGCCCGCCTGGGGCTGCTGGCCGACATGCCCGCCTGCACCGACACCATCACCAAACCCTGGGTGGTGGAAGCCGGCGTGCGCGTGGTGGAAGAGCCCTTCCACGCCCGCGGCCCCATCGCCACCGCAGGCGTCTGCCTGGCCTCGCAGTACCTCGCCGCCTGGGCCATGCCCGCCCGCGCCGGCCGCGATGAGGCCCGCAGCGCCCTGACCTACGCTGCCCCCGTGGGCGAGAAGACGACCTACGTCGACCGCCTGATGGCCGTGGTCGAGCCCTTCCTGCCCGAGCCTGCGGCCGACGCTGGCGCCTGACTCAGGCGGGCGGCCGAGGCGCCACCAGCGCCGCCATCGGGTCGGCGGGGTCCTGCGCGCGCAGGCCGGCGGCAACACCGGCGCGGTCGTCGGCCGAGCGGTTCTGGCTGACCTTCCACTTGCCCACCAGCTGCTCGATCGGGATCTCGATGCCGACGATGGCGCGCAGCATCTGATCCACGAACTCCGGCGGCGCATCGCCCACCTGCCAGGGGTGGGCCCGGCGGGCCTCGTGGGTGTCGGTCAGCGCGCTGACGATGCGTAGCACCGAGGCGGCGTCTTCCAGCACCACCGGCGTGCCGCGGGCGTGGACCACGGCGTAGTTCCAGGTCGGCACCACCTTGCCGTGCAGCGGCTTGGAGGCATACCAGCCCGGCGACACATAGGCCTGCGGGCCGCCGAAGACCAGCAGGCTGGGCTGCGGCGCCCGCCACACCGGGTTGGCCCGCGCCACATGGCCCACCAGCGTGCCGAAGGCGCCGCGGCTGCGGTCCAGCCGAAAGGGCACGTGGTGCACCACCAGCTCGCCGTCCTGCGTCGTGGCCCAGGTGGCCAGCGGGTGCGCGTCGACCAGGGCCTGCAGCGTGGCCAGGTCGGTCTCCTCGAAATGGCCGGGTAGATAGGTGGTGGGCGCACTCATGGCCGGGGCTCGCAGACGATTTCGCTGCGCAGCGAGTTGGCGATGAAGCAGGCCTCGTGCGCGGCGTGGTGCAGGCGCTCCAGCTCGGCGTGGTCTGGCCGGCGGTCGCCGCCAAAGCGCACCCGCGGGCGCAGCACGATGCGGGTGATGGCGGCCCGGCCGCGTTCGTCGCGCCCCATGCGGCCGACGGCCTCGTCGTCGTAGTCGTCCACGCACCAGCCGGCTTCGGCCGCCAGCGACAGGAACCACAGCAGATGGCAGCTCGACACGCTGGCCACCAGCGCCTCCTCGGGGTCCACCGCGCTCGGGTCGGAGAACGACGGGCGCACGACGCTCGGCGAGGACGAGCCTGCCACCACCGCGCCGCCATCGAAATGCCAGCTGTGGCGGCGGCTGTAGCGCTGGTCGACAAAGGGCTCGGCGGCATCACGCTGCCAAAGCACGCGGGCGTGGTGGTCGGACATGGGGCTCACGGCGGGTGGGTGGATTGGCTTGCCAGAATAGGGCCGATCAGCCATATCAGAGGAGCCAATCCATGGCGTCGACGCGGGCCAATGTGCCGCTGCGGTTGCAGCTCTACCGCCAGCTGCGCGGGGCCATCGAGGCCGGCACGCTGGCGCCTGGCAGCCGGCTGCCGCCCACGCGCGAGCATGCGCTGAGCCTGGGGGTGAGCCGCAACACGCTGCTCTGGGCCATGGCAAGGCTGCGAAGCGAGGGCTATGTGACGGCGCGGGTGGGCGACGGCAGCTATGTGGCCGCGGGCCTGGCGGCACCGCCCACTGGCGTCCACGCACCGCTGCCGCAGCTCTCCCGGCGCGGGCAGGCCATTGCCGACACGCACGCCCGCTGGCAGCCGCCGCTGGTGGCGGCGCTGCCGTTTCGCATCGGCGCGCCGGAGGTGGCGAGCTTTCCCTACGCGCTGTGGGACCGCCTGGCACGGCAGATCGATCCGCGCGAACGCCAGCGCCTGGCGCAGTACCTCGACCCCGCCGGCCATGCGCCGCTGCGCGAGGCGGTGGCGCAGTGGCTGTGGGTGGCGCGCGGCGTGCGCTGCGACCCGGCCCAGGTGCTGGTGTGCTCGGGCTCGCAGCAGGCGCTGGACCTGATCGCCCGGCTGCTGCTGGACCCGGGCGACGAAGTGCTGGTGGAAGACCCCGGCTACCCCGGCATCCGCGCCGCGCTGCTCGGCCAGGGCGTGCAGGTGCGCCCGGTGCCGGTGGACGACGAAGGCCTGTGCATCGCCGCCGCTGCCGAGCGCTGGCCGGCCGCGCGGCTGGCCGTGGTGACGCCCACGCACCAGTTCCCCGTGGGCGTGCGCATGAGCCTGGCGCGGCGCCGCGAGCTGCTCGACTGGGCCGAGCGCTGCGGCGCGTGGGTGGTGGAAGACGACTACGACGGCGAGTTCCAGTACGGCCCGCACCGGCTGGAGGCCCTCACCAGCCTGCCGCAGACGGGCCGTGTGCTCTACGTGGGCACCTTCTCCAAGATCCTGCACCCGGGCCTGCGCCTGGGCTTCATCGTGCTGCCCGCGCCGCTGCTGCGGCCGTTTGCCGCGGCCCGCGCGGTGTGTGACCGGCATGCGCCCGGCGACAGCCAGGCGGTGCTGGCCCGCTTCATTGCCGACGGCCATCTGCTGCGCCACCTCAACCGCATGCGCGAGCTTTACCCGCGCCGCCAGCACCACCTCATCCAGGCCCTGGCCAAGGCCAGCGAGGGCCGGCTGCAGCTGGCCCCCAGCGCGCAGGGCCTGCACCTGCTGCACGAACTGGGGCCCGCTGCCCGGCGCGGCCCGCAGGACGATGAGCGGCTGTCCCAGCAGGCCCTGGCCGCGGGCGTCATGCTGACCCCGCTGTCACGCTACGCCCTGGCCTCGCCACGACGCGGCTGGTTGTTCGGCTATGCAGGCTACGACGAGGCCGCGCTCACCCGGGCCGCCCAGCGGCTGGCCCCGCTGCTCGCCCAACTGACCGCACCGCGATAATGCGCGCCATCGCCCGCAGCCGCCGAGCCTTTCGGATCGCACTGCGGGCTTATGTTTTCCTCCGAGCCGCCCATGTCCGCCGACCTGCCCAGCCGCATCCAGAGCGAGGTTCGCCGCCGCCGCACCTTCGCCATCATCAGCCACCCCGACGCCGGCAAGACCACGCTGACAGAGAAGCTGCTGCTGTTCTCCGGCGCCATCCAGATCGCCGGCTCGGTGAAGGCGCGCAAGGCCTCGCGGCATGCCACGTCCGACTGGATGGAGATCGAAAAGCAGCGCGGCATCTCGGTGGCGTCCTCCGTCATGCAGATGGAGTACCGCGACTGCGTCATCAACCTGCTCGACACGCCCGGCCACCAGGACTTCTCGGAAGACACCTACCGCGTGCTGACCGCGGTGGACGCGGCGCTGATGGTGATCGACGCAGCCAACGGCGTGGAGCCGCAGACCCGCCGCCTGCTGCAGGTCTGCCGCGCCCGCAACACGCCCATCCTGACCTTCGTCAACAAGATGGACCGTGAAGTGAAGGACCCGCTCGCCCTGATGGACGAGATCGAGCAGGAGCTGGGCATGACGGTCGTGCCCTTCACCTGGCCGGTGGGCATGGGCAAGCAGTTCCATGGCGTGATGGACCTGCGCCAGCAGCGCATGCGGGTGTTCGCCCCCGGCGAGGACCGCGTGGCCGGCAACGAGGAGGTGCTGGAAGGCCTGGACAACCCGCTCTATGCCGAGCGCTTCGGCATGCAGTACGACAACGCGGCCGGCGAGATCGAGCTGGTGCGCGAGGCCGCGCCCGAGTTCAGCCACGACGACTTTCTCACCGGCAAGCAGACGCCGATGTTCTTCGGCTCGGCCGTCAACAACTTCGGCGTGCAGGAGGTGCTGGACGCCCTGGTGGAGCTGGCGCCCGCGCCCGACGTGCGCGAGGCCATGCAGCGCACCGTCAAGCCCGAGGAGCCCAAGTTCAGCGGCGTCGTGTTCAAGATCCAGGCCAACATGGACCCCGC
Source organism: Methylotenera sp. (assembly GCA_021738245.1). Taxonomy (GTDB): domain Bacteria; phylum Pseudomonadota; class Gammaproteobacteria; order Burkholderiales; family Burkholderiaceae_C; genus Pelomonas. The sequence goes on along the minus strand of JAIPCJ010000031.1, from coordinate 13,690 downwards.
CCACCGCGACCGCATCGCCTTCGTGCGCGTGGCCTCGGGCCGCTTCGAGCGCGGCATGAACCTGAAGGTGGTGCGCTCGGGCAAGACGCTGCGCCCCAACAGCGTGGTGACCTTCATGAGCCAGAAGCGCGAGCTGCTGGACGAGGCCTTCGCGGGCGACATCATCGGCATTCCCAACCACGGCGTGCTGCAGCTCGGCGACACCATCACCGAAGGCGAGGCCCTGCAATACACCGGCCTGCCCTTCTTCGCGCCGGAAATGTTCCGCGCGGTGGAAGTGGCCGACCCGCTCAAGACCAAGCAGCTCAAGGCCGGCCTGCAGCAGCTCGGCGAAGAAGGCGCCATCCAGGTGTTCCGCCCCATCGCCGGCAGCGTGCTGCTGCTGGGCGCCGTGGGCCAGCTGCAGTTCGAGGTGGTGGCCCACCGCCTGGAGCACGAGTACGGCTGCAAGGCGCGCATCATGCCCAGCCGCTTCCAGGTGGCGCGCTGGGTGACCTGCGACGACCCTGCCGAGCTCAAGCGCTTCATCGACGCCAACGACCACCGCATGGCCTACGACGCGGTCGACGCGCCCACGGTGCTGGTGGAGTACGCACCCGAGCTGCGCGCCATCGAAAGCAACTGGCCCAAGATCAAGTTCCACGCGCTGCGCGAGCACGCGGGGCTGGTGTTCCAGCAGCGGCTGGAGGGTTGACGGCCGCTGCCGCGAGCTGGCGGGTGGCGGCCGTGGTCACGGGCGGGCGCCCCTAACATCGGCCCATGGCCCTGAACAACGCGAGATCCTGCCCGTCCTGCCACGACCCGATGGAGCGGCTGATGCTGCCCGGGGTCTACACGGGCGATGTCGAGATCGACGCCTGCTTCGCCTGCCATGGGTTCTGGTTCGACCACCTGGAGAGCATGAAGCTGGCGCCACCCGCCATCGCGCTGCTCTTCAAGGCCATGCACCGTCACGAGAACGCGCCCCGCCAGCCGCTGTCCGAGCGGCTGCACTGCCCGCAATGCCGGGTCGCCCTGGTGCAGGGCTTCGATGTGGTGCGCAGTGGCCGCTACATCACCCACCGCTGCCCGCAGCAGCATGGGCGCTTCAGCACGTTCGCGTCATTCATGATCGAGAAGGGCTTCGTGCGACAGCTCACGCGGCCGGAAATCGCCGACATCGCCGCCAAGGTGGGCGTGATCCACTGCAGCAGCTGCGGCGCGCCGGTCGACCTGCGGCGCGAGGACGCCTGCTCGCACTGCCGCTCGGCGCTGTCGCTGCTGGACCCGCAGGCCGTGGAGAAGGCGGTGCAGCGCCTGGGCACGGTGGCGAGCCGTGCGCCCATGCCGCCAACGGCGGTGGCCGACGCGCTGGTGGCCATGGCGCGCGAACAGTCCCGCCTGACACGCGAACGCCCGCTGCTTTCGGAACGCAGCCTGGGCGTTGCTGGCGCCGTGATGTCGCTGGACCTGATGTCGGTGGGGCTCAGGCTGGTCAGCCGGCTGCTGGACGACTGAGGGGGCCTCGGCCCCGAAGTCGCCGACCGGCGTCGCGCCCTCAGCAGTCGCCGCCCACCCAACGGCCGGTCGACAGCATGCGCTGATCCATCTCGATGGCGCCCAGGGCCTGCCCGGTGCGGCCGTCCACCGCGTTGCCGCGGCCGTTGAGCTCGAAGCGGTAGCTCGTGGGGCCGTAGCTGGCCGAGAACTTGCCCTGGCTCAGGCCACCGCCACCGGTGCGGCAGACATAGCTGCCGGCCGCCTCGGCCTTGTCGAGCTTGCTGGCATTGACCTCGCAGGTCCACGGACCCGAGTTGCTGAGCGACTGCTCCAGGTAGCGGGCCAGGTCGATGCGGGCCTGGGCGGGGCTCAGGCAGGCCTGGTGCTCGCCGGCCTGGGCCTTGTCGAGCTCGGCCTTCTGCGCGTCGCTCAGGCCGCTGCGCACCTTGGCGCGCAGGGCCTGCATGCCGGCCTTCAGTGACTGGCCGTTGATCCAGATTTCGCTGTCGGACGTCCAGAGGCCGGGCTTCACCTCGATGACGGGAGCCGCATGGGCGGCCGTGGCAGCGAGCAGCAGCGGAGCGAGAGCGCCGACGCGGCGGCGAAAGAGGCAAGAGCGCATGGCGGGAAGCGTGTGAGCGAGAACCGAGGACGCGCGATTGCACCAGCCGCGCAGGCCGGACGACATCCCTTGGTTGCATCCGGTTTCGCCTCGATGCGCCCGCGCCACAGGCGCGGCACTGCGATGATGCGCGCCTTCGACCCTGCCCTTTTGCACACGTCCCATGAGCAAGCGACTCCTCTCCCTGACCCTCGCCCTGGGTGCCCTGTCCACCACGGCCCAGGCCGCGCCGGAACTCGAAACCGTCGTCGAAGGCCTGAAGACGCCCTGGGCCCTGGCCTTCCTGCCCGACGGGCAGTTGCTGATCACCGAACGCGATGGCGCGATGCGCACCGCCCGGCCTGGCGGCAAGCCCAGCGCTCCGATCGCCGGCGTGCCGGCCGTCGTGGCCGAAGGCCAGGGTGGCCTGCTGGACGTGCAGCTGGACAGCGATTTCGCCCGCAACCGCACGATCTACTTCTGCTTTGCCGAGCCCAGCGCCGACAAGAAGACCAACAGCACGGCACTGGCCCGCGCACGGCTCAGCGAGGACAGCAAGCGACTGAGCGATGTGAAGGTCATCTTCAGCCAGCAGCCCAAGATGGACAGCAAACACCACTTCGGCTGCCGCATCGCCGAGGCGCCGGACGGCAAGCTCTTCCTGAGCCTGGGCGAGCGCTACAAGGGCATGCAAAGCGCCCAGACGCTGGACAACCACCTCGGCAAGATCGTGCGCGTGAACAAGGACGGCAGCGTGCCGACCGACAACCCCTTCGTGGACACGCCCGGCGCCCTGCCCGAGATCTGGAGCTACGGCCACCGCAATTCGCAGGGTCTGATCATCGATGCGCAAGGGCGCCTCTGGGAGCACGAGCACGGCCCGCAGGGCGGTGACGAGCTCAACCTCATCACGCCGAAGCTCAACTACGGCTGGCCCGTCATCACCTACGGCGAGAACTACGGCGGCGGCAAGATCGGCGAGGGCATCGCGGCCAAGGCAGGCATGGAGCAGCCGGTGGTGAAGTGGGTGCCGTCCATCGCGCCCGCGGGCCTGGTGCGCCTGAAGAGCGACAAGTACGGCCCGGCCTGGCAGGGCAGCTTCTTCATCGGCTCGCTGAAGTTCGGCCATCTGGAGCGCGTGAAGCTCGACGCCGGCAACCGCCCGGCCGAGCAGGAGCGCCTCTTCCCCGACGCCGGCCGCATGCGCGATGTGCGCGAGGGCCCGGACGGCCTGCTCTACCTGGTGCTCGAAGCGCACGGCAAGATCGTGCGCGTGAAGCCCTGATGCGGGGCATCGCCTGAATCTGCGAGCATCGGCCCGGCAAGGGAGATGCCGATGCTCAACCACAAGATCCGCCGCCTGGCCGCAGCACTGCTGACGACCGCTGCCACCGCCCAGGCTGCGCCGCTCACCCCCGCCGACCTGCCCCCCGCCGCGCGCGACTGGCTGCCCTGGGCGCTGCAGGGCCAGCCCGCCCTCGGCTGCCCGGCAGGCGCCGCCGAGGGCGACGCCCCGGTATGCGTGTGGCCGGGCCGTTTGCAGTTGAGCGCGAGTGCGCGTGAGGCCAGCTTCCGGCTGGAAGTGCAGGTGTTCGGCGCGCCGGCCCGCGTGGCCTTGCCGGGCGAAGCCGGCGCCTGGCCGCAGGACGTGAAGGCCGCCGGCCGGGCACTGCCGGTCATTGGCGCCGACGACCGCCCCACCGTGTGGCTCGCGCCCGGTGCGCATGTGGTGGAAGGCCGCATCGCCTGGGGCGGCGCCATGCCGCAGGACCTGGCCGTGCCGCCGGGGCTGGCGGCCATCGTCGTCAGCAGCGATGGCGCCACACAGGCCCGCAGCCCCGACGGCAACGGCCGGCTATGGCTGCGCGCCGTCGCGAGCCCGGCCGAGGCGAGCGACAGCCTCAGCGTGCAGACCACGCGCCTGGTCGACGACGACCTGCCGCTGATGGTGACCACTGCCTTCGAGCTGCGCGTGGCCGGCCGCGCACGGGCGGTGGAGTTGCCGCAGGCCCTGCTGCCGGGCCTGCGCGCGGTGGAGCTGACCAGCCCCTTGCCCGCCCGGCTGGCCGACGATGGACGCCTCATCGTGCAGGCGCGGCCCGGCAGTTGGCACCTCGAACTCCGTTCGCGGCTGAACACGCCGGTGCAGGCCCTCAGGCTGCCTGAGACGGCGCCCGACGAAGAAGTGTGGGCCGTGAAGGCGCAGCCCGAGTTGCGGCTCATCCGCCCTGAGGGCGCCACCAGCGTCGACCCGCGCCAGGCCTCGGGCATCTCGACCTGGCGGTCGCTGCCGGCGTTCCGGCTGAAGCCCGGCGAGACCCTCAAGCTGACCGAGCTGCAGCGCGGCAACCCCAAGGCCGCGCCGGATGCCCTGCGGCTGAACCGGCGGCTGTGGCTGGACTTCGACGGCCAGGGCCTGACGGCGCAAGACCGCTTCTCGGGCCAGATCACCGCCAGCGCGCGTCTGGCCATGGCGGCTCCGGGCCAACTCGGCCGCGCGGCACTGCAAGGCCAGGACCAGGCCATCACGCGGCTCGCCGCCGACGGCCCCGCCGGCTTCGAGGTGCGCGAGCGAGAGACCCGCATCGAGGCCGACAGCCGCTGGCCGACCGGCAGTACCTTGCCGGCCAGTGGCTGGACAGTCAGCGTGGATGCGCTGCAAGCCGCCCTGCAACTGCCCCCGGGCTGGCGCCTGCTGCATGCGCAAGGCCCGAGCGTGGCGCAAGGCGCCTGGACGAGCCTGTGGACGCTGTGGGACTTCTTCTTCGTGCTGCTGGCCGCGCTGGCCGCCTACCGGCTGCTGGGCTGGCGCGTGGGCGCGCTGTTGGCCGTGGCCCTGGTGCTGACCTGGCACACGCCCGGCAGCCCGCCGGCCGCGCTGTGGTTCGGGCTGCTCGCGCTGACGGCCCTGGCCCGCGTGCTGCCGGCCGGCCGCGCGCAGGCGGCCTTCGCGCGCGGGCGCCTCGCGGTGGCGGCGCTGCTGGCGCTGGTGATGCTGCCGTTTGCGGTGGATGAGGTGCGACTGGCGCTGTACCCGAGCCTGGAGGCGGTGCAAGGCCGCATGGGCAACGCACCGCGCGAGGTCGCGGCGGTAGCCCCGATGATGGTCGAGGAGAAGGTGGCACCCGCCCCGCCAATGAAGGCAGCGCCCGGCCGCGATCGGTCGTATCTGTCGCGCGCCAGCAGCCCCCTGGAACGCGTAGACCCCAGCGCCCGCGTGCAGACCGGCCCCGGCCTGCCGACCTGGACCTGGCGCGAGCACGCGCTGCAATGGAGCGGCCCGGTCACGCCCGAGCAGACGCTGCGCCTGTGGCTGCTGCCGCCGTGGGCCACCGCGTTGCTGCACCTCGCCGGCCTGGCCCTGCTGGCGCTGGCCCTGGCTGCCGTGGCCGGCGTGAGGCTGCCCGTGCTGCGGCGGCCGTCGGCCGGCGCGGCATCCATGCTGGCGCTGTCCCTCGGGCTGCTGGGCACCCCGACCCCGAGTGACGCCACGGCACCGGTCGCCCCCTCGCCCGTGGCGGCCGATACGCCGTCGGCCGCCGCATGGCCGAACGAGGCGCAGTTGAAGACGCTGCGCGACAAGCTCGCGGCCGGGCCCGACTGCCTGCCACACTGCGCCGAGCTGTCGCGGCTGCTGGTGAGCGCGGCGGGGTCGAGCGTGCAGCTGCGCGCCGAGATCCATGCGCAGGCGCTGGTGGCCGTGCCGCTGCCCGGCCAGGGCACCGGCTGGCAGCCCGGCAGCATCACGCTGGACGGCCAGCCTGCCGCTACCCGGCGCGACGACCAGGGCCAGCTCTGGGTGGCCGTGCCGGCCGGCGTGCACCAGGTGGTGCTGGCGGCCGACATGGCCAACGCGGCCGGGCTGGACATCGCCTTGCCGCTGCCGCCACGCGCACTGCAGGCCGACCTCAAGGGCTGGACCCTGGCCGGCCTGGACCCCCGCGGCCAGAGCACCGGCGCCATCACCTTGAGCCGCGAGCCCGTGGCCGGCACCGCCCGCGCCGAGGACGCCGGCACCCAGCGCGACGCCCTGCCCCCGCTGGTGCGCGTCAACCGCCGCCTCGACCTCGGCCTGCGCTGGCAGGCCACCACCACCCTCGAACGCCTGGCCCCGAGCCGTGCACCGCTGCGCGTGAGCTGGGCCCTGCTGCCTGGCGAAGCCGTGAGTGATGCCCGCGTGACGGTCGACGGCAACACCGCCAGCCTGCAACTGGGCGCGGAAGACCTGGTGGAAGTGGCCAGCAGCATCAAGCCCAGCGAAGCCCTGACGCTGACCGCCAGCAAGGAACCGCATCAGGTGGAACGCTGGACGCTGGATGCAGCCACGCAATGGCATGTGGACGCGGGCGGCCTGCCCGCAACCGCGCTGCAGCAGGACGGCCGCTGGCAGCCCGAGTGGCGGCCATGGCCGGGCGAGACGCTCAAGCTCACCGTGCGCAAGCCGGCCGGCGTGGCCGGGCAGACGCTCACGCTCGACGCCGCCACCACCACGGTCAACCCCGGCGAGCGCAGCACCGACATGACGCTGGCCCTGCAGCTGCGCGCGAGCCTGGGCGGGCCGCAGCGCCTGGCCCTGCCGCCCGGCGCCGAGCTGCTGGGCGTGACCCTCAACGGCAATGCCCTGCCGCTGCAGCTGCGTGACGGCGCGCTCAGCCTGCCGCTGACGCCCGGCGCCCAGTCGGTGGAGGTGCGCTGGCGCGCGCCCGAGCCTATGGGCCTGCTGTGGCGGCATGAAGGCCTGGCGCTGGGCCTGCCCGGCGTCAATGACGCGCTGCTGCTGCACGTGCCGCCGGACCGCCTCGTGCTGGCCACGGGCGGGCCGCTGATGGGCCCCGCGGTGCTGATCTGGGGCGTGCTGGTGGTGGTGCTCGTGCTTGCGTGGTTCGCACCGCGCGGCCTGCCGGGGGTGATGGCCCGGCCCGCCTGGCTGGTGCTGGCCCTGGGCGTGGCGCCGGTGTCGCTCGGCGCCTTGGTGGTGCTGGCCGGCTGGTTCGCGCTGCTGGAAAGCCGCCGCCGCTGGGCACCCGGCCTGGCCACCCAGGCTCGCTGGCTGCGCGTGCTGGTGCAGCTCGGCCTGCTGCTGTGGACCTTGATGGCCCTGGGCGCGCTGCTGGAGGTGCTGCGCACCGGCCTGCTCGGCTACCCTGACCTGCTGGTGGCGGGCCCGGATTCGAGCAGCCAGCTGCTGCGCTGGTTCTCCGACCGCTTCACCGATAACACCGCCAGCGCCTGGGTGCTGAGCGCGCCGATGTGGCTCTACCGCGCACTGATGCTCGCCTGGGCGCTGTGGCTCGCGGTGTCGCTGCTGAAATGGCTGGGCTGGGGCTGGCGCAGCTTCAGTGCGGGCGGGGCCTGGCCGGCGAGCGCGCCCAAGCCGCCGGCAAGGCCGGCGCCGGGGGCCTTGGCGCCTGACTCGCCTGACGCCGGTAGCGCGCCCTGAAGCGCCTTCGACGCCGACACGCGTGGAACTCCCCCCGAAGGTGGCGCGCCAAGGCTGCCCACCGCCCGAGGGGGCGTGACCACCACCGCGAAGCGCGCCAGGTTGATCAAGCGCCTGACGCCCCGCTCGATGCGCTGCGCCTCGCGCGCATCCGCAAACGGCCCCAGCCGCCAGGGCGGGCACTGGCCCTGGCAGTCCAGGATGTCGATCCAGTGCGGCGTGCTCGTCGCACGGTCGGGGGTGAGGGTCGTGTTCATCGGCAATCGTTCTCCAGGCCCCGGCCAGCCCGTGCAAGGGCACGGCAGTGAGAGGCATGGCGACGAGTCTGAGCGGTACCGGTGAGGGGGTTGAGAAGCCGGTGAAGCGAGTGTGAAGTGCGCGGCGTGTCTGGCGACTCGCCCTACAGTGGCGGTCATGCAGCACCTCAGCTTCGACCTCTCCGAAGGCGCCGACGGCGTCCTGACCCTGGAGGCCATGGCCTCCACCCGGGCCAGCGACCCGGCCGCCCATGCCGCCGTGATGGCCGAAGTGGACACGGCGCTGGCCTGGGCGCGTGACGCATTCGGCGGGCCGCCAGGGCCGGTCGAGGACGGGCACGACTGGGATCACGAACTGCTGGTGCAGCAGGAATCGGGCGGCTGGGTGACGGTGACGCTGACCTTCAGCGCGTCGCCCGCGTTTGCGCAGGCCTTCCAGGCGCAGTTCGGCGCGCCCGACGACTGACGCCTTCCCGGCGCCACGGTCGGCTCGCTTCGGGCGCTCAGTACAGGTCCCGCGCGACCCGCCTCACCTCGTGCAGCAGCTGCCGCGCGCCCGGCGACATCAGGTGGCCTTCGCGGGTGATGATGCCGAAGGCGTCCATGTGGCAGGGCAGCTCGATGGGCAGGATGGCCAGCACCTTGAGCGAGGCGTAGTAACGCGCCACCTCCACGGGCATCACGTGCAGCGCGTCGGTCTGCTGCAGCAGCGCAGTGATGAGCAGCAGCGCGGTGGTGTCGACCACATCGCCCGGCGGTTCGAGGGCGGCGCGGCGGAACATCAGCTCCCAGCGGTGGCGCAGCACGCTGCCCGGCGGGGGCAACACCCAGGGCCGGTCGGCGAGCTCGGCGAGCTTGAGGTTGTCGGCCTTGACCAGCGGATGGTCGACGCGGGCCACCGCGCACACCGGCTCCACGGCCAGCTCCTCGTAGTGCAGGCCGCTGGCCGTGTCGCCCTCCAGGATGCGGCCGATCATGAAGTCCAGCGAGCCCCGTTGCAGCAGGTCCAGCAGCACCTTGCTGCTCTCCAGGTGCACGCCGATTCGCAGCCGCGGCGCGTGCTGCTTGATGCGGGCGATGGCCCGCGGCAGCAGGCCCATGGCCGGGGTCATGATGACGCCCACCTCCACCTGGCCCGACAGGCCGTGCTTGAGGGCGACGATGTCGTCATGCGCGGCGGAGAGCGAGGTGAGCGCCATGCGCGCGTGGCGGATCATGGTCTCGCCGTAGAGCGTGGGCGCCATGCCGCGCGGCTGGCGCTCGAAGAGCTTCACCTCGAGCTGGTCCTCCAGGTCCTTGAGCTGCTTGGAGGCGGCAGGCTGGGTCATGCACAGCACCTCGGCGGCGCGGTGGATGTTGCGCTCGTCATCCAGCGCGATGAGCAGCAGCAGCTGGCGCGTCTTGAGCCGCGCCCGCAGGAACCAGTTGGGGTTGGGGCTGGCGTCCGTCAGCGGGGCGGCGGTGTCGTCGTCGTCCATGCTCAAGCCAGGTTCACGCGGCCGTCGGCGGCGAGCACGGTGTTGATGTCGTCGCCCGTCTCTTCCAGTTGCACCAGTGTGGCCTGCCGGGCGCCCAGCGGGTCGCGGGCCTGCAGCGCGGTCAGGATGGCCTTGTGGCGGGGCAGCGAGAGCTCGTGGGTGTTGGGCAGCTGGCTGGACAGCAGGATGGACTCGCGCAGGGCCAGCGACAGCATGTTGCCGATGTAGGCCAGCAGGTCGTTGCCGGTGGCCTCGGCAATGCGACGGTGAAAGGCGAGGTCGGGCTCCAGCAGCTCGGCTGTGGTGGTGGCCGAGGCCATGCCTTCGTAGGCCGCGGCAATGCCCTGCAGTTGCTCGTCGCTGGCGGCGCGGGCCGCCAGCGCGGCGGCAGCCGGCTCGAACACGCGGCGAACCTCCAGCAGCGTCTGCACGAAGGTGCGTGGCGGCTGGGCCTGGATGAGCCAGTACAGCACGTCGGGGTCGAGCATGTGCCACTCGTTGCGCGGCCGCACGATGGCGCCGGCCCGCTGGCGCGACACCACCAGGCCCTTGGCCACCAGCACGCGCACCGCCTCGCGCAACACCGGGCGGCTGATGGCATAGCGCTCCAGCAGCTGCGGCTCGGGCGGCAGCTTGTCGCCGGGCTTGAACTCGCCGCCCACGATGGCCTGCCCCAGCTCGCTCACGATGCGCGCATGCTGGCTCTTGCCTTCGGGCTGGGCGCTGTAGGTGGAATGATCCGCGCGGGTTCGCATGGGCGACGGTCTCGCAACTGAAAAAGGCATTATCGAAAGCGGGCCACGAAACCGCCGCGGGGCACCAGCGTCGGCAGCGCGGCAAGGACGGCGCACATCACCGGCCCCAGCGCAGCACGAGGGGGTCCAGGCGCCGGGCGGCGTCCAGCAGGCCGGCGCGCACCTCGGGCGACATCTCGGGAAAGGGGTGGCGCGGCGCATCGCTCTTGATCACGCCGCCTGCCTTCATCAGCGCCTTGGCGGTGAGGATGCCGCCCTGGCGGTTCTCGTAGTTGATGAGGGGCAGCCAGCGGCCGTACTGGGCCACGGCTTCCTCGCGGTCGCCGCGGTGGTAGGCATCGACGATCAGCCGGATGCCGTCCGGGTAGCCGCCGCCGGTCATGGCGCCGGTGGCACCCGCGTCCAGGTCGGCCAGCAGCGTGATGGCTTCTTCGCCATCCCAGGGGCCTTCGATGGCCGCACCGCCCGCGCGGATCAGCTCGCGCATCTTGCTGGCCGCCTGCGGCATCTCCAGCTTGAAGTACTTCACGTGCTCGATCCGGGAGGCCATGCGCGCCAGCAGCGGCACCGGCAGCGGCGTGCCGGCCACCGGGGCGTCCTGGATCATGATGGGGATGTCGATGGCGTCGGACAGGCGCTGGTAGAAGGCTTCGATCTGGCCCTCCGACACGCGGAAGGTGGCGCCGTGGTAGGGCGGCATCACCATCACCATGGCCGCCCCCAGCGCCTGCGCCTGGCGGCTGCGCTCGATGCAGATCTGCGTGGCGTAGTGCGTCGTCGTCACGATGACCGGCACGCGGCCGGCCACGTGGCCCAGGATGTCCCGCGTCAGCGTCTCGCGCTCGGCGTCGGACAGCACGAACTGCTCCGAGAAGTTGGCCAGGATGCACAGACCCGTGGAGCCGGCGTCGATCATGAAGTCCACGCAGCGCCGCTGGCCGGGCAGGTCCAGCGTGCCGTCGGCATGGAAGATGGTCGGCACGACGGGGAAGACGCCGCGGTAAGGGCGGGTGGCGGTGGCGCTCATGGCTGTCCCTTGTCTCGGTGGGCTTGGCGGTGCGCAGCGCCGCCAGGCGACGTCCGGGCGTCGGCGGTGAGCGCCCGCTCGGTGCTCATTAAAGTATGACTATTTGAGCCTCATCATCGGGATTACCCGAGAAACGCTCTGTTTTCATTCAAAAAGTATGACGAATAATCCGCCCCACTCGGCCACAGAAGCCAGGCCGCCGCCGGGCGCGCTGATTCCGGAGACACACGCATGAGTTCCTACGCCCTCTATCCCAGCCTGCAGGACCGCGGGGTGCTGATCACCGGCGGGGCCACCGGCATCGGCCAGGCCCTGGTGGAGGCCTTCGCGGCGCAGGGCGCGCGGGTCGGCTTCATCGACCTGGCCGCCGACGAAGGCCAGGCCCTGGCGGCGCGGCTCGCCGGCACGGCCCGGCATGCGCCGCAGTTCGTGGCGGCCGACCTTTGCGACGTGGACGCGCTGCGCGACGCCGTCGGCCGGCTGCGCGAGCGCTGCGGTCCGTTCACCGTCCTCCTCAACAACGCGGCCAACGACCAGCGCCATGCCGTGGCCGACACCACGCCCGCCTTCTGGGACGCGAGCGTGGGCGTGAACCTCAAGCACCCCTTCTTCACGGCCCAGGCCGTGCTGCCCGACATGCAGGCCGCCGGCGGCGGCAGCATCGTCAATTTCGGCTCCATCAGCTGGATGCTCAAGCAGGGCGGCATGCCGGCCTATACCGCGAGCAAGGCCGCCATCCAGGGGCTCACGCGCTGCCTGGCGCGAGACTTCGGGCCGTTCAATATCCGCGTCAATACGCTGGTGCCGGGCTGGGTCATGACCGAGAAGCAGCTCAAGCTCTGGGTGACGGAAGAAACCAAGCAGGCCATCGCCAAGGGCCAGTGCATCAGCGCGCCGCTGATGCCGGAGCACATCGCCCGCATGGCGCTGTTCCTGGCAGCGGACGACTCCGCCCTGTGCACCGCGCAGGACTTCATCGTCGATGGTGGCTGGGCATGACGGTCGAGCGCCGCGAAGCCGGCCGGCTGCCGGACGGCCGGGTCGTCCATGAATACACGCTGAGCAACCGCCATGGGCTGTCGATGACCGTGCTGACGCTGGGCGGCATCGTGTCGGCGCTGCACGTGCCCGACGCCGCAGGCCACCTGGCCAACGTGGTGCTGGGCTTCGACAACCTCGACGACTACGTCCACCGCAACCCCGCCTTTGGCGTGATCGTGGGTCGCTACGGCAACCGCATCGCCGGAGCCCGCTTCACGCTCGACGGCCACACGTACCCGCTCAGCCGCAACGATGGCCCCAACTGCCTGCACGGCGGTGCCGAGGGCTTCGGCCACCGGCTCTGGCAGGCCGATGCGGATGCGCTGCGCACCGGCGAGGCCGCGGCCCTGCGCCTGCGCTACACCAGCCCGCACGGTGAGATGGGCTTCCCGGGCGAACTGCAGGTCAGCGTGCGCTATGCGCTCGGCGCGGAGGAGAAAACCTGGCGCATCGACTACGAGGCCACCACCGACCGGGCCACGGTCTTGAATCTCACGCACCACAGCTACTTCAACCTGGCCGGCGAGGGCAGCGCGCTCGGCCACCGGCTGCAGCTGCCGGCCTCACGCTACAGCGAGGTGGACGAGCACCTGATCCCGCAGCGCCACGCGCCGGTGGCGGGCACGCCGTTCGACTTCCGCGAGCCCGCGGTCATCGAGGCGCGCATCCGCCAGGCTCACCCGCAGCTGCGGCTGGCGCGGGGCTATGACCACAACTGGCTGCTCGACGGCCCGGCCGACGCCGATGATCTGCGGCTCGCCGCGCGGCTGCACGACCCGTCCTCCGGCCGATGCATGGAGATGCTCACCACCGAGCCGGCCGTGCAGTTCTATTCGGGCAACGTCCTCGATGGCCGTCTGGCCGGCCCCGGGGGTCGCCTCTATCGCCAGGGCGACGGCGTGTGCCTGGAAACCCAGCACAACCCCGACTCCCCACATCACGAAGCCAGCGACGACTGGCCCAGCACGGTGCTGCGGCCCGGGCAGGTGTGGCGCAGCTCCACAATCCACCGCTTCACCTAGGAGCGACCCATGGACCTGCCCGCGCACCAGCTGACGATGACGGTGCTGATGACCCCTGACACCGCCAACTTCTCCGGCAACGTGCACGGCGGCAACATCCTCAAGCTGCTGGACCAGGTGGCCTATGCCTGTGCCAGCCGCTATGCGGGGCGCTATGTGGTCACGCTGTCGGTCGACCGGGTCATCTTCCGCCAGCCCATCCATGTGGGCGAGCTGGTGACCTTCCTGGCCAGCATCAATCACACCGGCACCTCGTCGATGGAGGTGGGCATCAAGGTGGTGGCCGAGAACATCCGCACGCAGCAGAAGCGCCACGTCAACAGCTGCTACTTCACGATGGTGGCGGTGGATGACGACAACAAGCCCGTGCCGGTGCCGCCGCTGCGCCCGTTCACGCCCGAGGAGCGCAGCCGCCATGCCGCGGCGATTGCCCGCAAGCAGGCCCGCGCTGCCCTGGAGACCCCTCGCGACCAGACCCCCGATGAGCAAAGCTGAACATCCCCTGACCCTCGCCTTCGCCCAGGCGGCCACACTGGGCGTAGGCCTGCAATGGCATGCCGGCAGCGGCCGCTGGTGGTGGACCGACATCG
>JAIPCJ010000223.1 GCA_021738245.1 Methylotenera sp. | reverse complement strand
TGAAGGAACGGGAGCAGGCGGCGTCAGCCGAAGCCAGCCAGCGGACGGAGCGCGTACCGCCCCCGGCGCCCATGCCCGCGGCGTCGCAACCCGTGCGCGCCCGCAGCCCGGAGCAGGCCCTCAAGGCTCAGCGAGATGCCGAGCGCCAGGCTGAGGCCGAAGCCGCACGCCGCCGTGCCCAGGCGCAGGAGAGGCAGGCCCGCCAGCAGCAGCGCCTGGCCGAGCACGAGGCCAAGCAGAAGAACCGACTGCGCCCGCCGGCAGCGCCCCTGCCCATTCCGGGCGCGCCGGCAGCGTCCGCGGCGTCGCGGTGAGGGACGCCGTCCTTCGGCTTAGTCGAGGTTCTCGACCTTCACGATGGCCAGCGACAGGTTGTCGCCGCCGCCGCGGGCGCGCTGGCGGGCCTTGCTGACCAGCAGCTCGGCGGCCTCGCGCGGGGGCAGGCTGTAGAGCACGCTGCCGAGTTCCTGCGGGGTGAAGTAGTGCCACAGGCCGTCGCTGCAGCACATCAGCGTGTCGCCCACTTCCAGCCCTTCCAGGCGCTCCGTGGTGGCGGTGGGCTCCTGCACGGTGCCCAGGCAGGCGGTCAGCAAGTTGCTTTGCGGGTGGGAGCTGGCCTCGGCCTCGGTGAGTTGACCTTCGTCCACGAGGCGCTGCACATAGGAGTGGTCCATCGTGCGCTTGACCAGCCGCGCACCGCGGAACCAGTAGATGCGCGAGTCGCCGGAATGGATCCAGTGCGCGCAGCGGTCCGCGGTGACGACGAAGGCCGCGATCGTGCTGTGGGGCTCCTCCTCGGCGGAGATCGCGGTCAGCTTGATCATCAAGTGCGATTCCGACGTGATCTGAGTCAGCAGCTCCTCGGGCAGCTCGTCTTCCGGCGAGTAGCGCTCGAAAAGCTGGCGCGCCGTCAGGATGACCTGGTCAGCCGCCTTGCGGCCACCGCTCTTGCCCCCCATGCCGTCAGCCACGACGCCCATCACGCAGCCTGCGATGCGCGGGTGCGGGAAGACCGCCACCTGGTCTTGTTGGTAGGCGCGGTCACCGCGGTGGGTGCCCGTGGCGGCACTGAGTCGGAAGCCGACGGCGGAAGGAGAAACCATGCCGAAAACTATACTGGCCCGCCACCCCTGTCCCGCGCTTGCGCGCTTGTGCTCCCCCCCGGATGGATGAAGAACTTCACTCGTTGACGCGGCGGCTCATCGAGCTGCGCATCGAGCACGCCGACCTGGACGCCATGATCGACCGCCTGGTCGAGCAGATGCCGGTGGACGAGTTGGCCCTGCAGCGCCTCAAGAAGCGCCGGCTGGCCCTGCGCGACATGATCACCCGGCTGGAAGCGAGCACCGCCCCTGATGACCTCGCCTGACCTGGACGACTGGCTCGACGCGCTCGACCAGGCCACGCCACCCGCGCCACCGGCGGCTGACGAGCTCGAACAATCGGTACTCGCCGCCTTCGACGAATCGGGCCCCCTTGCGCGACTGGACCCGGGCTACAAGCCGCGCGCGCCGCAGCTGCAGATGAGCCGTGCGGTAGCGCGTGCGCTGAGCCGTCGCCAGGCACTGGTGGTCGAGGCCGGCACGGGCGTCGGCAAGACCTTCGCCTACCTGGTGCCCGCGCTGTTGGCTGGCAGCCGTGCGCTGATCAGCACCGCCACCAAGAGCCTGCAGGACCAGCTCTTCCTGCGCGACCTGCCGCGCCTGGCCAAGGCCCTCAACACGCCGGTGCGACTGGCGTTGCTGAAGGGGCGCAGCAGTTATCTGTGCCTGCACCGCATGAAGGAGGCGCGCGTGTCGGGCGAGTTCCCTGACCGCCGCACCGCGCTGTCACTGGCGCGCATCGAGCGCTGGGCGCTGGGCACCGCGACGGGCGACTTCGCCGAGATCGACGGGCTGGACGAGCGCTCGCCCATCATTCCCATCGTCAGCTCCAGCCGCGAGAACTGCCTGGGCCAGGAGTGCCCCGACTGGAAAGCCTGCTACGTGGTGAAAGCGCGGCGCGAGGCCATGGAGGCGGACGTGGTGGTGGTCAACCACCATCTCTTCTTCGCCGACATGACCCTGCGCGACACCGGCGTGGCGGAGCTGCTGCCCAGCGTGGAGATCGCGATCTTCGACGAGGCCCACCAGCTGGCGGAGGCGGGCGTTCAGTTCCTGGGCACGCTGCTCGGCACGGCGGCGCTCATCGACTTCGCCCGCGATCTGCTCGCCCAGGGCCTGGCCCATGCCCGTGGCGTGAACGACTGGCAGGCGCTGCAGGCCGGCGTCGAGAAGGGCGCGCGCGAGCTGCGCCTGGCGGGTGCCGGCGCGCTCGCGACCGGCGGGCGAGAGCTGCGCGGCACGCTCAAGCTCGCCTGGAAGGAGAGGGCGGGCCAGCCCGCCTTCGGCGAGGCGCTGGCGGGTGTCGAGAAGGCCACGGCTGCCGCGTTGGAGGCGCTGACGGCCGTGCGCGAGGCGTCGCCTGATTTCGCCCGTCTCTGCGAGCGCGCGCAGATGCTGCGCGACCTCGCCCGCGCCTTCGCCGCCGACCCGGACCCCGGCGATGTGCGCTGGATCGACATCAGCCCGCATGCGGCCCGCCTGGTCGAGTCGCCGCTGGATATCCGTGAGGCCATGCAGCAGCAGCTCGAGGCCGCGCCCAAAGCCTGGGTGTTCACCTCCGCCACGCTGGGCGATGACGACGGCCTGACCTGGTTCACCGAGCCCGCGGGTCTCGGTGACGCGGAGGTGCTGCGCGTGGGCAGCCCGTTCGACTACCCGGCCAACGCACGGCTGTATGTGCCGCGTGGTTTCCCCAAGCCGAGCGAGCCGCACCACCCGGCCAGCGTCGCGCTGCTGGCCTCGCGCCTGGCGCGGGCTCTCGGTGGCCGCACCTTCGTGCTGACCACCACGCTGCGCAATCTACAGACCGTGGCGGATGCGCTGCGCGAGCGCTTCGAGGAAGGCGGTGATGCCATCACCGTGCTGCAGCAGGGTGCGCTGCCCAAGCGGCTGTTGCTGCAGCGCTTCCTGGACGATCCGGCGTCGGTGTTGGTCGGGTCGGCCAGCTTCTGGGAAGGCATTGACGTGCCGGGTGATGCACTGCAATGCGTAGTCATCGACAAGCTGCCCTTCCCGCCGCCGAACGACCCCCTGGTGGAGGCGCGCGTTCAGCGGCTGGAGGCGCAAGGGCGCAATGCCTTTGCCGAGTACTTTGTGGCCGAGGCGGCCATCGCCTTGAAGCAGGGCGCCGGCCGGCTCATCCGCACCGAAACCGACCGCGGGCTGCTGGTGGTGTGCGACCCGCGCATGGCCGGCATGAACTACGGCCGACGACTGCGCGCGGCCCTGCCGCCAATGACGCCGGTGGCCAACGAGGCCGAGGCGCTGGCGTGGCTGCAGCAGTTGCAGCAGGAGCGAGGCTGACTGGCATCCAGCCTGTCAGGTTCGACCCAAAAAATGACAACGGGCCCGAAGGCCCGTTCGATTCACATCACCAGAGCTGCCACCAGGGCTTGCGCTTGCCGGCGTTGCCGCTGGCGTACTGGCTGTCGGGGAAGTTCTTGTCCAGCACGCGGCGGGCGTCGTCGCGGAGTTGGTCCAGACCCAACTTGTCGTAGCTCTCGGCCATGATGAACAGGCCTTCCTCGATGCCGGGCGCATGCTGGAACTCCGCCACCGCCGACTGCGCACGGTTGGCCGCGGCCACGTAGGCCTTGCGGTTGAAGTAGTAGCGCGCCACGTGGATTTCGTAGGCGGCCAGCGTGTTGGTGATGAAGTTGATGCGCAGCGCCGCATCAGCCGAGTACTTGGAGTCGGGGAACTGCTCCACCAGCTGGCGGAAGGACAGCAGGGCCTCGCGTGAGGCTTGCTGGTCGCGCTCCGCGACGTCTTGATTGGCCAGGCGGCCGAACAGGCCCAGGTCTTCGTTGAAGTTGACGATGCCCTTCATATAAAGGGCGTAGTCCATCGCCGGGCTCGACGGGTTGAGCTTGATGAAGCGGTCGAGCGTGGTGATGGCCTGGGCGCGCTCACCGGTGCGGTAGTAGGCCCACGCGACGTCGAGCGTCGCTTGCTGGCCCATGGTCGTGCCCGCGGCGCGGCCCTCGATCTTCTCGAGCGTCTTGATCGCGCGGTCGTAGCTGCCGGCGTTCAGGTCGTCCTTGGCGTCTGCATACAATTTGTCCAGCGCTGCCTGGGAGTTGGGGTCCTCCTTGGGCGCGGAGCCGCAGCCGCTCAAGCCGAGCGCAAGCGCCATCACCACAGCACCGGCAACCACGCGGCCGGCCTTGAATTTCTCAACAAACATGTCTGAAGTCGACGGCGATGCTGCCGGCCGGTCACAGGGAACAATGGACGCAGAGTATAGGGTGGGGGTGCCGGAAGACTTCGAGACGGAGGCCGATGAGGCGCAGGACGTCGAACGTCGGCAGGCCGAGGTCGACGCGGCGGGCCATGGCGAGCGGCTCGACCGTTGGCTCACGGGCCTCGCGCCGGAGTTCTCGCGCAACCACTTGCAGGCGCTCATCGAGCGGGGCTGCGTGCAGGTGGATGGCCGCGCGCTGACCAAGTCGGCCCACAAGCTGCGCGCGGGCCAGCGCATCGAGGTCGAG
Source organism: Methylotenera sp. (assembly GCA_021738245.1). Taxonomy (GTDB): domain Bacteria; phylum Pseudomonadota; class Gammaproteobacteria; order Burkholderiales; family Burkholderiaceae_C; genus Pelomonas. Next base: position 2,126 of record JAIPCJ010000223.1, on the reverse strand, counting down.
CTGCAGCCGACCGACGAAAGCCGCGCCTTTCGGGCCGAGCCGATGGCGGTCGACTTCGTCTACGAAGACGAGCATCTGGCCGTCGTCAACAAGCCGGCGGGCCTGGTGGTGCATCCGGCTGCCGGCAATTGGTCAGGCACGCTGATGAACGGGCTGCTGGCCCACCATCCAGCGGCGGCCGGCCTGCCTCGTGCGGGCATCGTGCATCGGCTGGACAAGGACACCAGCGGCCTGATGGTCGTGGGCAAGACGCTCGAAGCCGTCACCGCACTGACCCGCCAGATTGCCGCCCGCGAGGTGCACCGCGAGTACCTCGCGCTGGCCTGGGGCCGGGTGGAGGAGCCCTTCACGGTGGAGCAGGCCCTGCGGCGCGACCCGGTCTCGCGCGTGAAGATGGCCGTGGCCCCCGCCAACCTGGGCAAGCCCGCCCGCACCGATGTCTATCCGCTGGGCGTGGGCGATGTGCAGGGCCGGGCGGTGAGCGCGGTGCATTGCGTATTGCACACCGGCCGCACCCATCAGATCCGCGTGCACCTGACCCACCGCGGCCACCCGCTGTTGGCCGATGCCTTGTATGGCGGCGCGCCGGCCTTGTGCCTGGAGCGCCAAGCCCTGCACGCAGCGCGGCTGGGCTTCACGCACCCCGTGACCGGCGTGGCGCTCAGCCTGCGCGCGCCGCTGCCTGCCGACATGGCCGCGGCCTGGGCCGGGATCGCCGCTTCGGACCTGCCTGATTGACGGGGCTACAATGCGCTTCGGTTGTCGTGGCAGCCAGCGCGCCGTTTGAGGCGCGACCCGCGCGGTTTGCAGTTCTTCCGCCCGCCGGTCAACCACCCCGCATGCGTCCCGCTGGCCGGCTGATGAGCCCCTCGACGACGCCCGGACCGACCCCGTCTGCATGGCTTGACGAGCGCTGGGAGCGCCGAAGCCCGGACGGATTGCCAGACTTGGCCTGATTGAGGGCGCAATTGCGTTCATGAATACCCAGGATGCCAAGCGCGTCCTTGAGACCGCGCTGATCTGTGCCTCGCAGCCGTTGACGCTTCGCGAGCTGCGCAGCCTGTTCGCCGACGAGCTCGGCGCCGATACCCTGCGCGGCCTGCTCGACGAGCTCAGCCGCGACTGGGAGGGCCGCGGCGTGGAGCTGGTGGCCATCGCGTCCGGCTGGCGCTTCCAGAGCCGCCCGGAAATGCGCGAGTACCTGGACCGCCTGCATCCCGAGAAGCCGCCGCGCTACTCGCGCGCCGTCATGGAGACGCTGGCCATCATTGCCTACCGGCAGCCGGTGACGCGGGGCGACATCGAGGACATCCGCGGCGTCGTGGTGGCCAGCCAGATCATCAAGCAGCTGGAGGACCGCGGCTGGGTCGAGGCCATCGGCCACCGCGAGACCCCAGGCCGGCCGGCGCTGTACGCCACGACCAAGGCCTTCCTGGATGACCTGGGCCTGGCCAGCCTCGAACAGCTGCCCGCGCTCGAGGTGGGCAGCGAGCCGCCGGCCTTCGAGGCGCTGCAGGGTCAACTGCTCGATGCCGCTGAACCTGAAGGCGCGCTGGACGCGGCCGTGGTGCCCGAGCCCGCCGCCGCGGCGCCTGCGGACGAGCCCGTCGCCGATGCCGCTGCCTCCGTGCCTGCGAACGCCGCCGAGGCTGCCGCTGCCTCTGAGAAACCGGCCGCTGAAGCCCTGCCCGACGCCGCGGCCACGTCGCCCGCATCCGAAGCGACGCCGGTTGCCGAGCCGCCGCCACTCAATGCCGAATCTGCGGTGGCAGCCGAGCTTGAGCCGGCGCCCCATGCCGCCGCTCAGGTGGCGCCTCCCGCGCCCTCCAGCAGCCTCTTTGGTGCCGACGGCACGCCCGCGCTGCCCCCTTCCGAACCCAACGAACCGCCCCCTGCAACCCAGCCTGAATCCGCATGAACGACGCAGCTGATCAAGACAAGCCCCTGCCCAACGCTGCCGACGCCGAGGCGCCCGCAGCGCCCAAGCGCCGTCGCACGACGAAGGCCGCGGTCGCCGAGGCCGCCGCCGAGGCGCCGGTGCCTGCCAAGCGCACGCGCCGCAAGGCAGAGCCCGTCGCCGAGCCGGTGACCGACGCTGACGCCGAAGCCGCGCCGGCAGCGGAGGC
>JAIPCJ010000222.1 GCA_021738245.1 Methylotenera sp. | reverse complement strand
CGTGGCGGCGGGCTCGGGCGCCATCATCAGCAGGAGCGCCGCTTCGAAATGAGGCGGGGAGGCGCCCTCCCCCACGATGCCGGCCAGGATGGCGACGGTGTTCACGCCGATCTGCACGACGGTGAAGTAGTCGCCTGGGTGCTCCTGCACGGCCAGCACACGGGCCGCGCGGTGGTCGCCGGCATCGGCGCGCTGCTGGAGGTTGAGACGGCGTGACGCGGCGAGCGACAGCTCGGCCATCGAGAAAAAGGCACTGCCCGCAATCAGCAGGGCGATCAGCAGCAGGCTGGTGGTCAAACGCCGGAACCGGGAGCTGGAAGGCTTGTCAGTTTAGCTGTCGCGCCGCGATGCCCCGGAACATCGCAGCCAGACGCACCGCGCCAAGGCAGCCAACAGACCGAAGCCACGCCCAGGCATGCCGCCGCGTTGGCGCGCGTCGCCCAACCCGTCAGCTGAACAGCCGACGTGCCGCCGGTGAACCCGCCGCCAAGTCGCGCTGCGCGAGCGCCTCGTAGAGCTTCTTCAGCTCGACGTCGATGGCCGCGAAGGCATGCAGCCCGAGCACCTGGCCGCGGTCATCGCACACCTCGGCCTCCAGGTCACGGGCCAGCGCGCGAGCGGCTTCCTGCCAGGCGGCAAAGGGCTCAGCCTCGGCCGGGGTCTGGGGCACATCGAGCGCCAGCGTGAGCTCGCGCAGCGACAGCGCCTCGGGGTCTTCGGCAAGCGCCGCCTGGGCATCGAATTGCAGCGTCAGCACCGGCGGGGCGCCGGCCTCGTCGGACGGCATCACCAGCCGCCCCGGCAAGGCGCCGGCCACGAAGCCGTGGCGGGCCGCCGCCTGCTGCACGAAGCCGGGCGTCCAGGCGGCCGCCTTGGCACGCAGCAACAGCGCCAGCTGCGCATCGTGGCTGGCGGCGAACTGATCCAGTTCGCGCGCCCGGGCCACGACGTCCAGCATGTCCGGGAACTGCACGAAGCCGCCGATGCCGTCGGCAAAGGCCTGGATCTTCTGCACGAACTCGGAGTATTCGATCTCGTTGAGCGCGCCGCTGCGGTTGGCCATCTTCAGGCCGGCCTGGAACTCGCTGTAGCGCTGACCCGGGGCCGGCAGCTCCCAGTCGCCCGACACCGTGTTCATGCCCTCGATCTGCAGCGGCTTGGTGCCAGCGCGGCGGCTGCCCGGCTGATGCTGGAGCGCCAGTTCGCCCGACACCGGCGACTCGATGGTGATGGTGGCGATCGCATCGATGAGCGCGTCGATGCGCGCCGAAGGGCGGCGCACCGGGCGAGCCACGGCCGGCAGCGTGACCTCCAGCGGGTCGACCTCCGGCGCCGGCTCACCGGTGGCTACAGGCTCACCAGCGGGCGCCAGGCCGAAGTGCGGCTCCTCCTGCGGCGGAGGCGCAGCACGCTTGGGGCCGGCCTTGCGGGCGGCCCAGGCGCCATGGGCGACCACACCGGCGAGCACGAGGCCGCCAGCAATCGCGAGGAGTTGGGTCAGGGTCGTGCTCATGCGGCCTCCGGCCAGGTGAGCACCACGAGAGAAGCAAACGGGAAGGTCATCATGCCTCCGCCATGGCCAGGGCCTTGTCCATGTCGACAGCGACGATGCGGGAGACGCCTTGCTCCTGCATGGTCACGCCGATCAACTGTTCGGCCATTTCCATCGCGATCTTGTTGTGCGAGATGAAGAGGAATTGCGTGCCGCTGCTCATCTTGGTGACGAGGCGGGCATAACGCTCGGTGTTGGCGTCATCCAGGGGTGCGTCCACCTCGTCGAGCAGGCAGAAGGGCGCCGGGTTGAGCTGGAAGATGGCAAAGACCAGCGCAATCGCCGTCAGTGCCTTCTCGCCACCCGACAGCAAATGGATGGTGCTGTTCTTCTTGCCGGGCGGCTGGGCCATGACCTGCACGCCGGCGTCGAGGATTTCGTCGCCCGTCATCACCAGCCGCGCCTGCCCGCCGCCGAACAGCTCGGGGAACATGCGGCCGAAGTGCTCATTGACCTGATTGAACGTGGAGCCCAGCAGATCGCGGGTTTCGAGGTCGATCTTGTGGATCGCGTCTTCGAGCGTCTTGATGGCCGCGTTCAGGTCGGTGCACTGCGAATCCAGGAAGGTCTTGCGCTCGCGAGCGGCCGTGAGCTCGTCCAGGGCCGCCAGATTCACGGCGCCGAGCGCAGCAATCTCGCGGTTGATGCGGTCGATCTCGCCTTGCAGGCCGTAGAGCTTGACGCCCCCTTCTTCGATCGTCTTGGCCAGCGCTTCGAGGTCGACCTCGGCCGCTTCGAGCTGCTCGCGGTACTGCGCGCCACCCAGCTGGGCGGCCTGTTCTTCGAGCTGCAGCTTGGTGATGGCCTCGCGCAGCGGCTCCAGGCTGCGCTCGAAACCCATGCGCTGTTCGTCGGCCTTGCGCAGGCGCAGCGACAGGTCGTCGTAGTTGGCGCGCACCGCGGCCAGGGCCTGCTCGCGCTCCAGCTTGAGCGCCAATGCGTCCTGGAGGCCGGCCTGGGCTGCGGCGTCGTTGAAGCCGTCGAGCTCGGTCTGCAGGCTGGCCGCAGAGGCGGCGACGGTGGCGATCTGGGCCTGCGCGGTTTCGATGCCGCGCTGCAGCTCGCCGCGGCGGGCGGCCAGCGTCTGCGTGGCGAAGCGCGCTTCCTGGGCCCGCCGCTCCAGCGTGCGCAGTTGCTCGCGCGCATCCGCCAGCTTGCGCTCGGCGGCGATGACGGCGTCGTCCAGCTCGGCATGGCGCTGTTGGGCGTCACCGAGCTGCACATCCAGCTCCTCGAAGCGGGCTTCGCCCTCGGCGCGGCGCTCCTGCAGCGCTTCCTGCTGCGCGGCGATCTCGGCCAGCTCGGCATCCAGCGCGCTGCGGCGCTGCTGGCTGGCCTCGGCCTGCTGGGTCAGGCGCAGCAGCTCGACCTGCAGCTGGTGGGCGCGGGTCTGCGCCTCGCTGGCCTCGCGCCGCAGCGCCGCGAGGCGGCCATTGGCATCGTTGAACTGGTGCTCGACGCGGGTCAACGCCACGCGCGCCTCGTCGGCGATCAGGTTCTGGGCGCGCTGGGCCGTGGTGAGCTGTTCGATCTCCTGCGCCCGCGCCAGCAGGCCGGCCTGTTCGGAATCAGGCGCGTAGAAGGTCACCGAAAACTGCCCCACCGCGTGCCCCTGGGGCGTCAGGATGAGTTCACCATGCGTCAGCCGGCCGCGAGCCGCCAGCGCCTCGTCCAGGTTGGGCGCGGTGTAGACGCCTTCCAGCCAGTCGTTGAGCAGCGCCACCAGGCCGGCGTCGTCCAGCTTGAGCAGGGAGGTCAGCTTGGGCAGGGTCTCGTGCGTGTTGGCAATCGCTGCGGCCGGGGTCGAATAGAACGCCAGGCGAGCCGGCGGCGCGTCTTGCTCGAAGGCGCGCACGGTGTCCAGGCGCCCCACGCTGAGCGCTCCCATGCGCTCGCGCAGCGCGGCCTCCAGCGCGTTCTCCCAGCCCTGGGCAATGTGCAGGCGCGTCCACAGGCCCTGCAACCCCTCCAGGCCGTGCTTGGCGAGCCAGGGCTTGAGCTTGCCTTCGGTCTGCACCTTTTCCTGCAGCGCCTTGAGGGCTTCGAGCCGCGCCGTGAGCTCCGACTGCTTGGCCAGCTGCGCGTTGGCGTCCTGCTGCGCGGCGCGGCGCTGCTCTTCCAGTTGCGGCACTTGCTCGGCCAGCTGCTGCAGCCGGGCATCGGCCAGGTCTCGGGCCTCGTCGGCGGCCGAACTGCGCTCGCGCAGCCCTTGCAGGGCCTCGTGGTCGGGCGCGCCGAGGGCACGGGATTCGGTCGTCAGGCGGTCTTCACGCTGGCGCAGCGCCCGCGCCTGCTCGTCCACGCTGCGGCTCTCGGCCGCCAGCACCTGGATCTGCTGCTGCACCTGGGCCACCAGGCTGCGCTGCTCGTTGGCACGGGCCTGGGACGCGCGCAGGGCATCTTCAGCCAGCGGCAGCTGGGCCTGCTGCTCTTCGGCCTGGGCGGCGAGGATCTCGCTCTGCTCGTCAGCGCCGGCAATCTGCTCGGCAATGCCTTCGAGCTCGGCCGTGGCCTGCTCGATGCGCTCGCGCCACTGCACATCCTGCGCATGCAACTCGGCCAGGCGCTGCTGCGCGCGGTTGCGGCTTTCCACCACGAAGCGGATGCGCTCTTCCAGCCGGCTCACCTCGAGCTGGGCCTCGGCATAACGGCCTTGTGACGCGTGCAGTTCATCGCCGGCGGCGTAGTGCTGCTGGCGGATCTCCTCCAGCTCCGCCTCGACGGCGCGCAGCTCGGCCGTGCGCGACTCCAGCGCGTTCAGCGCTTCGGCATGCGCGGCCTTCACCCGTGTGGCCTCGTTGCCGGCATCGCGCAGCTTCAGGAACCACAGCTGGTGCAGCTTGAGCGTGCCGGCGTCCTGCAGCTGGCGATAGCTGGCGGCCACCTCGGCCTGACGCTCGAGCTTTTCGAGGTTGCTGTTGAGCTCGCGCAGGATGTCGTCCACCCGCGTGAGGTTCTCGCGCGTGTCCTTGAGCCGGTTCTCGGTCTCGCGGCGACGTTCCTTGTACTTGGAAACCCCCGCGGCCTCTTCCAGGAAGAGGCGCATCTCCTCGGGCTTGCTCTCGATGATGCGCGAGATGGTGCCCTGGCCGATGATGGCGTAGGCACGCGGCCCCAGGCCCGTGCCGAGGAACACGTCCTGCACGTCACGACGGCGCACCGGCTGGTTGTTGATGAAGTAGGAGCTGGTGCCGTCACGCGTGAGCACCCGCTTGACGGCGATTTCGGTGAACTGGTTCCACGGGCCGCCGGCACGCGCCGACGAGTTGTCGAACACCAGCTCCACACTGGAGCGCCCCGCCGGCTTGCGGTTGCCCGAGCCATTGAAGATGACGTCCTGCATGGACTCGCCGCGCAGCTCGCTGGCCTTGCTCTCGCCCAGCACCCAGCGCACCGCGTCCATGATGTTGGACTTGCCGCAGCCGTTGGGGCCCACCACGCCCACGAGTTGCCCGGGCAACTGGAAGGTGGTGGGTTCAGCGAAGGATTTGAAGCCGGCCAGCTTGATCGAGTTCAGCCGCATGAAGCTTGGACGTAAGCCCTTGATTTGGCTAAAGAAAAGCGCCTTTGAGGGGCGCTTCGACGGGGGCGGATGATAGCATTCGCACCCTCTCAGAAAGCCCCAGAGTCATGGCCACGAAGAAGTCCCCCGCCTCCGCCACCAAGAAGAACAGCAAGCCCAAGATGCGCGAGGTGCCGAAGAACCCGCCGTCCAAGCCCAGCAAGGACATCCTGGTCTTCCCCAACCCCAACCCCGAGCGCGACTACGTCATCCAGTTCCAGGTGCCCGAGTTCACCTGCCACTGCCCGCTGACGGGCCAGCCTGACTTCGCCCACTTCACCATCGACATGATTGCGGACGAGCTCTGCGTGGAGCTCAAGAGCCTGAAGATGTACTTCTGGAGCTACCGCAACGAGGGCGCCTTCCACGAGAAGGTCACCAACAAGATCCTGGACGACATCGTCGCCGTGACCGACCCGCGTTTCATCCGCATCACGGCCAAGTGGTACGTGCGCGGCGGCATCTACACCAATGTGGTGGCCGAGCACCGCAAGCCGGGCTGGACGCCCGCCCCCCGTGTGGACCTGCCGGCCCACGGCTTCGAGTCGGGCATGCTGGGCTGACACCCGCTTCGCCGGCAGCGCGATGAGTGCCAACCCCTGCCTCAGCTGCGGCGCCTGCTGCGCGAGCTTCCGGGTCGACTTCGACAGCAGCGAGCTCGAAAGCCAGGGCGGCCGCGTGCCGGATGGGTTGGCCGTGGAACTCACCGGCCGCCTGGTGCGCATGCGCGGCACCGACCACGCCCAACCCCGCTGCGCCGCCTTCAGCGGCCAGGTGGGCGTGAACGCCAGTTGCGGCATTCACGAGTGGCGGCCCTCGCCTTGCCGCGAGTTCGGCGAGCGCGCGCCCATGGGCATCGGCGACGACGCCTGCGCCCGTGCGCGGGCCCGCCATGGCCTGCCGCCGATCTAGGAACCTGCCGCGCCTCGCAGCGGCGTGCGCTGCCGCTGCTGCTCCCGCATCTCGTTGAGCCAGGCCAGCTTGGCGCCGTAGAGCTCGCGGTCCTTCACGGTGGCGCTGTTCTCCAAGGCCTTGGCGATCTCGCCGCGCGCCGCCGAAACATCGCCGAGACCGTAGTTGGCCAGGCCCAGCCAGAAGTGGAACTCGGGCACATAGGCCGCCCGCGCCACCTCCTTGCGGAAGAGCTGGCGCGCCTGGGCGTAGTCGCCGGCACGCATGGCAGCCACGCCTTCGTCGAAGAACTTGTAAGGCGCCACCGGCTGGATCTGCGCGAGCTGGTTGGCATAGGCCTGCGCCTCGTCACGCCGGCCGGTGTCGCTCAGCACCAGGATGAGGTTGGACATGGCCTGCGTGTTCAGCGGTTCGCGCGCCAGCACCAGGCGCAGCGTGGCCTCGGCGCGGTCCGGCAGGCCCTTGCGGCGATACAGCACGGCCAGCGTGTTGTAGGCCGCCAGCCAGCGGCTGTCCGTACGGATGGCCTCACGCGCCCACCAATAGGCGTCATCCACGCGGCCTACGGTCAGCGCCTCGGCGGCCTTGTTGTTGAGGAACATGGCCAGAACGGTCGATTCCTCGATCGGGCGGCTGCGGTTGCCGCGCACCTGATCGGGCGGCAGGAAATCGATGGTCAGCAGTTCAGGCTCACCGAAGACCATGTGGGCCTGCGTG
>JAIPCJ010000030.1 GCA_021738245.1 Methylotenera sp. | reverse complement strand
AGAACTTGTGCCTTGAACTCGGCGCTGTGCACGCGCCTCTGGGATCTGGGTTGCATAGGTGCCCACCTGTTCGTATTGGTGGGCACTATCGTCACGGGTGCATCAGCGCTGTTCAAGATGGGACGGCTGGACGCTCACGTTGCAGTACCTGCAGCGCGAGCTGGCGACGGCCACGGAGGCCTTGACGGCAAAGCAAACTGAACTCCGGGCCGCACTCCAGGAAAAGGTCGACGCTTTGGCCCTGCTCACAGCAGCGCGCGCGGAACGCCGCCAGGTGGACGAGCAGCTGCGAGAACTCAAGACGTCAGCCGAGCGTCTGGCCGTTCAAAATCAGTTGGTCGAGGATTTGCGCAGCCAAGCTCGACAGGCTGGCCAACAGTACGAAGCCCTCCAGCTTCGTGCTGCGGCGCTGGAGCAGCGCAACAGCGAGCTGGAGCTCCTTCTCGCCGCTGCGAACGCCGCTGCACAGTCGCAGGCAGACCTGGTGAAGGGCGTGCTGGAGCGCATCAACCCGCCTGGCGGGCCGGGTAAGTACAAACACAAGGTCACCCCGGGTTGACGCGATGGACGAGCCCTTCACCGGGACGAGCGCCACCTCTGAAACGGTGCCGCCCTCTGATTCCCCACAACTGGTGACCATCACCAAGACGATCGGCGACTTGGCCGACTTGGTCCGACTGCTGAAGAAGGGGCTTTCGCGCGCGAAACCGTGGCAACGGCAGTTGGCCTGCCGGCTGGCGGAAGTCGACCGGCTGGTTGATCTCCTACGCGTGGCGATCGCCCTGGAGCGCCCGGATGGCGAAATTCTGGCGGTCGCTAACAGCCTCTGTGTCGAGTGCAGCACCGTCAGCCTGGCCATCGCTGGCAGTCGAGCAGACCACACCACCAGGGCGGCAGTCGGCCTGATCGCAGGCTTGGCAGCAACCGCCCGCAATGCCGTCCACGACATATCGCTTAACCCCAGTTTCTGCACGCAAATCGACGCGGGCTCTTTTGGCCCCTCTGCGTAAGTCGTTGATTCTCCAAGGAGTGCTGATCCCTTAACCCAGGTTTTTGCACCGAAATCGGCGCGGGGTCGGTCAGCGTGCCGAGCCGGAACGACTCAAGCACGCCGCTGCGGGCTGGGACGATCCGCCCCCCAAGCCTTGCGCGTTCTTGTTTGACGCGAGCATGGCAAAGTAACTGGCTGCGGAGGCCTAAAGCATGAAGCGAGTTCGAGTCGCCCCTGGCAAGTTTGTTGCCGTCCCCAACGACCTGGCAGAGAAGGCGCAGCGCATCTTCGAGCGGGGTCTGACACGTGACCAGGCGAGGGATCTTGCGGCGACTGAACCAAAAGGCGCGACCGGTCTCATCGCAGGCTCCCCAAAGCCGCTTGCGATCTCCAGGCCTCGGACCGGTACGGTGCTGAATAGGGGCGTGATGCCTATCGCACCCGGCACTCCTGAACCGCAGCAGGAGTAGCCCACAAGGTGCATCGCACGCCTGATCCTGAGCTGCCCGATCGATTTTTCTACAGGGTCGACGCACTGGCTGGCGTACGAACCATTCGGCGACAGCCGTTCCTGCGGCCTGCGCGCTGGGACACGGGTGATCGATATCCGCATGTCGAACTGCTCGAAGCGGATCGAACTCGCACCCCTCATCAAGGAATCTTTCGGCTCTCGTTGTGGCGGACGCTCGACGTCGCCATACGCGATTGGCGGACGCGTGCTTCAGAGCACCCGATGGTGTTGATGCGCATGCTTCGCACCGTTGTGCGGGATCGCCTCCATGAATGGACCTTTGCCGAAGACGACCACCTGGACGGCAATGCTGAGCTGATCTGGAAGGTGGGCGGCATCGACGAGGACCTCAACGGCTTCCACGTTGGGGGCGTGCCGTTGGACGAACTCGAAGTCTTCGACAGTCACACAGGTAGCTGGACACGGTGGCACGACAGTCCGGATACGCGCCTTGACGCGGAGCGGCTGTCAGCAGTCGGCTGGTCACCCATCGCAATCGAAACCCGTCAGGGCGGGTCAGGGACGGCGTACTGGGCGGCCATTCCCGAGCTCTCGCATCGCCCAACAGAGCGAGGGTACTGGTGCGTCATCACGTTGGATGAAAGCGTGCCCGGCACGCTTGGCGGGGAGCAGGCGGCACTGTCACGTGTCATGGAACAGTTGCTGCATGGTCCGCTGTGCCAGCTATCAGGGTCGGTTGCCGGCGTTCTCACATTGACGCCCACTCGTGAACGCGTGTGGACAGAACAGTTTGAAATCGCGTGGATCCAAGACGAGGCGCGGTGGCCATCATGGTTGCGAGCGAAGCCACAACCCCGCTTGACCCTCAAGCGAAAAGTGGAACTGTCCGTGGACGACGTTGCAAGGCTGATCGCAGACTCACGACTTCCAGCGGCAAGGCCGGAATTCAAACCTTGGATCTGGCGGTGGCCGAGCTGAACGCAGCTTGCGGAATGGAGCCATCCATCTTGCGACTACTTGCGCTTAAGGAACCAGTGGATCAGCTCGCGCCTGGCCCGCCAGAGGGCGTCGGTCTCTTGTTCCAGCGACTCTTCAACAGTCTTCAGGAAACGCTTGCCGCCCCAGCGTTCCGCCGTCTCTTCCATCAACGCCACGAACACGCTGTTGTCCGAAGCCATCCAAGCGAACCCACGCGGCCACAGGTGCCGGTCCAGGTAGGCGCTGGCGACCGCGTTCCTCAGCCGACCTGCGCGGTTCCACCGCTTGTCGTCGGACACCCACGACAGCCGCGGCTCGATCAGCCGCCAGTCGTCGTCAGCCAGCGCCGAGTTGGACACGGCCGCGTGCAGCTGCTCGAAGGTCATCTGCAGCAACTCGCCGATGTTCCTAGAGCTGCGGCCCAGTGCGCGAGCGAAGGCGTAGGCGGCCAGCCGATGCGGCAAGGACCCCTTGGCATTTCTGAGCTCCAACAGCGCGGTGTACCAAGGATCGTCCCCATACTGGTTGGGCACTGAATCGGGCGACACCGTGCGCGCGAACTCCATGAGCAGCGCCTGCGCCGGTGCCTGCACCTGGCTCATAAACTCAGCAACCGCCGAGGCATCGTCGACGCAGTACCGAACCCAGCGCAGTTCTCTGCCGTCGGAGTCCTTCAGACCGCTCAGGAGCTGCACGATCTTGAGAACGTGCACCCGCCCCAGCGCCTGCACCGCAGCGCGCATACCTGGCTCGCGCTCCATGCCATGAACCAGCGCGACGGCGGCCGTGTCCGTCATGGGCAGGCCGTTGAGGTCATGGGCGGAGCGGACGTCGACCACCGCCCAGAAGGCAGGCACCTCCACCAGGTCGGGCCGCGCCCGCAGCAACTCCCGGAGCGGCACGTCGCGCTCGGGCCAATCCGCCAGCAGATCTTCGGTGGGAACGGCCTTGAGCATCTGCGCCGCCCAGCCCGCTGCGTCGTCGGCGGGGTTGCGCAAAGCCGCCAGCAGACGTCGCTGCGATGCCCGCCAGAGCGGTGCAGCCACGTCCGGCAGGCGCTGCTGGAGGCGCGACGGCTCGATGTAGTGCCACTGGTCCCAGAGAAAGTCCAACGCCCTCGTGTCGGCATCCTCGACGTTGCTCAGCACGTAGTCAGCGACCTGCGCGCGTGCCAGGTCCGAGGTCGAAAGCGGACCTGGCTCGTCGACCATCTCGATCGCTTCATGAAGTTTGTTCGGCGACACCGGGCCGCTCGTGAGGCGGTGGAAGGTGCAAAAGACTGGCATGGCCTCGCGGCCGCCCAGGATGTCGGCACCGAGGCGCTTCAGCGTGTCCCGCAGCCCGCCGTAGTTGGGCTGCCGCACATCGTCCATGAGAGTCATCAGCCAATCGGGCTGGCTCTGGAAGGACATCGGCGACACCTCGCGCGTGTTCGGTAGGCGCGCGCGGCTCGACACATCGGGGCCGGGCAGGATCTGAAGATCGAATGAGGCGGCCAAGGTGGAGCGGTCCTTGGTCGTGAACGTGCAGAACCTGAACGAGCGACGCAGCCGCGGCCACTGCTGGTCCCAGATCCGCAGCGTCAGCGCGTCCACCGGCACACTCGGATCCCGTTTGGCAACCACGCGGCTGCTGGCGGACTCGTAAAGCCCGCTCAGCACGCCGGCCACCCAGTCTTCCTCCGGCATCGTCATGCGCGGCTCGGGCCCGTCGCCGGCCAGCAGGTCGAGAGTCCCGGGCGTGCCATAGGAGGACCAGGACGGTGATTCCGGCCTGGCGAAGAGTTTGGCCAGCCGAGACGGAGCGCCGATTGCAGCCAAGTCCGGGAAGTCGATGAACAGCGTGTGGGTCCAGACGCATCCCGGTCGCGGCATCTCTGGCGCCGACCAGGTCCTGGCCAGCGCGTACATACCGCTTTCCGAGAGGGGGTAGCCGGTCAGGTAGCTGCTGCCTTCGGACGCGACCCCCGACCCCGAGACGTCGCTCATCACGAGGACCAGCTTGGCATCCTGCGGGGAGAGTCTGGCCGAGCAGGCGAGTTGGCGATGTCCGTCTGAATACCCGTGCAGCGCTTGATGAACTTTGATGATCACGGGGAAAGCGCTACGTCAGCAGCCACTGCAGCGGTTCGGTCAGGTCGTTGGACTTGCCACCAGCATAGACCACCGAAACTCGCTCCGACGGCACGTCGATATCCCGCAGACGCTCCGCGTCCGCCAGCTTCGTGTTGTCGTCGTCGTAGTCGCCGCCCTGGGCGCTGACGCCATAGATGCGCGTCTCCCAGTCGGAATGCAGGCCGTGCTTCAGGAACTGATCTAGCAGCGGCATGCGCCTGGCCAGGTACTGCTCGGGCGACAAGCCGCGGCCCGATGCCTTGTCCCACGCCGAAAGGATGATGGCCAGGCGGCGGGGCCCGACGTTCAGTGGTTCGGTCTGCATCGACTGCAGCAGGTCGACGAGTTGCACCTGGGTGGGTGCCACGTCCGGGGACCAGTCGACCACTTTCTCGGGCTCGGCGTCGGCTTCGAGCGGAAGCCCGAGGTCTTCCATCAGCAACTTTTCGTCGATCACCCAGTTGGGCACGGTGACCTTGTCGGCGTGAATGAAGAGCAGCACGCCCGGTTCCTTGAGCCAGCCCGCGACGGTCTCGTCGCACTCGCGCAGGCCCCACATCCGCAGGAAGGCCTCGCCGGCGACATCGGGGAACGTGACTGTCTGCGGATTCCCACCCTCGGTTTTGAGGATCATCGATACGAGCTTGTCGCCCCCCTGGGCGGTACGCTCTTGCTTCTTGGCCGCCCGCCACTGAGAGGCGATCTCATGCAGGTGCTCGATGTTGCCGGTCTGCAGCGACACGTAGGTCAACTTGCAGGGCACTTCCTTCTCGCTGACCAGATGCCACAGCGCGGCGAGGAAGGTGGTCTTGCCGGAGCCAGGGAGGCCCATGACGACGACGGAATGCTTGCTCATTGGGCGCCTTTCGGCAGAGCCATGAGGCGGTCGAAGTAGCGTTCCGCCTCCGGCACGTCGAAGACCATCGAGGCCGGGCGGTAGCGCATCGGCTCCGCCATCCAGTAGGCCAGCAGGCGGTCGAGGTTCTCGCCGCGCTTGGCGCCATCCGTGCTGGGCTGCGCTGCGATCTGGAAGGACTCGACGGCCGCGAAGTTCGCGCCATAGTCGGCGCGCAGGCCTGCCAGCAGGGTGTCGAAGCCCTGGAACGTCCGCTCGCCACCATCGGCTGCCTTGCGAATGACATCCAGCTTCGTCAGCACGAGCGCCAGCCGCTGGGTAGTCCTGACCACGCCGGCCTCGACGAAGGCGTGCAGCGTCTGGCGGATCTCGGAGCGCAGGTTGTGGCGCTGGCCGGCATCCAATAGCCGCTCGCCGTCGACAAGCAGGGTCAACACGTCCGCGCGCCGCAGCTCAGGGAACTCTTGCGCGGACAGCGGATTGCTGCGCGTCTCCAGGTACTCTTCGCCCGCCCGGTCGCCCAGCAGGACGCTCGGCACGGCGCCGGAGTCAGTGTCGACCAGCTCCAGGTGATAGAAGCGGACCTCGCCACGCTCGGTGCGTGCCGTGTTAGGGGTCGTGCGGCGCGACGCCGCGCGCGAGTCGTGTGCGGCCTGCTCGAAGGCGTGCAAGGAGAAGGACTGAGCGAATGACACGTTGCCGACCTGGCCGAGCTGGAACAGGTCGTAAAGGCCGGCGATCAGGCTGGTCTTGCCTGCGGACTGAGGTCCTGCGATGGCGATGACACGCGACGGCCTTTCCTTGACGACGTCATCGGCCTCGTCCACAGACAACGTGGTCGAGGCCTGCATGGCAACGCCATTGCTCGGTGCAGGGTGGGCGCCCGGCGCTGGGGCAACCGGCATGATCGCAATGCGGCCGAACTGCGGGCACTCGGCCGTGTCGGGGAAGCCTTCTATGCAGCGGCCATCCACCGCGACCTGGCAGTCCGGGTTAGCACAGCGAGGTGACTCGGCGCTTTCTTGCGGTTCGAGGTCTGCCATGGCTACTTGCGGATGAGAAGCTGCTCGCAGTAGCAGAGGTCCGCCAGTTGCAGCGGTGTCAGGCGCGCTGAAGTGTCGATGTCGCAGACGCCGGCCCAGCCAGCGATCCACGAATTCTCGCCACGCACTTCAAGACGCCGCTTGATTCCTTCGTGCAGCGGCGTGGTGACCGGCGAGACCTTGTGTTTGTCCGCCTCAGGAAGTGCGATCCTGAGCCATTCGATCGGCAAGGCCTGGATGGCAGCCGCGACCTCTAGCGGTTCGTCGTTCTTGATGCCAGCCCGCTCCAGCAGCGACCCGATGGCGGACGCACCAGGCAGGGAAAAGGTGGCCTCCGCGAGATCGCGCGCCAGCACGAAGGGCTGCTGCTCCCGAGGGATCTCCTCGAAGAGCTGGCCGGCCTGGGTGCGGCCGCCCTGGAGCCACCAAAGCATGTTCAGCTCCTCGTCCTGGATGCTGATATACCGCAGAGCCCGTTCCTCGAAGTCAGCCTGCCGGTCGGCGATTTGCTGCATCGCCTCGGTGAAGGCGCCGGCAAGCAGCCTGATGCTCTCGTTGCTGTCCTCGGTCTCTTCAGCGGGGGTTGTATCCACCTCCAGCGACGGCATCGGTTCCAACTCCAGTGGCGGGCGTCGGCGCGAGGTCCGGGCCAGCGCAACCCTGGCGGTGGCGCCAAGACCGACCAGATCCATCGGCTGCCTCAGCGTTCGTAGGTTCTTGAAATGAGCCGTGCAGATCATCGTGGCTGCCCGTGCGGCCGCCGGCTCGTCCCGCTGCAGGATCACAGCCAGAGCAGCCGCAGCCAGCAGCGCGAACTCCTCGTCGGCCATCGCGCCGCCCTTGTCGGCCAGCTTGGTGCGAACCGTGGCGGTGGCAGCCGTCGTCTGGTCGGAACGGAAGGCGGCCCGCGCGAGCGCTTCAAGCTCCGCGTCGTTGATCGACTCGGCAAGCGCCTGCAAGGCCGCCCAGCGCGCTTCCATGACTTGCGGGTCCAGGGTCAACTGCACCGCCTCGTACCAACGCTGAAATTCAGGTTTCATTTGCCTCCCTTGGCTGGCAGTTAGCCTTGTTGTTGCAGACGATCAACTTCACGGGCCAGCGCGTCGAGCAGCCCTTGCTTGGCGGCGAGCCGCAGCCCGCGGTTGTAGAGTTCCTCGTCGCTCAGCACCAGGTCTTCCTGGGTGATGAGCTTGAGGTTCAGCATGATCTCGCGCTTCTGGCTGTCGGGCAGGTTCCAGAAACGGAAGACCAATCCCTTGGTGCTCGGGCTGCTCATAGCTACCTCCGCAGGTGTCGCGATGTGCGCAGGTGCCGCGGGCGCGACCTGAGCTGCAGCGGCCGCTTGAGCGGGCTGGGCTTCGGTCGGACGGACGACGTGCGTTGCATGGCTGGGGAAGAGGATGTTCTGGACCCAGACATCCTGCCCTTGTTTGGTCGTCAGAGCGATGAACCGCTCCGGATTCTTCTGGAGCTGGCGCACGTGCGCGCACACCTGCACCACGCGATCCTTGCCCTGGCCGAGCACCTCGATGTCGATGACGTTGTAGCCTGGCTTCCAGTCGTGCTCATGGCGTTCCGGGTTCACGGCGCCGGCCGTGAAGCGCATGTAGCCGTCGGTTGCGATGCAGCGCTGGCGGTGCTCATGGCCGAAGAACTGCAGCGGCGCCCGGTCGTTTACGGCGTCGTCAACAGCGTGCTCGTCGAGGAACCACCGCGGCGGGTGGTGCGACATGACCAGGTTGAGCACGTCAGGCTCGGGGTCCAGCACCGTCTGCAGTGGACTGAGATAGAGCCGACCCGGCTGGTCGTCGCGATCTTCTAAACCCGAGATCAACGTCGAGGTGAGGCCGTGAAGGCGCAAAGTCACTCCGCCGCCGAGATCGTCCAGGTTGTAGTACCAGTACGGCTGCGCTGGGCTGACAAAACACCCCAGGGGCGAAGCGAAAGCGTTGTACGCGGCCAGGGGCTTGAACAGCGCAAGGCCTGAATCCGGGTCGTTGAGCTGGGTGCGCAGCACGGCCTCCCTGCGCAGGTGGTTGGCATTGGCGATGGCCGCCTGCGCATTCGCGATGGCCATAGAGCCCTTGCAGACGGACCGATCGACGTCATGGTTGCCCGGCACCACGTAGATCCGATCAGTGGGGCAACCAGACGCTGCAGCGAGCTCTTTCAGCCAAGCATAGGCAACAGCGAACTCGTCGGGGTGGCCCTTGAAGGCGATGTCGCCGCTGACCAGGATGGCGTCAACCGCCTTTTCCGCGCATAGGGCCACGAGGTCGGCCTTCAGCCGCGTCCTGTATGGGCGCTCCGGGTCGATCAACGGCTGCAGGCAGTCGGGTGCTTTGAAGTGAATGTCGGAAAGATGCAGCAGGCGCATTCACAAATCGTAACGACACATTCAGTGGGCAGCTTTAGGGAGGATTCCCATGTCCAGCCTCGAAAGGCCGAACCCAGCAAACCGACCCCGCAATGTCGTGGCAGGCATCGCTGACCGCTGCTGGTTTCCAATGCAAAAACTGACGTTCTGAGGGAATGGTTCTCGATAAATCAACGAGTTACAGCGGTGCTGCTCGAAGACGTCTTGGTTCCGGGTGCAAAAACTGACGGTCTGTCGAACAGCCCGGGAAAGGAACCGGTGCATCTGGCTCACGAGTCACAGGCGGGCGGAAGTGCGGATGATGGATCGGCAGTCGTCGATCCCGTCAGTGCTCAACGTGCGACGGGCGTCGCGCCGACAGCACTTAAGCTCGCGCGCGTTCTTGGCTTTCGGGCGGCATGATCCCCGCTCGGATCGTCCTGCCAACCAAACCGCGCAGTGACCAAGCAAGGGATTACCCTTGAACTGAAACGTCAGTTTTGGCATTCAAACCAACATCACCCCGAGACCGCCCATGTCCGCTGAACTTCAACGTGTGCTCGACCAGATCGAGCAAATCGAAAAGGCGCATGCCCAAGGCAGCCTGCCCGACGCGCTGTATGCGCAAGCGCGCGAGCGCCTGGACGCCTTGCTGCTGACCACCTTGGCGCAGGGCAGCCCGGCGCCCGCTGCAGCCCAGAGCCGCCCGGCACCGCGCCCGCGATGGGCCACGCGCCAGGCGGCCGTGCTCGCGGCCGTGGCACTGGCGGTCGGTGGCGCGGGCTACGCATGGAAAGGCAGTCCAGGGCAGTCATCCGCCAGCACGGCAGGATGGACGCCTGCGTCCGCCGCTGCGCCGGCCGCCGCGTCGGCGCCTCACGCACTGGGCAACGAGGCCATGGTCGGCATGGTGCAGTCATTGGCAGAGCGGCTGAAGGCCAAGCCGGACGACGCCGAGGGCTGGGCCATGCTCGCCCGTTCCTACACCACCCTCGGACAGCTCGAAGCCTCGCTGCCGGCCTACGCCCGGGCCCTCAAGCTCGCGCCGCAGGACGCGGAGCTCATGGCGGACTACGCCGACGCCTTGGCCCTGAAGCAGGACAGGCAGCTGGGCGGTGAGCCCATGACGTGGGTGAAGAAGGCGCTCGCGCAGGACCCGCGACAACCCAAGGCCCTGCTGCTGGCCGGCACCGACGCCTTCAACCGGCAGGACATGCCAGCGGCCATCCGCTACTGGGAGCAAGTTGTGGCGGCCGGGCCGGCAGGCAGTGGCTTGGTGGAGCAGGCACGCAATGGGCTGGCCGATGCTCGCAAGCTGAGCGGCACGAACGCGATCACCGCAGACCCCGCGCCAGCGAAGACCATCGCCGGCGCCAAGGTGGCGGGCACGGTGCGCCTGTCCCCGGAGTTGGCGCGTGAGGCCAAGCCGGATGACACCGTCTTCGTTTTTGCCCGGGCCTCCGAGGGCCCGCGCATGCCGTTGGCCTTGCTGCAGCGCCGGGTGCGCGACCTGCCCCTCAAGTTCGAGCTGGACGATACCCAGGCCATGAACCCCGCTGCACGACTGTCGAGCGCCCAACAGGTGATCGTGACGGCCCGCGTAAGCCGCTCGGGTCAGGCGCAGCCGCAGCCGGGCGATCTGGAAGGCGCGACGCAGGCGGTGGCGCTGGGGCGCCAAGACCTGGAAGTGGTGATCGGATCACGCGTGCGGTGACCCCAGGTCAGGCAGTGCCGTGCTTGGTGTCGAACGCGATGCCCATGGCCTGCAGCAGCGGTGTCGGCAACACGCCCCCGGCGCACACGATGACATCGTCATTGGGCACGGTTTCGCGTTGACCGCCGTGCGCGAGTGCCACTTGCGCCAGCTCGATGCTGGCCACCTCGGTGCTCAGATGCAACTGGATGCGCCCAGCCGCCACCGCGCTCTCCAGCGCCTGACGGTTCTTGCCCTTGACCCGGTTGAACGCCGCGCTGCGGTAAGCCAGCCGCACGGTCGTGCCCGGCTGTTCTGACAACTGGACCGCAGCCTCCAGCGCGCTGTCCCCGCCGCCCACCACCAGCACCCGGCGGCCGCGGTACTGTTCAGCGTCGATCAACCGGTACACCACATTGGGCAGTTCCTCCCCCGGGCAACCGAGCTTGCGCGGGCTGCCACGCCGGCCGATGGCCAACAGCACCGACTGCGCCCGGTACTGGCCCCGGGTGGCGTGCACGACGAAACCGCCCGGCTCGGGCTCGACGCGATGCATGGCGTCCTTGAAGCTCAGCTTCAAAGAATGCCGCTGCACCACGTCCTGCCAGAACGCCAGCAGCTTCTCCTTGGACACCTCCGACATGCGCACCTGGCCGACCAGTGGCAAGGTGACCGGCGCGGTCATCGCGATCTTGGCGCGCGGGTAGTGGTACACCGACCCGCCCAACGAATCTTCTTGCTCCAGCACCAGGTAGCGCAGGCCATGTGCCTGTGCCGACAGGGCCGCCCCCAATCCGGCAGGGCCGGCGCCGACGATGATCACGTCATGGCGATCCGACGGCGCGCGCCCTCGCCGCCGGATGCTGTCCATGGCCTGCACGCCCTGGGTGGCCGCCTTGCGGATGAGCCCCATGCCACCCAATTCGCCCGCGATGAACAGCCCGGGCACATTCGATTCGAAATGAGGGTCCACGCGCGGAATGTCCACGCCACGCCGGGCCGTGCCAAAGACCAGCTGGATGGCCTCCACCGGACACGCCTCAGCACAGGCGCCGTGCCCGATACAGGCCGCTGCGTTGATCAATTCGGCCTTGCCTCCGACGATGCCGAGCGCTCCCTCCGGGCACACCTGGGCGCATCCACCGGAGCCGATGCATCGCACCGGGTCCACGATGGGGTGCAGCGACGCAGGCTCGTTCAGTCCCGCGGCCATCACCTCCGCCTTGACGGCAGCACCCTGGCGCTCACGGCGACGCCTGAGAAAGAGGTGCAGCGCAATCGCCAACACCGCGAGCACCAGGTAAGGCAGCAAGTTAGACATCGACAAGGCGGGCAGTTGACGATCGGGCAGTCTGCGGCGGCAGGCTGAAGCGGACCTGAACGCGCGCAAGCTGCGGAGATCGGGGCCGGCCTGGTGCAGCACAGACAGCCGGGCAATCGCTCATGACACCCGCTGCCTGGCACCGCCAAGAAAGGCCCCGGCACGAGGCCGGGGCTCAACGCACTCGCTGTCACGAGGTCGCCTGCTCAGGGAGGATAAGCAGGGGTCCCTAGGAGGACCGACGCCAGTGTGCTGCCCGCGGCTTAAGTCAAGCTGAAGGGACGCCTGGCCACCTGGCCGACGGCAGGCAGCGCGCCTGCCGTACCGGCAACAAGCCTTCAGGCGTCCTGGCCCACGGCGTTCAGGCCATCAAACCGCGTTCAGCGGGATCTTCAAGTACCGCACGCCGTTGCTCTCGGGCGGGGGCAGTTCACCGGCACGCATGTTCACCTGAACCGAGGGCAGGATGAGGACGGGCATCTCGAGCGTCGCATCGCGCGCATGGCGCATGGCCACGAAGGCGTCCTCGCTGATGCCATCACGCACATGCACATTGCTGGCACGCTCCTCCGCCACGGTGCTCACGAACTGGACGTCGCGGCCACCGGGCTGGTAGTCATGGCACATGTAGAGCCGGGTCTGCGGCGGCAGGCTCAACACCTTGTTGATCGAGCGGTACAGGGTGCGCGCGTCGCCGCCGGGGAAGTCGCATCGTGCCGTGCCGTAGTCCGGCATGAACAAGGTGTCGCCCACGAAGGCCACGGTTTCGGTGTCTGCGCCCTCGCCTGCGCGCACCACGTAGGTCATGCAGGCCGGCGTGTGGCCTGGCGTGTGCAGCGCATTCGCGTGCAGCCCGCCGATCATGAAAGCCTCACCGTCCTGGAACAGGTGGTCGAACTGACGTCCGTCCTGCGAGAAGCCCGGGCCGGCATTGAACAGCGCACCGAAGACCTTCTGCACGGCCGTGATGTGCTCGCCGATGCCCAGTCGCCCGCCCAGCGCCTGGCGCAGGTAAGGCGCCGCGGAGAGGTGGTCGGCGTGTACATGCGTTTCGAGAATCCATTGCACCGCGGCGCCCAGCTCCCGGACCCGTGCGATGAGCCGATCAGCGCTGGCCGTACTGGTGCGCCCCGACTTGGGGTCGTAGTCCAGCACGCTGTCGACCAGCGCGCATTGCATCGTGCCGCGATCCAGCACCAGATAACTCACGGTCCACGTCGCAGGATCGAAGAAGCCTTCGACCTGAAGTCGTGATGCGGTTGCATCGCGCGGCGCTGAAGTGGTGGGGGTCAAGTCAATCTCCTCGGGCGTGGGTTGCCCCATGTTGGGTTGGCAGCAGGTCATGGCATTCGAATCAAGACTCGTGCCAGCGGATGCAACTTGAAGATACGCGTGCAAGCCTCTGAGCGGCAATGAGTTTTTGCGGCGAAGGACCCATCGCTGACATCGAGTTGTCTGCCACAGGGCTTGTCGGCAGAACTGCCATGGCAGACGATGGCAGTCACGTCCACCCGCCCCCTCCTCATGACCCCGCCCGCCGCCCCCGCCGTACAAGCCCTGGTTTCTTATCTGGAGCACGAGGCCCAGCCCATGATCGTGCTGGACCTGGACTACAACATCCTGGCCGCCAACACCTCCTACCAGCGCCAGTTCGGCACGGCTGACCGGCCCTACCTCGGCCACAAGTGCTTTCGCGTGTCGCACCACTACGAGGTGCCCTGCGATCAGGCCGGCGAACACTGCCCGATAAGACGGGCCTTCGAGTCCAAGGGCCCCGACCGGGTGCTCCACATCCACCACACGCCGCGTGGGCCGGAGCATGTGGACGTGGAGTTGCGCCCCATCCTCGACGCCAACCGCCAGGTCGTGGCGTATGTAGAGCGACTCACCACCGTCAGGCAGGCCTCTGCGAGGGCGAGCCAGGCCGGGCTCGTGGGCCGGTCGGTGGCGTTCAATGCAGCGCTGGAAGCCGTTCAGCGCGTGGCGCCCTCGGCGCTGCCCGTGCTGCTGCAAGGGGAGTCGGGCACCGGCAAGGAGTTGTTCGCCCGCGCCGTCCATGAGGCGAGTGACCGCCGGCATGGGCCCTTTGTCGTGGTCGACTGTTCCGGCCTGCCCGAGTCGCTTTTCGAAAGCGAGTTGTTCGGTCATGAGAAAGGGGCGTTCACGGGGGCCCTGCTGCGCAAGCCAGGCCTGGTCGAGACGGCCGAGGGCGGCACGCTCTTCCTGGACGAGATCGGCGATGTGCCACTCGCCATGCAGGTCAAGTTGCTGCGCCTCATCGAGTCAGGCACCTTTCGCCGGGTCGGCGCCACCGGGGCCCGGCAGGCGGATTTCCGGCTCGTGGCCGCCACGCACAAGCCCTTGGCTCAATGGGTGGCGCAAGGTGAGTTCCGGCAAGACCTGTACTACCGCCTCGCAGCCTTCCCCATCGAGCTGCCACCGCTGCGCGCCCGCCTGGGCGATATCCCATTGCTGGTGGAGTCGTTTTTGCAGCGGGGTGCCCAGACGGCCCAGCCCCTGGCCGTTCAGCCTGCGGCCCTCGCGCGGCTGCAGGCGTATCACTGGCCTGGCAACGTCCGAGAGTTGCGCAATGTGCTGGAGCGCGCGCGGCTGTTTGCAGACGATGGCGTCGTGCGGCCTGAGCACTTGCCGGCGTGGGTGGGTGCACCGTTGGTGGCTGCCTCGCCACGCGTCGCCCAGATGCCGCGGGCCGCGTCGGCTGGCCCTGATCTCGACGCCGAGATCGCTCGCTTGCTGGCGGAGGGCCGATTGAGCCGGCGAGAGATGGCGGCTCAACTGGGGCTGAGCGAGCGGACGCTCTATCGACGAATCAAGGCCACGAGCCCGGAATAAAGTCCATTTCCGGCAACGCGATAGGGAGAGGACCTCAAGTAACTTCTAGCCACCCGTTCCGCAGTACCGCATCGTTCCATACCGGCTTTGCATAGGGTTTTCCCTGGATTGTCACAGTAGAAACCCTAATATGCCGGTCTCAACAACGAAGAAAGGGAAACACATGGAACTGCTGTTCATCACGCTCGCCATCGCCACCGTCGCCACGCTGGGCCAACTCATGGACGCCACGGGCGGCCGCTACGGCCAGAACGGTCCCTGAATCACGCGACAGCGGGCGGGGCCCGCACCACAGACAGGGGCTGCATCGCAGCCCCTTTTGCTTTCTGCGCCCGGCAAGGTTCGTCAGGAGGCATACAAAGTCAATATAGATTCGCTTATAAAAACGATATTTCAGACCTAGCTTCGCCGCCTAAGCTGGCTGCCGTTTTCCAGCAGACCCGGCCCCATGCGAATCACCAAGCTGACCACCTACCGCCTCGCGCCGCGGTGGATGTTCCTGAAGATCGACACCGACGAAGGCATCAGCGGCTGGGGCGAGCCGGTCATCGAGGGCAAGGCGCGCAGCGTGGAGGCGGCGGTGCATGAGTTCGAGCCCTACCTCATCGGCCAGGACCCGGCCCGCATCAACGACCTCTGGCAGGTCATGTACCGCGGCGGCTTCTACCGGGGCGGCGCCATCCTGATGAGCGCCATTGCCGGCATCGACCAGGCGCTGTGGGACATCAAGGGCAAGGCGTTGGGTGCGCCGGTTTACGAACTGCTCGGCGGTCTGGTGCGCGACAAGATGAAGGTCTACTCCTGGGTCGGTGGCGACCGCCCGGCAGACGTCATCCGTGACATCCAACGCCTGCGCGAAGGCGGCTTCGACACCTTCAAGATGAACGGCTCCGAGGAAATGGGCCTCATCGACAGCGCCCGCAAGGTCGACCAGGCCGTGGCGCGCATCGCCGAGATTCGCGAAGCCTTCGGCCACGACATCGAGTTCGGCATCGACTTCCACGGCCGCATCGGCGCGCCCATGGCCAAGGTGATGCTCAAGGCGCTGGAGCCCTACCGCCCGCTCTTCGTGGAAGAACCCGTGCTGGCGGAACAGGACGAAACCTACGCGCGCCTGGCCGGGCACACGGCCATTCCGCTGGCCGCGGGCGAGCGCATGTACTCGCGCTTCGAGTTCAAGCGCGTCTTCCAGGCCGGCGGCCTGTCCATCGTGCAGCCTGACCTCTCGCACGCCGGCGGCATCACCGAGTGCCTGAAGATCGCCGCGATGGCCGAGGCCTACGACGTGGCGCTGGCCCCCCACTGCCCGCTCGGCCCCATCGCGTTGGCGGCCTGCCTGCAAGTGGACTTCGTCTCGCACAACGCCGTGCTGCAGGAGCAGAGCATGGGCATCCACTACAACCAGGGTGGCGAGTTGCTCGACTACGTGCTCAACAAGGAAGACTTCCACATCGAGAACGGCTACATCGCGCCGCTGCCCAAGCCGGGCCTCGGGGTGGTGGTGGACGAAGAGAAGGTGATCGAGGCGAGCCGGCGCGCGCCCGACTGGCGCAACCCGCTGTGGCGCCACGAGGACGGGAGCGTCGCCGAATGGTGACCGACGCCCGGCTCATCGCGCTGGACTGGGGCAGCACCCGACTGCGCGCCTTCCTGCTGGGGGCGCAGGGCGAGGTGCTGGCTTCAAAGCAGTCCGACGACGGGGCCTCGTCCCTTCACGGACCCACCGCCTTCGCCCAAGCCCTGGCCGCAATCGCGGGCGACTGGCGCACGCATCACCCCGGCGTGCCGGTGCTCGCCTGCGGCATGGTGGGCAGCCAGCACGGCTGGCACGAGGCGCCCTATGCGCCCTGCCCAGCCGATGCCGCCGCCTTGGCCGCGCAGACCCTGCACCTGGCCGACGAGGGCGTGCACATCGTGCCTGGCCTGATGCACGACGGCCTGCAGCCCGACGTGATGCGCGGTGAAGAAACGCAGATCGTCGGCGCCCTCGCGCGGCACCCCGAGCTGGCGAGCGATGCCTGCCTCGTGCTGCCCGGCACGCATGCCAAGTGGGCCCGCGTGCAAGGCGGCCGCATCACCGGATTTACCACCCACATGACCGGCGAGCTCTACGCCCTGCTGCGGCAGCACTCGGTGCTGGCGCGGCTGATGCCGGCCGAGGGCAGCACCGCCCCGGACGCCGACGGGTTCCTGGCCGGCGTCGACGCGGCGCGACAGCCCGGCGCCCTGGGTCAGCAGCTGTTCTCGGTGCGGACCCTGGGGCTGTTCAAACGGCTGGCGCCGGCGCAACTGCCGGACTACCTCTCAGGCCTGCTGATCGGCCATGAGATCGCCCACGAACTGCAGGGCGGCCTGCCAGCACGCCTCGCCCTCATCGGCGAGCCCACGCTCTGCGAACGCTATGCGCTGGCGCTGAGCCACTTCGGCGTGGCTGCACCGCTGACGCTCGACAACACCGCGCCGGCCGGCCTCTGGCAGCTCGCGCAAGCCCTGGATCTTTGACATGCTCCATCAGGCACTGCAGCAGCTGCCCCTCGTCGCCATCCTGCGTGGCGTGCGGCCCGACGAGGTCGAGGCCATCGCTGACAGCCTCTACATCGAGGGCTTCCGGGTGATCGAGGTCCCGCTCAACTCGCCCCAGGCGCTGGCGTCCATCGGCCACCTGGCTCGCCGCATGCCGGCCGATGCACTGATCGGGGCCGGCACGGTGCTGAGCGCCGACGCCGTGCGCGACGTGCAGGTTGCCGGCGGCCGGCTCATCGTGATGCCGCATGCCGACACCGCCGTCATTCGGGTTGCCAAGGCGCGCGGCATGGCCTGCGTGCCCGGCGCGGCAACCCCCACCGAGGCCTTCGCTGCGCTGCAGGCGGGCGCAGATGCGCTCAAGCTGTTCCCGGCCGAGCTCGTCACGCCGTCGGTGGTCAAGGCGATGCGGGCCGTGCTGCCCCATGAGCTCAAGCTGCTGCCCGTGGGCGGCATCACGCCAGAAACCATGGCGCCCTACCGCAAGGCCGGTGCTGCAGGCTTCGGGCTCGGCTCGGCCTTGTATGCACCAGGCATGACGGCCGAGGAGGTCGGCCGGCGCGCCCGGGCTTTTGCCGAGGCGTGGCAGCGGGACTGAAGGCCAACCCATCACCACAACAAGGCCTCCGGAGACCCGCCATGAACCGCATCCGCGCGCTCGGTTTTGCGCTGCTGCTCTCGCTCACCCACGCCGCGCAGGCCGAAACCCTGCTGAAGCTGGACGCCAGGGCTGACGCGCCCCCTTCCCGGGGCGAGCATCTCAAGCTGGGCAGCGTGCGCTCGCCGCAAGGCCACACGCTGACTGCCAACAGCCAGACGCTATTGCTCGACGGCCAGCCCTGGCTCCCCGTGATGGGCGAATACCACTACAGCCGCGCCCCGGCCAGCCAGTGGGACACGCAGCTGCGCCTGATGAAGGCGGCCGGCATCGACATCGTCGCCAGCTATGTGTTCTGGAACCATCACCAGCCCCAGCCGGGCGCTTTCAACTGGCAAGGCACCCGCGACCTGCGGCGCTTCGTGCAGCTGGCCCAGGCCGCCGGCCTGAAGGTGGTCGTGCGCCTGGGCCCCTGGGCGCACGGCGAGGCGCGCTACGGCGGCATTCCGGACTGGGTGGTCGACAAGATGCCCACGCGCCGCAACGACCCCGAATACCTCGGCCACGTCGAACGCCTGTATGCCGAGATCGGCGCCCAGATCAAGGGCCTGCTGTGGAAGAACGGCGGGCCCGTCATCGGTGTGCAGCTGGAGAACGAATACAACCTGCGCGGCGCCGACCGGGGCGAGGCCCACATCCGCACGCTCAAGGCACTGGCCCTGAAGGCCGGGCTGGACGTGCCGCTCTACACGGTGACGGGCTGGGACCAGACCGTCTATCCGTCCGGCGAGGTGATGCCGGTCTTCGGCGGTTATGCCGACGAGCCCTGGGCCACCAGCACGAAGGAACTCCCGCCCAAGGAGACCCATGCCTTCCGCTTCGGCACGCGCGTCAGCGGCGACCTCGGCGCCCAGACGCGCGCCCACGAACCCGGCACCGCCGAGACCGACCAGGACCTCGTCCCCTTCCTCGGCGCGGAGTACGGCGCCGGCCTGCCCGCCATGTACCGACGGCGCACGCTGGTGTCGCCGGACGACATCGCCGCCATGCTGCCGGTGCAGCTCGGCTCAGGCGTGAACCTGCTGGGCTACTACATGTTCCACGGGGGGCGCAATCCGCTCGGCCCGGGCGGCGTCGGGCTGGAGGAGAGCACCCTCAGCGGTGGCTACAACGACACGCCCCGCATCAGCTATGACTTTCAAGCGCCGCTGGGCCCTGACGGCCAGCCGCGCGAGGTGCTGGCGCGGTTGCGCCCCGTGCACTACTTCCTGCGCGACTACGGCTCCCGCCTGGCCACCATGACGGTACGCCAGCCTGAAATCACGCCTGCCAGCCCCAGCGACCTGCAAACCCCGCGCTGGGCCGTACGCAGCCGGGGGGACAGCGGCTTCCTGTTCTTCAACAACCACGTCCGCCAATACGCCATGGCGAACCAGGCGGGCGTGCGCTTCGAGCTGCAACTCCCCGGGGGCTCCCTGACCCTTCCCGCCCAGCCCGTCGACATCCCGAGCGGCAGCTACTTCATCTGGCCTTTCAACCTCGACCTCGATGGCATCCGCCTGCGCTACGCGACCGCTCAGCCGGTGCTGAGGCTGGACGCCGGCGCACTGGGGGTCGTGCACGTCTTCGCCCCCACACCGGGCGTGGCCGCCGAATTCGCGCTGGACGACGAGGTCAAGACCCTGGCCAGCACCGGCGCCCAGATGCTGACCCTCGGCAAGTCCGGCGGTCGTGCAGTCCATGTGCTGCTGCTGTCGCAAGACGAAGTGGAACAGTTGCAGGTGCTGGAACTGGCCGGGCAGCGCCGCCTGGTCTTCAGCCGCCAGCAGGCCTGGGTCGCGAAGGGCCAGCTGCAACTCCGCGGCCCGGCCACCGCGCCGCTGCAAGCCGCGCTGTTCCCCGCGTTGCCCCACCCCAAGGCGCCGGGCCTCGTGGTGACCCGGGATGGCCCGCTGCAGCAGCTGAGCCTGCCAGGCACCGTGGCCGAGCCCGCCTTGCAGGTTGTGCCGCAGCGCCAGCCCGGCCGCGCGCCGCCCCTCTTGAAGGGCGGTCTGGCCAACGCCGCGTTGCAGCCCATCCCCGAAGCGTTCGCCTCGGCTGCCGGCTGGGCGCTCAAACTGCCGGCGGCCTTGCCACCGTCCGCTGAGGAGGTGCTGCTGGAACTCGATTTTGTGGGTGACATCGGCCGCCTGTTCTTCGGCACGCGGCTGTTGGACGACTGGTATTACAACGGCCAGCGCTGGCAGGTCGGGCTGCGGCAGTTCGGCCTCAAAGGCGGCGAAACCCTGGACCTGAACGTGCTGCCACTGCGCGCCGACGCGCCGATCTATATCGACGCCTCGCATCGACCCACCTTCCCTGAGGGCAGCACCCAGGTGGCCGCCTTGCGCAGCGTGCGACTGCTGCCCTTGCGTCGCGTGAGCATTGCGCCGTGAGCCTGCAGAGCCACCCCCTCCAGCTCGCCCTGCGCCAGACGGCACGCCTCGGCGAAGGCTTGCAGTGGCATCGCGGCCGCTGGTGGTGGACTGACATCGAAGCCGCCACGCTGCACGCCTGGCGGCCGGCGGAGCCCCTGCCACTGACCTGCCGCCTGCCCGACCGCCTGGGCAGCTTTGCGCATTGCCGCTCCGGACGGGTGCTGCTGGGCCTGGCCAAGCGCCTGGCACTGGCGGCGCTGGACGACGACCTGAACCTCGGGCCGCTGCAGACCCTCGCACCGGTGGACGCTGCCGAGCCACGCACCCGCATCAACGATGGCCGCACCGACCGCAGCGGCAATTTCGTGTTCGGCACGCTGAACGAGGACGGCGAGCGTCGGCCGCGATCCACCATTGCCAGCTTCTACCAGTACTCGCTGCGCCACGGACTGCGCCGACTGGCCCTGCCCGCGGTGGCCATCGCCAACAGCCTGTGCTTCAGCCTGGACGGGCGCACGCTCTATTTCTGCGACACGCTGACCCAGCGCATCCTGCAGTGCGACTACGACGCAGACAGCGCGCAGGTCGACCACATTCGCCCCTTCACCGAGATGGACCTGCCCGACGCCTGGCCCGACGGCTCGGTGGTGGATGCCCAAGGCTGCCTGTGGAACGCGCAGTGGGGTGCGGGACGCGTGGCGCGCTACGACGCCAGCGGCGCACTCATGGCGATCTACACCGCGCCCACCGCGCACGCCACCTGCCCCGCGCTCGGCGGGCCAGGCCGAGACGAATTGATGCTCACCACCGCGCGGGCCGAACTCAGCCGTGAGGCGCTGGCCGCGCAGCCACATGCGGGCAGCCTGTTCGGCCTGCGCCTGCCTGAAGCCCTGGGCGTACCCGATGCCCTGTTCGAAGACCAAGGAGACAACCCATGAACTTCCCCCGCCGAGCCGCCCTCGCCCTCCCGCTCGCGCTGGCCGCCCTCGCCGGCCCCGTGGCGGTACGGGCCGCCGAACCCGTCAAGATCGGCTTTCTGGTCAAGCAGGCCGAGGAGCCGTGGTTCCAGGATGAATGGCGCTTCGCCGAGCAGGCCGCCAAGGACAAAGGCTTCACGCTGGTCAAGATCGGCATCCCGAACGGCGAGAAGATGATGGCCGCCATCGACAACCTCGCAGCACAGAAGGCCGTGGGCTTCGTCATCTGTGCGCCCGACGTGAAGCTGGGCGTGGCCGTCAACCGCGCGGCCAAGCGGCACAACCTGAAGGTGATGTCGGTCGACGACCAGCTGGTGGACGGTGCCGGCAAGCCGATCGCCGACATCCCACACATGGGCATCTCCGGCTACGAGATCGGCAAGCAGGTCGGCCAGGGTCTGCTCGCCGAGATGAAAGCGCGCGGCTGGAAGCCTGAAGAAGTGGGCGTGCTGCGCGTGGCCTTCGACCAGCTCCCCACGGCGCGCGACCGCACCCTGGGCGCCGTCGACGCCCTGCGCGCCGGCGGCCTGCCGGCCAGCAACGTGGTGGACGCCCCGCAGGCCAAGACCGACACCGAAAGCGCCTTCAACGCCGCCAACATCGCCTTCACCAAGAACGCCAAGTTCAAGCGCTGGGTGGCGTTCGGCCTGAACGACGAAGCGGCTCTGGGTGCGGTGCGTGCCGCCGAGGGCCGCGGCATCAAGCAGGACGCGATGCTCGCCATCGGCATCGGCGGCAGCCAGACAGCGCTCAACGAGTTCACCAAGCCCACACCCACCGCCTTCTACGGCACCGTGCTGATCAGCCCCAAGCGGCATGGCTACGAGACCGCGGTCGCCGTCTTCGAATGGGCCACCCAGGGCAAGGCGCCGCCGCCGGTCACGCTGACCAGCGGTGTGCTGATGACCCGGCAGAACCAGGCCGAGATCCGCAAGCAGATGGGCTTGTGATGGCGTTGCTGCAGTTCGACCACATCAGCAAGCACTTCCCGGGTGTGAAGGCGCTGAACGGCGTGAGCTTCGAGGCGCGCCCCGGCCAGGTCATGGGCCTGCTCGGCGAGAACGGCGCGGGCAAGAGCACCCTGCTGAAGATCCTCGGCGGCCAGTACAAGCCTGACGGCGGTCGCCTGCTCATCGACGGCCAGGCCCGCCACTTCGCCTCCGCGGGTGACGCCATCGCGGCGGGCGTGGCCATCATTCACCAGGAGCTGCAGTACGTGTCGGAGCTCACGGTGGCCGAGAACGTGCTGCTCGGCCGGCTGCCCACGCGATTCGGCCTGGTGGACCACCAGGCCGCCCGCCGGCAGGTTGCGGCCCAGCTCCAAGCCATCGGCGTTGATCTCGACCCGGCGGCGCGCCTGTCTGACCTTTCCATCGCCCAGCGCCAGATGGTGGAAATCTGCAAGGCCGTCATGCAGGACGCCCAGGTCATCGCGTTTGACGAGCCCACCAGCAGCCTGTCGCACCGTGAGACCGAGATCCTGTTTCGCCTCGTCAAGCGCCTGCGCGCGGAGGGGCGGACGTTGATCTACATCTCGCATCGGCTGGAAGAGCTCTACGCACTGTGCGATGCCTGCACCATCTTCCGCGACGGCCGCAAGATCACCACGCACGAGGTGATGGGCGACGTGCCCCGCGAACGCCTGATCGCCGACATGGTGGGCCGTGAGCTGCAGGACATCTACGACTACCGCAGCCGCAGCCACGGCCCGGTGCGGCTGGATGTCCGCGGCCTGCACGGCAAACGCCTGCCCGAACCGCTGAGCTTCGCCGTGCGCGGGGGCGAGGTGCTGGGTTTCTTCGGCCTCGTGGGTGCCGGGCGCAGCGAGCTGATGCGGCTGCTCTACGGTGCCGACGCCCGGCGCGGCGGGGAGGTCTGGCTGGACGGCCGGCCGGTGGCGGCACGCAGCCCCGCCGATGCGATTGCGGCCGGCATCGTGCTCTGCCCGGAGGACCGCAAAGAGCAAGGCATCCTCGCGCAAAGCTCCGTCGCCGAGAACATCAACATCAGCTGCCGGCGGCACGGCCTGGCGGCCGGCGTGTTCCTGCGCCACGGCCAGGAGGCTCAGCGGGCCGATGACTTCATCAAGAAGCTGCGCATCAAGACCCCCAGCCGCGAGCAGGAGATCCGCTTGCTGTCCGGCGGCAATCAACAGAAGGTCATCCTGGCCCGCTGGCTGGCCGAGCCGGGCCTGAAGGTGCTCATCCTCGACGAGCCCACGCGCGGCATCGACGTGGGCGCCAAGAACGAGATCTACCGGATCATTCACGACGTGGCGGCCAGCGGCTGCTGCGTCATCGCCATCTCCAGCGAACTGCCCGAAGTGCTGGGCATCGCCGACCGGGTCATCGTGATGCGCGATGGCCGCATCAGCGGTGAGCTGGATCGCGCCCAGGCCAGCGAGACCGCCGCGCTCGCCCTCGCCCTCCCTGACGGCGCGCCAGCCACGCCCGCGCACTGACCATGAACACCAACCCGACTGCCGCGACACCCGCGCCTGCAATGCACACGACTTCACGCGCTCTGCTCAAGGAGCACAGCATGACGCTGGGCTACCAGCTGCTCTTCGTCGCCTTGTCCTTCACGGTCGAGAACTTCTTCTCGACGGCCAACATCGTCGGCCTGCTGCTGTCGGTCGCCCAGATCGGCATGGTGGCCTGCACCATGATGCTGTGCCTGGCCTCACGCGACTTTGACCTGTCGGTCGGCTCCACCATCGCCTTCGCCGGCGTGCTCGGGGCCATGGTGCTGGAGCGCACCGGCAGCGTGGGCCTGGCCATCGGCGGCGGCCTGCTGGCCGGCGCCCTGATCGGCGCGGGCAACGGCGTGCTGATCGCCTATCTGCGCGTGAATGCGCTGATCGCCACGCTGGCCACCATGCTGATGGTACGCGGCCTGGCCTTCATCGCCTCGCAGGGCCAGGCCGTGGGCATCGCCGACGAGACCTTC
Organism: Methylotenera sp.; assembly: GCA_021738245.1. Classification (GTDB taxonomy): domain Bacteria; phylum Pseudomonadota; class Gammaproteobacteria; order Burkholderiales; family Burkholderiaceae_C; genus Pelomonas. Next base: position 10,000 of record JAIPCJ010000030.1, on the reverse strand, counting down.
ATCTCCTTCGGCGACACCGCCGTGCTCGGCCTGCCGCTGCCGATCTGGCTCACCGTCGTCTGCTTCATCGTCTTCGGCGTGCTGCTCAACCACACCGTGTTCGGCCGCAACACGCTGGCCATCGGCGGCAACCCGGAAGCCGCCCGCCTGGCGGGCGTGCGGGTCGAACGGCTGCGGGTGTGGATCTTCCTGCTGCAGGGCGTGGTGACCGCACTGGCCGGCCTGGTGCTGTCGGCACGCATCACCAGCGGCCAACCCAATGCGGCGACCGGCTTCGAGCTGGACGTGATCTCCGCCTGCGTGCTGGGCGGTGTGTCGCTGCAGGGCGGCAAGGCACGGATCTTCGGGGTCGTGATCGGCGTGCTCATCATGGGCACGGTCGAGAACGTGATGAACCTGCTGAACGTGGATGCCTTCTACCAGTACCTGGTGCGCGGCCTCATCCTGCTCGCGGCCGTGCTGCTCGATCAACTCAAGACGCGCGGAGAGCGCCGGGCCTGACATCGGCCCGACGTGCCCGCAACGATCCTTCAAACCAAGCTGCATTGGCCATGAGCTCTCTCCCCCGTCTTCAAGGCAAGGTGGCCCTCGTCACCGGCTCCACCCAGGGCATCGGCAAGGCCATCGCGCGGCTGTTCGTGCAAGAAGGGGCCAAGGTCATCCTGAATGGCTTGCCGCGAGATGCGGAACTGGGCGCGGCGCTGGTCGACGAACTCGGCGTCGAACGTGCGCTGTTCGTGCCCGCCGACATCGCCGACGAGGCGGCCGTGCACGCGATGGCCGCGGCGGGTGTGGCGCGGTTCGGCACCGTCAACGTGCTGATCAACAACGCCGGCATGGACGTCTTTGCCGAGCCGCTGGCGATGACAGCCGCCCAGTGGCAGCGCTGCCTCGCGGTCGATCTCGAAGGGGCCCTGCACTGCAGCCGCGCGGTGCTGCAGGGCATGCTGGCGGGCGGCGGCGGCAGCATCGTCAACATCGCCTCGGTGCATGGGCATCGCATCATTCCGAATGCCTTCCCCTACCCCGTCGCCAAGCATGCGCTGATCGGTCTCACCAAGGCACTCGGCATCCAGTACGCCGCCCAGAACGTGCGGGTCAACTCCATCTCGCCCGGGCTGATCCTGTCGGAGCGTGTGGTGCAGTGGTTGCAGAGCGACCCGGCTGCGGCGCAGCGGCAGATCGAGCTGCTGCCGCCCAAGCGCATCGGCGAGCCGATCGAGGTTGCCTACACTGCGCTCTTCCTGGCCAGTGATGAAGCACGCTTCATCAATGCCACCGACATCCTCATCGACGGCGGCCGCTCCCAGCTCTATCACGAATGACCGACCCGCGATCGGATCGCTTCGTCCGCTCCCACCTGAAGACCCGCCAGCTGGTGCTGCTGGTGGAGCTCGGGCGTCACGGCTCGATCCTGCACGCGGCCCAGGCGGCCCATCTCACGCAGCCGGCGGCATCCAAGCTGCTGTCTGACCTGGAGCATGTGCTGGGGGTGAAGCTGTTCGAGCGCCTGCCGCGCGGCGTGGCGCCGACCTGGTACGGAGAGGTGATGATCCGGCGCGCGGGAGCGGCGCTGGCGGAGCTGGACGCGGCGCACCAGGAAGTCATGGAGCTGCTGTCGGGCATGGCCGGCCGCGTGGGGGTTGGCTCGGTGCTCACGCCCTCCACCACGCTGTTGCCGGCCGCCATCACCGCCTTGAAGGCCCGCCAGCCGCGGGTGCATGTCGCCATCTCGGTGGACACCAGCAAGATCCTCATCGAGCAGTTGCGGAACGGTGACCTGGACCTGGTCATTGGCCGCGTGCTGGACAGCGAGTCCGCAGCGCACTTGAGCTTCGAGCCGCTGACCGATGAACCCCACATGCTGGTGGCCCGCGCGGGGCATCCGCTCGCCGACCGCCCCGGCCTCAGCCTCGCCGAGCTGGCGCGGCAAAGCTGGATCGTGCCGCCGGCCGGCAGCATCCTGCGCGACCGACTGACGGCGGTCTTCCTGTCGGCCGGCCTGGGCCTGCCGCAGCACACCGTCGAGACCTTGTCGCTGCCGGTGATGACCGCCCTGATGACCCAGTCCGACATGATCTCGGCCCTGCCCTGCGAACTGGTGCGGCCCTATCTGGAGGGTGGGCAGCTGACCGAACTGCCTGTCGACCTCGGCCTGCGCATGGATGTCTACGGCATCGTGACCCGCCGGGCCCACCAGCTGTCGCCGGGGGCGGAGCTGATGCTTGCCTGCCTGCGCGAGACGGCGGGTCGAGCACCGGCAGGTCGAGCACCGGCAGGTCGAGCACCGGCAGGTTGAGCACCGGCAGGTTGAGCACCGGCGTTTAGGCAGCGGCCGCACCGCTGCGGAGGGCCGGCTATCCTTGCCAGCCCGATCTCCGGAGAGCCGCCCATGACCTTGTCCTGCGATGTCGCCATCATCGGCGCCGGCTCTGCCGGCATGGCGGCCTACCGTGCCGCGCGTGTCCACACCGACAAGGTGCTGCTGATCGAAGCCGCCCACTACGGCACCACCTGCGCACGCGTCGGCTGCATGCCCAGCAAGCTGCTGATCGCTGCCGCAGAGGCCGCGCAGGCCGTGCGCGAGGCCCACCGTTTCGGCATCGAGGCCGAGGCGCCGCGCATCGACGGCACGGCGGTCATGCAGCGGGTGCGCAGCGAGCGGGACCGATTCGTCGGCTTCGTGCTGGACACCATCGAGGGCTGGCCCGAGGCCACGCGGTTGTGGGGCCGCGCCCGCTTCGTGGCGCCGGGCCAGTTGGACGTCGAGGGTCAGCAGGTGTCGGCGCGGGCCGTCGTCATCGCCACGGGCTCACGCCCTGTGGTGCCGCCGGGCTGGCGCGAGCGGCTCGGGCAGCGACTGATCGTCAACGACGACGTGTTCGACTGGCAGGACCTGCCGCGCTCGGTGGCCGTCGTCGGCGCTGGCGTGATCGGGCTGGAACTGGCCCTGGCGCTGCACAAGCTGGGCGTGCGCGTGCGGCTCTTCGCCCGCAGCGACCGTGTCGGGCCGTTGACCGACCCCGACCTGCAGGCCCTGGGGCAAGGCCTGTTTGCCCAAGCGCTGCCGCTGACGCTCAACGCCGGGTCTCTGGAGCCGGTGCTGGCGGGTGACCAAGTGCTGGTCGGCGGTGAGCGTTTCGACCTGCTGCTGTGTGCTGCCGGTCGCCGCGCCAACCTGGATGACCTCGGGCTGGAACACCTGGGACTGCCGCATGACGCCCATGGCCACCCGCTCGTGGACCGCCACACCGGCCAATGGGGCACGGCGGCGGTCTACGTGGCCGGAGACGTCACCAACGACCGCCCGCTGCTGCACGAGGCGGCGGATGCCGGGCGCATCGCGGGGGACAACGCGGCGCGCTGGCCCCGGGTGCATCACCGGCCGCGGCGTGCGCCCTTGGCAGTCGTGTTCAGCGATCCGCAGATCGCCCTTGCCGGCGCCAGCCACGCCGAGCTGACGGCCGCCGGCCAGGCCTTCGATACCGGCCGCGTCAGCTTCGCCGACCAGGGACGCAGCCGCGTGATGGGCGTGAACCGCGGCGCCCTGCATGTGTACGCGGAGCCGCACACCGGCCGCCTGCTCGGCGCCGAGATGATCGGCCCGGCCGCCGAGCATCTCGGCCATCTGCTGGCCTGGAGCGTGCAGCGGGGCGACACCGTCCAGCAGATGCTCGACAGCCCGTTCTATCACCCGGTCATCGAGGAAGGGCTGCGCACGGCGTTGCGCCAGCTGAGCAACGACCTGCACCTGCCGCCGCCTCCACCCGAGCGTTGCCTGGACTGCGACACCTCCGCCGAGGCCGGCGCCTGAAAAGCTAGGATGGCCGGATGAAGAAGTTCGCCACCTGGAACGTCAATTCCCTCGCCATCCGTCTGCCGCAAGTGCTGGAGTGGCTGTCGACCCACCCGGTCGACGCCCTGGTGCTGCAGGAAACCAAGCTCACCGATGACAAATTCCCCACCGCCGATTTCGGCGCTGCGGGCTGGCAGGTGCAGTGGTTCGGCCAGAAGACCTACAACGGCGTCGCCCTGATCAGCCGCGAGCGGGCCACCGACGTGGTCAAGAACATCACCGGCTTTGCTGACGAGCAAGCCCGCGTCATTGCCGGCACGGTGGGTGGTGTGCGGGTCATCGGCGGCTACTTTCCCAACGGGCAGGCGCCGGGCAGCGACAAGTTCGCCTACAAGATGAGCTGGCTCGACGGCCTGCGCCGCTGGTTGACCGAAGAACTCCGGCAGCACCCCGAGCTGGTGCTGATGGGCGACTTCAACATCGCGCCCGAAGACCGTGACGTCTACGACCCCGTGGCCTGGGCCGGCCAGATCCACTGCACGCCCGAGGAGCGGGAGCATTTCAGGCAGTTGCTGGGCCTTGGGCTGACCGATGCCTTCCGGCTCTTCGAGCAACCGCCCAAGAGCTGGAGCTGGTGGGATTACCGCAACCTCGCCTTTCGCAAGAACCAGGGCCTGCGCATCGATCACATCCTGGTCAGCGAGGCACTCAAGCCGCGCGTGACGGCCTGCGAGATCGACAAGCTGCCCCGCAAGAACGAGCGGCCCAGCGACCACGCGCCGGTCATCGTCACCCTCGATGCCTGAACGGGCGCCTAGCGATGGCGGCGCAGGAATGAGCTGACGATCAGCACCGCCACGCTGGCCAGCCCCAGCCACTTCAGGGCGCTGGCAGCCGTCATCGCGAGGCGGGGCAGCCACAGCCACCCGGCTTCGGGCGCGGCCCGCAGGGCGATGATGCTCAGGCCCGAGAACAGGTCCTCCAGCAAATCGGCGCCCACGGCAATGGGCAGCGCCCAGCCCAAGCGGTTCAGCCAGGCCGCGGGCGTACGGCCCACCTGGATCAGCCCCGCGTGCCGCGCAAAGGCCCGGCAGGTCAGCAGCGACAGCACCCAGGCCCAGGCGGCGATCAGGCCCAGGTCCAGCAGCAGCGCGGCTTTGGGGCGGGCGAAGGTGGCGGCCGAGTCGACCCAGGCGGGCATGGCCTCCAGGCTGAGCTGCCACTGCTGGAATCGGGCATTCGCCGCCATGATCTCGTCCAGGCTGCCGAGCGGCGGGAGCCAGCCGCTGGGACACAGCTGCGCCCAGCCCGCCAGCACCGCGAACACCACCACCATCACGAGGCCGACCGCCAGCTTGAGCCACGGGCCCAGCTCACCGCGGTCGCGCCAGGCGGTCTGGTGGGGAAAGGCGTGCGTCCAGGCGGCGACGCTGGGATGCGCCTGCATCTTCACGCGGCGGCTGGGCTGGTCGTCGGCCAGCGCGCTGGCGGTGTCCCGCACCCTGGGGCCGGTGAGGGCCCAGAGCGGTGTGGCATGGGTCTGGCTGTTGATGCGCGCCGCCAGGCGCGGCGGTGTGGCCGGGTCGAGTTGCGGCATGACCGCGCGCACATCGTCTTCCGTTGCCGGCCCCGGGTGCGACAACGGCATCGGCACACGCAGGCCGCAGAGCATGGCCTGCGAGACCAGCCAGGCGAACGGCGCGCGCGACAACTCGCTGTAGGGGTACTCGTTGCCGCCGCCGACATCGCAGTGCGAGCCGCGGAACCAGCATTGCAGGATGTCGCCGGTGCCGCCGTTCTTCATGCGAAAGGCGCCGTCGTCCTGCTCATAGGCACGGGGCAGGAACTGGGCGCGTTGTTCGTCCAGCGCCATGGCCTGGCGCACATGGCGGAAATGCTTGTCCTCCAGGTTCGGCCGGGCCGTGATCTTCAGCCCGAATGGCGGCAGGCCGACACTGGCCACGGTGTCCCAGACGCCGACGAAGTGCACCTCGGGCCAGGCTTCGGGTTGCTGCCCCTGACCGAACAGCCGGGCGGCCTGCAGGGTGATGTCGCTGCGCTCCGGTGACGCCTTGGCGAAATACGTGGACACCAGACTGGCGACCAGCGTGTCCTGATGCTTGTCGATGATGCCGAAGGCGTTCACCAGGCCGCCGATGGAACGGGCCGTGAAGGCGCCGCGCGAGAAGCCGAACAGGAAGATCTGGTCGCCCGGCTGCCAGTGCGACATCAGGAAGCGGTAGCCCTCGGCCACGTTGTCGTACAGGCCGCGACCGAAGGCCAGGCCATCGATGCGGTCCAGCGCGCGGTGCACCTTGTCCATGACCGTGGTGCCGGGGAGCTGCGCCGGATTGCCCACGCCCGGGTCGTAATAGACCAGGCGCTGCGGGTCGGGGAAGAGGCGCAGCAGCTCAGCCAGCAGCACGACGTGGGTGTCGGCATGCCGACCGCTGAGGTTGTTGTTGGTGCCATCGCACAGGAGCACCAGTTGACGGGGCGATGTCATCCGCAGGCCTCACGCTGAAAGGCGCAGTCTTGCACCACCGGCCTGTCCCGGCATCCCCAGGAACGCGGACGCGTCGCGCCGTCGCTTCTCAGATGTGGTCCAGCTGCGCCTGGAAGACCTCGAAAAATCGCCCGACATGCACGCCGTCGCACAGGGCGTGATGCACATCCACCGCCACCGGCATCAGCAGCCGCTCCCCCTGCGGCGTGAAGCGGCCGAAGGCGATCTTGGGCCGGTCATCGCCCTGCCCGCGCGCATGGGTGAACGCCGTGAAGGCGAACCAGGGCAAGGCAGTCATGTGCACCAGGGTCTCGACGCGGACGTCGCCCGGGTCGTCGGCCTTGAAGAGGTCGCCACGGGCACTGCGCACGCGCGGCAGGTTCTGCTTGGCACGAGCCGCGAAGTCGGCCAGGGTCGGGTCACGCGGCAGCGTCAGGAAGCCGAAGCTGCCGTCGTCCCGCAGCACGGTGGTGCTGGCGTGGATGGTGGCGAACTCACGCACACCGGTGCCCTCGTCGATCAAGGTCTGGCGCATGCCGTCCACGGCATTGGCCGCTTCGAGGGCGGCGTGGTGATACGCCAGCCAGGGTGTGGCGCCGTGACGCGCCGCGCGCTCGCGCAGGCCGGTGACGTCGACCGGCGCCGTGACGCTGAACGCCGGCTGCGCCATGTGCCGGAAATGCGCGAGGGCCGCGCGCCGCGGCCAGTCAGCCAGGGGAATGTCTCGGTCTTGCATGCCCGCATGCTCGCACGGGCGCGGACAAAGAAAACCCGGCGGGTGCGACCCACCGGGTGTTTATTCAGCCTCGCCTGATCGGCAGATCAGCTGGCGTGGTCCTCTCGAGGCCGCATGCCAAAGTCATGCAGTGCTCGCGCCAATTCCTCGGCGCGCTCTTCCCCAAGATCCATCAGCAAGGTCTGCCGAGAGGTGCTCCGCACCTGGCCGATCTGGTTGTAGCCCAGCGTCTTGGCCGAGGCCAAGGTGCGCGGCGACAGGCCCAGGCACTCCAGGGGCGCTTGATCGGCAAGACCCAGCAAGCGCGCGTAGGTATGGGCGGAAATTGCCACGGTCAACCCGGGTACGGGCCGCGCAGGCAAGTGGACGACGACCGATGCGGAGCCCGTGTTCTGGGGCTGGTCACCGTGATCGCCACCCGCCGCGAAATCTCCGGGCAAGTGCGCAGGTCGGCAGATCAACCGCCCAGGCGGGGCAGGCCGAGGGCGATGAGAAAGGCGTCGATAAAGCTCATGGTGTGCTCCTGAAGGAGAAAACAGAAATCGATGGGCTGAACTGTCCCTGTTTTCATCCCCCTAGAAACCTAGCAAGTCTTCCAGGTTGTAGAGACAAACCCCGGCCTAGAAAACCCCAGCTGCAACGCACTTGAGCACCGCCTGGTGCTTGGAGGTGACGCCCAGCTTGCGCATGGCATTGCCCAGATGAAAGTTCACCGTCTTCTCGCTCATGCTCAAGATCACGCTGACCTCCCAGGCCGTCTTGCCCTGCGCGGTCCAGCTCAGCACATCGAGCTCGCGCCGGGTCAGCTTGGGCAGGTCGCTCTTGGTGAGCTTGGGGCTCAACAGGCGATCTGCCGCCGTCAGCGCATGGGCCGCCAGCAATTGCAGCCCGGCCACCATCTGCATCAGCTCCATCCCGGGCGGTGGCAAGGGCTCCTCGCGGTCGACCCCGAGCAGGAAGTGCTTGTCGCCCGGCAGGTGCAGCTTGACCGCGATCCCGGTCTTGAAACCGTACGGCGCCTGCATCTCCCACAGGTCACCCACGCCGGCATCGATGTAGGTCTGGCGGTCGTAGACCACGGGCACCGACTGCGTCATCAGGCTGGACATGACCGGGTCGCGGCGCGTGTCACCCAGGTCCTTGGCCGCCTGCACATAGGGCTCGGGCGTGTTGCCCAGCGAGGTGATCTGCACGTTGGGGTCGTTGAACTGCCCGCGCATCAGCACGCCCGAAATGATGGGAAAGCCCATCACGTCAGCGGTTGCGACGAGCCGACGCTCGAAGCTCACGAAGTCTTCGCTCAGGCCAACGTCGATCAACTGCTGGTAGTTCATTTCGGCCGGCACCATACCTGACAAGTCTGCCAGCTTGTTGCGGGATGCACCTGACCTGAGACTGCACGGCATTCGATTCCGTCGGGAGTTCCGCCATGTCGACCTTGATCCAATTGCCCGAGGGCAGCGTGTGCTGGCCGGCCGATGCGCTGTCCGCCGCTGTGCTGGATGTCGTTCACGCCCGCACACAAATCCGCCGCTCGCGTGGCGGCTCGCGTGGCGTGGGCGGCACAACGCGTTGGGAGCGCCCCTACGCCGATGCCAGCGCCTGGGTGGAATGGGACTGGGTCGAGATCAGTGCGGGCACCGTGGCGCAAGCCGATCCGCTGAATGTGCGGTCCAACGTCCTGCTCCTCGACGAGCGGGGCCGCCCGGTGTTGTCATCGCGCCGACGCGCGGCACTCGCCACCCTCGTCTACCTGCTGCCCTGGCAGGGCCCTGTGCTCGATACCTTGCGCAACCCGGATCACGCGGGCGCCGCCGTGGCGCCGCAGCAGCGCATTGCCGCCTGAACACAGGCGACAGCGCTGACAGCGCGCCCTGCGCAGAATGAGGGCACTCTCTCTTCTGCGCCACCATGACTCAGCCCACACCCGATCAAGTCCTCGCGCAATGGCGAGCCGATGAAGCCGCCGTGCGCGCCCGCCAGCAGCTGCCGCCCGGCGTCGCGTCTCCCGCCCAGCTCGCCGGCAAGACAGGCCTGCAGCAGATGCAGGCCTTGCTGGCCGGGGAGTCACCGCGGGCCCCGATCAGCGAGACGATGGACTTTTTGCTCGTGGCGGCAGACGACGGTCTGGCCATCTTCCAGGGGCAGCCCCAGTTCAAGCACTACAACCCGCTGGGCGGCGTGCATGGCGGCTGGTTTGCGACGCTGCTGGACTCCGCCCTGGGCTGCGCCGTTCACACGACGCTGCCCGTGGGCCGGGGCTATACGACGCTGGAGTTCAAGGTGAACCTGGTGCGTGGGCTCAACGACCGCGTGCCGCTGGTGCGCGCCACCGGTCGGGTGGTGCACCGCGGCCGCCAGGTGACGACGGCTGAAGCCGACCTCGTCGGGCACGACGGCAAGCTGTACGCGCATGCGTCCACGACCTGCCTCGTGTTCGACCTGCCGGCCTGACGCGGCCGGCGGCGCCCTCGCGCCTTAACGGCGCAAGGCCGATGCTTCAGCGGCGAGGCGCGTGATGCGCGCCCAGTCCTTGGCATCCACCGCATCCTGCGGGGTCAACCAAGAGCCGCCGCAGACCTTGACGTTGGGCAGGCTCAGGAACTGCGGTGCCGACTCCAGCGAAATGCCCCCCGTCGGGCAGAAAGCCACGTCCGGGAAAGGGCCCGCGAGCGACTTCAGCAGGTTCACACCGCCCACGGCCACTGCAGGGAAGAGCTTCAGAAAGTTGAAGCCGGCCGCATTCGCCTGCATCACCTCCGAGGCCGTGGATACGCCCGGCAGCAGCGGCAGGCCCTCGGCCTTGCAAGCGGAGGCCAGCGCATCGGTGTAGCCCGGGCTCACGCCGAAAACACAGCCGGCGTTCCTGGCGTTCGCCACGTCCTGCGGCGTGCGCAGCGTGCCCGCGCCCACGATGGCGCCGGGCACCTTGGCCATGGCCTCCATGGCCAGCAACGCGACC